>NZ_PJPV01000061.1 GCF_002864045.1 Endozoicomonas acroporae
CCTTTGCTGGAAAAGTAGCAGCAGCAGGGTTATTCATGAATATAGGACGAATTTCCGATCTCATCAGCAATGAAACCTGTTATGAAATGATCCGCGAGAACCGATGGCCTGATGATATTGTTCGCTGCCCGCACTGTGATTCTGACCATATCAAAAAGAATGGACACGACAATGTACAAATAGAGTGCCAGCATTATTACTGCAAAAACTGTAAGCGTTATTTTGATGACCTGACAAACACGGTTTTCTCTGGACATCACCAGCCGCTCAAGGTCTGGGTTGCCTGCCTCTATTTAATGGGGCTGAATGTCTCCAACAATCAGATTGCTCAGGAACTCGATCTGTGCCCCAGCGATACACATCACATGACCACGGTACTACGAACAGGTGTGGTTGATCGAAAGCCTGAGGTCACTCTTGAGGGGGAGGTTGAGTTTGACGAGGTTTACATTGTTGCTGGTCACAAGGGCCACCCTGAAGCATTAAAAAAATCTGGAGCGTCCACCAAGAAAAAGGAGGCTCAAAGGCGCTCCAGGTCGTGGCACACTTGAAAAGGATAAGCCGCCAGTACTGGGCATGATTCAAAGGGGTGGCCAGGTTATTATTAACATGTTGTCGAATGTTAAGAAGGCGACTATCGAACCCTTTATCAAGAAGCACGTAGTCTTGGAAAGCCAGGTTTATACCGATGAATATAATATCTACAATGACCTTGAAACATGGGGCTACAAGCATAAAACCGTCTGTCACGGCAAAGGAGAGTACGCCCGCGATGACGACAAAGACGGTATTTACGAGGTTCATGTGAACACCATGGAGGGATTTTGGTCATTACTCCGTTCGTGGCTAAGGCCTCACAGGGGAATATCTCAGGAGGCTTTGCCCATCTACCTTGGCTTTTTTGAGTTTTTGCATAATATTGGTCGAAGAGGTAAGAGCATCCTTCAGCCCTTGGTCAATTTGCTGGTTACATAGCAGTCTGGAATCCGAAAAGAGCCTTAAAAAAACTCCGTGTCTGTCGAGTCGCCCAAGGTAACCTCCCCCTCAGGACCGGGTAGAAGGAACTGCCAATTGCAACTCCAACCCCCTCAATGAGTAAATCCAAGAAAGTAGACCGTTTCTGGCCGCTTCTTTTGCCGATGAGCAAATCGTCCGAACTCAACCAACCGGGTTTTATCCGGCTCCAGCTTCAGACCAAATTTGCCCAACCGCCTTGGCAGCACATTCATGAAACGTTCCGCATCACTGCGGTGCTGAAAGCACACCACAAAATCGTCAACATACCTGATTAACCAGGCTTCCCCTTTTAAACAGGGCTTAACCTTGCGCTCAAACCAAAGGTCGAGCACGTAATGCAGATACAGGTTACTTAAGATGACACTGACAGGCCCTCCTTGCAGCGTACCCTCCTCACTCTCATGCAGATCCCCTGTTTCCATTACTCCCGCCTTTAACCAACGACGGGTCAAGTTCAGGATTCTGGGATCACCGACCCGGTGTTCAACAAAACGAAGCAGCCATCCATGATCAAGACTTCCAAAGAAATTCTTCAGATCAGCCTCAAACACCCAACTCACTTTGCGACCTGACACCACCTCATTAAAGGTGGATAGCGCATTGTGCGCTCCTAAGTAGTTGGCCAAATGGAATCGTATATTTCTGGCTAAGTGGGCAGTTACTATGCAAGGCGCAACGTAGGGAGCATAGCCGTAGCTATGTGACCGGAGTTGCAACGCCGCAGAGTGACTGCCCACTTAGTCAGAAATATATGATTTCATTTGGTTAACTACTTATGCCCGACCTGCCTCCCATGGAACAGGGCAGAAAATCCTGTTCATAGATGGCATTCAATACATCGGCTAAGCCTGTCGATGAATAGACGTCAGCGTTTGTTCAAGCCATTGCCTGAAGCCTTTCTTTGTCTCTTCCATTGTCAGCCCATCAACGCCGGGTGATGTCTTGCCGGGAATTTTATGCAGATTCATGCAAAGACTTTCCGGTGTGATGTGATGAGCCAAACTGGTGAAGCGAAGTTTCGGATTACTCCGGGCTTTTGCTGCTACCCTTTCCAGTTTCGTTGCCATAGCTGGTTTACCTTCTCACTGTGTAGAAGACCGTAACTCCCTCTGATGTGAAGCCCATGTTTCCCTTGGAAAGGCTCAAATACCGCCAGCCGCTTTCCCATGTGACGGGCTCTCCCCGCCTCGGAGTACTATCAGCTGGTCTGACTTCCTGAACGTCATCAAACCCTCCTTGCTTTCAGGCTTGTCAGGTTTTACAGGCCTCCGCCTGAACGTTCAGGATCTCCCTTGTTCGCTTTCACTCTCAGCCACGCTTGATAAACAAGCTGTTTCGAAATTGTGAACGGTTTTGTTTCAGTCATCAGACTCATCCCGTTTTATAAACAACGCTATAAATGACGGTTGATCTGTTGCTTCAACCGGATAAGCCAGTCCTTTCGCTCCACCTCCATTACGGAGGCTTCATCACTACACCGGACTGGTCCTCCTCTGTGCTCTGTATCGGTACTCACAGCCTGTGCAGTTCAGCTGCTTGGCTGGCTCCCTTAACACCAGAACGACAGATTCCCACGTTCCACAAAAGAGCCTGAAATCAGTTCATGCCACCTATATCCCGGACACCGCTCAGGCAGTAACTGGCTATCCCCTGAACTGGAGCAACACAACCCTCCATTTTCGATGCCATCGGACCACGTTTCGAGACGTCATCAGTTGTTTACTTGCGTTCATCTCCTGATTTCACACCTGACGCAGTCAAGCTGCGCCTTTTCCGTAACGCTCACCACGTCGGCTCTTTACCTGCGCAGCTTACGGTGGTTTGGTGGCTGCTTCCAGAAGCCGCCACCGGAGGGCCTGCCTCCATCTCAATTGCAGTTGCGAGCAGACCGACTCTGCTCTCGTGTCACACCTGTGTCTCCGTGGCAAATTTTTATCGAGCCAGTATCAATGCTATGTCGTAGAAGAGTAGTAACCGGTAGCATCGTAATACCCCTGGTTATACCCATAGGCATCTTTCTGATTCGGGTTGATTTTGTTCAATACCGCGCCGGTCACTGGAGCTCCTGCCTGCAATAATCGACCCACGGCAACCTGAACCGCATTGGTTTGCATGCGCCCGGCCTCAACCACATAGACCAGTCCATCGCAATGACGGGAGACCATCAGTACATCGCTGACACTCTGCACCGGCGGACAGTCCAGCACCACGTAGTCATACTGCTCTTTGAGCTTTTTGACCAGGGTTCCGAACTGCTCAGCAGATAGCAGCTCCTGTGGATTCGGTGGCACCAGGCCGCAGGGGATAACATCAATATCCTCAAGCTTATGCACCGCATCACTGACATTGGCCGTACCCGCCAACAGGTTCGCCAACCCGGCAGAACCGCCTTTAATATGGAAGTTTTTACCCACCACCGGACGACGCAGGTCGCAGTCCACCAACAGGGTTTTACCCAGCTGCCCAAGAGCCAGTGCCAGGTTGGAGGCCGTGGAGGATTTACCTTCGCCGGGCACGGTGGAGGTAACGGCAAATACCCGATGCTCCTTATCCATGGCGGTCAGGTTAATACTGGTGCGAATGGTGCGTACCGCCTCACCAAAACCGTGCTGTTCCTTGTCATTAAACAGGTTGAACACATGGTCGGCGAGTTTTTTGTCGGTGAGTTTGGGTAATACACCCAGCACTGGCAGATTCAGCTTCTCTTCAACGTCTTTCGTCGTACGAATGGTGTTGTTGAGCATTTCCAGCAGGAAGGCAATACCACAGGACACCATCAATCCCAACAGCGCAGCAATACCAACAATCAGCTTCTTCTTGGGCTTCACCGGAATTTCAGGGGTAAACGCCTGATCCACAATACGGGCATTGGCGGTTTGCAGGTCGCTGGTAGCCGATGTCTCCTGAATCCGTTTAAAGAAAGCGTCGTACAGGTCTTTATTGGTCTGGACTTCCCGCTCAAGGGAACGCAGGCGGAACTGTTTGCGGTTGATCTCCTGAACCGTGGCCTTCACTTTGTCTACAGCAATCTGCAGGCTTTTCTCGTTGGCTTTATCAATTTCATAGTCCCGCTCAACCCCTTCCACAATATTGCGGATTTGCATAGTCAGGTTCTGGCGGATGCTTTCCAGCTCCGAGTGGGCGGAGATCATTTTCGGGTGCTTTGGTCCGTATCGGCGGGAAAGCTCCAGCACCTGGCGTTCCAGCTTGGATTCATCCTGCTTCAGGTCCTGAATTAACGGATGTTGCAATACTGCCTGCAGGGATTGGTTATCACCTTTCTTCATCTCCCCGGAGCGTATCCGCTTATAGATGTTCTCGGAAACGGCCAGTTTGTTGCGCACCTGAACCAGGGAGTCGGTCAGTGCTTTCAATTCATTGCTGGAGACGGTCAGCACGCCTTGCAGGTCGATTAACTGTTCCTGCTCACGGTAGTCCTGCAGCTCCTGTTCGGCAATTTTCAGTTTTTCGGACAGTTCACCCAGACGACCCTGCATCCAATCGGTGGCATTGAGCGTGAGGGATAGTTTCGATTCCATATAGGATTCGATATAGGCATTGGCAATGGCGTTGGCGATTTTGGCGGCCAGTTGTGGGTTTTCAGACTCGGCATGAATTTTTACGATCTGGGTTTTACGCACCGGTTCAATGGTGACATGTTCGCTCAGCACATTGATGGTGTCCCGCATAATGAGGGTGGCATCGTCGGCTTCTTCCGGCTCCTGCAGGCCAAACCAGCTGCGCCAGTCCAGCAATCCTGAGTACCAGGGAGCTTCCCGCAGACGGCCATTGAATTCCGGATTGTTAACCAGGTTCAGTTTATTAACCACCTTTTCCAGTACACCACGGGATTTCAATACTTCAAACTGGGTGTTCAAGTAGCTGTCATTCCCGCCTTCAATGCCGTAGATCTCTTCAATGGAGACGACTTTGGCCTGTTCCTGTTCAATCTGTAAGACTGATGTCGCCTGATAGATGGGGGTCATGGAGAACACCACCAGGATGGCAACCAGGGTTACGGCAAAAGTAAAACCGAGAATGGCCCAGCGGTGGCTGTTCAGGACATGGAATATCTGGCGCAGGTCTATAATATCATCATCTTGCAACGCTCTGGCCTGCGACGGGGGCGATGCGGGTTTGGTTTCTGTAGTCATGTTAGTGGTTAGTACCGGCAGGGTGGCAGCGTTCGTTAGATGGTGTTTTTTGGCCCCAGAGACACGGAGGCACGGAGGAAAAGATTAATTCTTTTCTCCGTGCCTTCGTGTCTCCGTGGCTACCAAAAAGAGTATTCAGTACAGAGGCCATATCAGAAGAAGCTTTCATTGATAACAATAATGTCACCGGGTAAAACGGAGTCATTCAGCGACAGTTCTCGCTCAATGGCTTTTCCATTCTCTTCACGGGTGACCATAATGCCTTTTTTGGAAGCACGCTGGGTAAATCCTCCCGCCAGGGCAACGGCTTTCTCCAGGGTCAAACCGGGTTCAAAGGAAAAACCTCCGGGGGATTTCACCTCGCCACTGACAAAA
This sequence comes from Endozoicomonas acroporae, assembly GCF_002864045.1. Lineage (GTDB taxonomy): Bacteria > Pseudomonadota > Gammaproteobacteria > Pseudomonadales > Endozoicomonadaceae > Endozoicomonas > Endozoicomonas acroporae. The sequence continues at coordinate 5,547 of NZ_PJPV01000061.1, forward strand.
AATTTGCGATATTCCTTAATCGATACGCTGACTCGTGGATCAATAAAATAACCCTGCTTCAGTCGTTTGGTAATCAGTGCTTCCAGCTGGCCGACAGTGAGCCCCTTGGCTTTGAATTCTCCCAGGAACGGATAGGAAATGGTGCCGGCATCGGTCAGGATCAGCTCTTTCTCCATATCTTCTTCGCCGTAGACCGAAATGCTGATTTTGTCGCCGGAACCTAGCTCATAGCGGGACAGGCTCATGGGCTCGGCGGCAGACAGGAAGCCACTGAAGCTTATGATCAGGGCGAATGCCAGGAGTTCCTTCAAACGTAAAAAAGGGTTATTCAAATGGGCGGATTTCATTATCAAAACCTAACTGGCAAGTTTCCATTGAGTTGTCTTTGGCGACCCCCTGGCCATTTTGTTTCTCAGGGCTGTCTGGAAATGGGTGAAAAAAAACAGGCTGGATTTTACACCAGCCTGTCGGATATAAAAAACATTTGACGTTTTTTCAGTAAAAAAACGACCAGAATGTATTAGAGGGCGATCGTGCCTGTGAGCATGTAGGCATTACGCTTGTAGCTTTCTGCGCCGCCGTTGGCCACTTTATTGGATTCATCACGGTCGGTGAGATCATAAGAGAGTGATACGGTAGCGTTACGCATTACCTTCCAGTCAGCAGAAATGCCGAACTGGTTAATAGTACGATCTTTCTGGGTAGCGCCATCACCATCGACGATATCTTCTTTGGTAAGGCTGTATTTCGCATTCGTGCTGATTTTGCTGGTCCACTGATGGTTCCAGTTAAGAGAGCTGGTAATCCCGTCAGTGAAAAGCGGGTTGGTTGCACTTGGGTCTTCAGAGTCAAAGCCGTAGTCTTTGCTGGTGCTCAGCTGGAATACTGAGTGATCAACAGGCATGTAACTGACACCTACTTCCCAGCCGCTGGAGCTGTCTGAAGAGGTGTTAGCATTTTTGCTGTCTCGCTCACGGCGACCCACTTTAACATAGCCAGAGGTTTTGGCAGTGGCTTCCCAGTTTAAACCGACCAGATAGCTGGTGACGTCGTAGCCGTCTTTGTCGGCATCTGTGTAGTCAAGCTCACGCTGTTTGATTTCAATCAGAGCGTCGGTCTTTGGCATAAAGCGGTAGTAGCCGGTAGCACCGTATTCTGTGCTCTTGCGGTTATTACCTTCTGGATCGCCATTGGTTTCCTGGTATTTCTGCTTGCTGTAGTTACCAAACAGATCTGTGCGGAACATCGCTTCCATGGAGCCGAAGCCGTATTTCAAACCACCTTTGGTGCGGGTATATTCCGGAGCTTCTTTATTGATTGTGCTAATGGTTGAGCCGTCATCGTGGTATCGACCCAGGTCAAAATCCACATCAAGACGGTTGCGGCTGTTAAAGTCCTGGTGAATCTTACCAGTCATGCCATAGTCGATATAGTTAGCGTCGGACTCACTGGAGAAGCTGGTGTTTTTGGCTGCCAGGGTTGCTTCGTAAGTGCTCAGTCCCTGTTGAGCTTTGAATGCGGCAGAAGCATCCAGCTTATAAACGGCAGAGCCTTTATTAGCATTCGCTTTGTCACCGCCTTCACGGAAGACGTTGTCGTCATAACCCATACCCAGTGTTGCCATCGGGGTCATTTCCACCGGACCAAGATTGATATGTCCGGCATCTTCAACGGCTGCAACCGCACTGACACCATAACCCGCCAGCGCAACCGCCAGTGTGAGTTTACTTAACTGTAACCCCTTCATTTATATTACCCTGTTGTCCTGTAATGACCGCCGATAGTGGCATTTGCATAATGTATTCAGGTCGCACAGTGTGGCACCAACGGCCAGACAGCACTGTTACTAAGCATCAGGGCGATAAACGAACCCTGCCCACTATACGACACGGATTGTATTATAAAGATAATATCAATATAATTTCCAGCTGGTTATTGTACGTTTCTACGATTTTTAAAAGAACGGCAGGCCAGTACTTATCACGGCAATACTGTTTATCGGGTTTTCCTGCGGTATGGCCTACTCCTGACTCGATTGGAATCGAAAGGATATTCATGAAAAAACAATTTGTTGCAGCCACCATACTGGCGCTGTCAGCAATGACAGGAGTGGCCCGGGCGGACCTGGCCACAGACCTTACCCGTATGCCTGCTGCTGATGCGCTGGCCAAAGCCGTGCAAACCCAGGGTGTTTCTATTGATTCCCTGATTGCCGATGCGGCGGCACAGCTGGCTAATAATCCTCAGCTGCTGAGTGCCCTGGTGAGTGAAGCGATCAGAGCTTACCCTGAGCAGGCGGCACAGATCGTTTATGTTGCGGTACAGGCTGCGCCAGCTCAAAAAGCATCCATTACCAGCGCTGCAACAGCTCAGCTGGCAAATAACCCGGCTGCCCAGCAGGCCGTTCAGCAAGCTGCTGAAACTGCCGAACAGCAGGTTGCCCAGAGTGGCTATACGGGTACCAATATCCAGGCTGAGTCTGAAGCTGAAGCGGAACTGAGTGAAGCTCCAGCTGAGACGCCTGCACAGGCTCCGGCTGCGACCACACCTCCGCCTCCACCGCCTCCAGCTTCTGGCGGTTCCAGCGACAAGCCACCGGCAGTCAGCCCGAACTGATTTGTTTTTTGCTCCCGGGCTCCCGGGGGCAATCTTTGTTTTGCCTGCCAAACCCTTCTGTTAGTCTTGCATCGTTTGTTTCTTGCTACACTTCTTTTTCCCTTCCTGATAAATCATCCGTGATGATGATCTTTTGTAATGCTCTCGCTTATGGCTATTGCTGACTCTACTCTTAGACTGCCTGAACATATTGCCATTATCATGGATGGTAATAACCGCTGGGCCCGGCATAAGTTGTTACCAAGCCTGTCCGGACATCGGGCTGCATTGAATACGGTACGAGAGGTGATCAAACGGTGTCGGGAGTTGGGCATTCCATATCTTACACTTTTTGCCTTTTCCAGCGAGAACTGGCGAAGGCCCGAAGCGGAAGTGACCGGCTTGATGCAGATGCTTCTGAATGCGCTGAAGAAGGAAGCCCTGAAGCTGACGGAATATGATATCCGCCTGAAGATTATTGGTGATGTTTCGGCGCTAAGTCCGCAAATTCAAACAGCTATTCAGCAGTGCGAAACAGCGACACAGCATTGTCGTGCCATGACCCTGATGGTAGCTGTGAATTATGGAGGTCATTGGGATATTACCAGGGCATTTCGACAGCTGGCGGCCACGGTAAAAGCGCAGGACCTTGATCCGTTTTCGATTCAGTCGGAACAGATTGAAGAGAGCCTGGCCACTGGGTCAGCACCGCCGGTGGATTTGCTGATTCGCACCAGTGGCGAACAGCGGATCAGTAACTTTCTGTTGTGGCAGTGTGCGTATGCAGAGCTCTATTTCTGCGATACCCTATGGCCGGATTTCACGGCGCAGGATCTGGATGCCGCCATTGCCGATTTTCAGAAACGTAACCGCCGGTTTGGGCGCAGTGATTGAAAGGTTGTTGCCTACCCTTTAAAGCCCCCCGCTTCAGGAGATTTGATCTTTATTTCTGCACTTTGGTAATAGCTGTTTTCAAACCATTCCAGGGCTTTCTGAAAAGCTTCTTCTCCATATCTGGCAAAACTGAAACGTCGGGTATGAACTGTGCCAACGGGGTTAGCTTCGGTTGCCTGCAGTTTCGGCTTTGTCGCTGAAAAACTCACCTGCCAACCGGTCTGGCCATCTTTGAGCGTGTATTTTTCGATTCCGATCATATTGCTCGACTTTAGACTTTGCATGACACGAAAGACTGACCAGGTTTCAATAAAATAACAAGCCGACATCAGCGAACAATTTTTTCAGGTTCGCTTTTATTGCCGGTTTTTCTCTAAATGGCTGTATTTATGCAGCCTCTGCTTTATCTGTCTTCAACTGGCCGGGCAGTTCATCGAAATTGAACTCATATTTTTGATGATATCTATCCCAGCCCTTACGAATAGGGAACCTTGGAATAATTCGTGACAGGGCAATTCTCATCATGCCTGCGGTTGTTGTATCCGGAGATCTCCAGGGTATCCGGGAAATCTTCAGGCATGGCTGATTTTTGCAGACGGTCAACAACTGTAATAATGCATAACCTGCCATTTTCAAATGCATCCAGCGCAGAAGTGTTCTCAATTTTTGCTGCCACAGATGACAGCAGCCAAATGCATGTTTGAGCTGGTGAAACATAGGCTCAACTGGCCACCGCTTTGCATAGCCCCGAAGTACATCAAGCCCTTCGTGTTCTGTATTGGTTGAGATGAAAATTCTTTTTTCAGTCAGCCCCTTATCATTCTCAAAACAGCTCCAGACAACCCGAATTTCTCGCCCTTTGAGGAATTTTGCCCGACAAATCAGAGTACGATATCGTACGGTGCGAAACTTGCTATACATCCATACTACGGCTTTGTGCTCAGGGAGTTTTTCTACCTTCTCAGCAGTCATCCTGGTGCCGTATTTTCTGGGACGTCCCGGTTTTTTGACTGCGGGTAATGTCGGTAATGCATAAAGGGCCCGGTTCGATGGTATTTGACCGGGGCGGCCTTCCGCAATGACTTCTATATCCATTTCCAGTGCTGGCTGCATCAGCGTCCGATTCATGTACCAGCAGTCCGTTACCAGCCGTAGTGCCCGATCCTGTACTTCCTTGCGTACAACCTTGAGCATGGCAACAGCGATTTTGAGTTTGCTGGCGTTACCTGAAGCAGGGGCCGGAAATGAAATAATAGGGATGCCGGTGAAAACCTCGTCTGCTACCCGTTCGAATATGACGGCCAGTGACACCCAGCATTGCCCCCAAATGTACTGAGGTCGATTAGTCTTTTTGCTGTGTTGATGGTGGGTACGACAAGCAGGGGCATTGTCAGAAAACCGTTCTATCACCCAGTCATCAAGAGCAAGAGTAATCGGCTCATCTGGCGGTGCCTTTGAACAGACCAGTCGGATCAAGCGACACGCCAGGTGCTTCCATCGCCATTTACCCTGTGAGATCCAGTGGTGGTAACTGCTCCACACACAATGGAAATCAATGGATAAAAGTGCCTGTGTAACAAAGCCATCGGTTGAAAGCATACAGCCGAACAGTAGTTCGCAGAACGTTGGTACTGCGGTTGGTGATAGCGCTCCGGCAAGAAAGGTTGTATATAAAGCGAGCTCCTGAAGGATTACTCGATGATCTGATGTGAGCATGGCAACCATCTCAAATTTCATCGTTGGGGATGGTTGCTATTAATAGTTAATTAAATTTTTGTTGAACTATTGTGCTTTGAGAACTCTAAAGTCGAGATAAAAAGTCAGGTTTATATCTTCTGTAATTAAATGCAATAAACGATAGCTTTAAAATTATTTATTCGTTAATTTAGGAAAATATTCAGCACCTATGTTTTGTAAAGAAAGACAGTACATATTGAACACTCAATCTCAACCGGAAAGACTGCTGAAAAACCGATCCAGATTTCAAAAAACTAGATTTTATTAAAAATGAATTTTTTATAGCTTATTTGCCGTGACCGTTACGGCCACGGGCAAACGTGGCAGCGGCAGGGTGGGGAGGTTTCAACCACTCGATAAGTAGTTGGCCAAATGGAATCGTATATTTCTGGCTAAGTGGGCAGTTACTATGCAAGGCGCAACGTAGGGAGCATAGCCGTAGCTATGTGACCGGAGTTGCAACGCCGCAGAGTGACTGGCCACTTAGCCAGAAATATATGATTTCATTTGGTTAACTACTTACAAATCGCCCCCTTAATATCCGCACCATTTAAAACATTCAAAACCCGGGATAATCAAACTGATTTCGTTCTGCCCGCTCAAAAGCATCATGCATTTCATTGCTGTGAGTTGGATGATGCTCATGACCTTCTTCATCAATAGGCGCAAACATACGTTCAACCTGTCGTTCCATATAATCAGCCAGAACCATGATTTCAATTCTACGGTTGGCACTGGACTCAGGATGCTTTGGGTCTCGGGGCACACGGTCAGCCATGCCAAGCACCATGAGAACTTTTTCTTCAAATAGACCACCAAACAGTAACGTTTTACGAGCCACTTGTGCCCTGGCAGCAGACAACTCCCAGTTACCATAATCAGAGCGTTGAAAACCTGAGCTATCGGTATGGCCGCTGATCATCAGGCGATTATCGATATTATTAATAATTGGTGCCAGCTCAAGTAACAAGTCCTGAAAGAAAGGGTTCATTCGGGAACTTCCCCTTTCAAACATGTTGCGCTTGTTATTGTCCAGAATGACAATGCGCAAGCCTTCCTCCAGCTGCTCAAGGTAGATGAAGTCTTCGTACTTGCCTGCGGCATCATCTCCCCCAATCATTCGCTGGAGTTCATCCATAAGGTCTTTGAAGTCCGGATTTTCATTCAACGTTTCTGCATTACCATCGCCAATGATTTCAGGCCCTTCCCGACCTCGCATACTCGGGCCCGGATTAGGGACTCTTACCAGTGAATCCTGCCCACCGAAGTCAATTGGGTTCAGGCTGCTTTTATGGCGAAAAGCACCAGGGTCTTCAAAATAAGCGGCAATAGCGGACTTGGTATCATCATCGGTAGCATTCATGATCCAAAGCAACAGGAAAAGCGCCATCATGGCGATAGCAAAGTCGGCCAGGGCTACCTTCCATGACCCGCCATGATGCCCGCCTCCTCCTACACGTTTGGCTTTCACGTCAAAAGGCTCCCATATCCATTAAGCCTGGCCTTCCAGCATTTTTTCCAGCTCACCAAAGCTAGGACGACAATCGTCGTAGAGTATTTTGCGCCCCGCATCCACCGATACGATGGGTGGAAATCCGGATTTATAACTGGCTAACGAGACACGAATACAATCAAACGCCTGAAGTTCATTATTTATCGAGTGACCAATAGCCGTGGCTGCCGGACCAACCAGACCGTAGGCAAAGAAGACGCCGAGAAAGGTGCCTGTCAATGCAGCGGCAATACTGGCACCGATCTGATCCATAGGGCCATTGATGGCACTCATGGTAATGACTATTCCCAGTACCGCAGCCAGAATGCCGAACCCTGGTAAAGCATCAGAAACATTCTGAAGCGCCACAGCAGGACGCATCATCTCATGCTCTTTTGTTCCTATTTCCTGCTCAATAATTCGCTCGTATTCATGAGCCGAGATACCGTCAACTAACGACAGCCGAAGGTTTTCCACAATAAAGCCGTAGATATGTGGCGTTTTCAGAATAAGAGGAAATTTCTTAAAGATGTCACTGGTATCCGGTGATTCGATATGCTCCTCAAGAACCTTGTTCCCCCCCTTTTTTCTGGCCATCTCAAACAGGGTGTGCAACAGCATTAACAACTCATCAAAGTAGGCCCGGTTAAAGCCGGTTCCTTTGGCCATATAGGCCATATGACGTCCGGTGGCACGGACGATGACCATAGGGTTGGCGATCAGGAACGCACCAAAGGCACCGCCGGCAATTATCAGGATTTCCGCCGGTTGCCAGACTGAAATCAACTTCCCGCCGGCAATCATAAAACCGCCAAAAATACTTCCCAGCATGGCCAGCAGACCAACAGTTTTCATATCAGGGCTCCCTGCTCCACTCTTCCATAAATGAGCGCAATCTCAATAATGCCTGCTGATGGAGTTGAGAAATTCTGGCTTCAGTCAGCTCCAGTATCTGGCCAATCTCTTTCATATTGAACTCATGAACGTAATACAGGTTCATCAGTTGCTGTTCTCTCTCGGGCAACGCTTTCAGGGCTTTTGTCAGTGCTTTATTACACTCATCACCTTCCGTAATGATCTGTATGGAATCGTCATCGCTGACTTCGATGACACTGGCACTGGCTTCGCCCTGAGTGAGCGCATCCAGGCTTAACAAGGTGCCAGAGCTTCCGCCCTGCAACATCCGGTGATAACGCTCCACACTGACACCCAGTTCTGCTGCGATTTCCTGTTCTGAAGGCGACCGCCCCAGCCGGTTTTGCAACGCCTGAATGGCATCCCGAATATTGTGGCTATGTTCACGGTCGGTGCGGCTGCGCCAGTCCCAGTGTCGAAGCTCATCGATCACCGCTCCTCTGATCCGGATTCGGGCATACTGCTCAAACGGGATGTTCTTCCCCGGCTCAAAACGGCTCGCAGCATCCAGCAGGCCCATCATCCCTGCCTGCAACAGGTCATCTTTTGGCACATCGCCCCCCAATGCTCCGGCGATATGTAGCGCAACTTTTTTCACCAGTCCCAGATGCTCCCGAACAAGTTCGTCCCGGGAAGCCATTCCACTCTGTTTCTGGTAGGCATTCAGCCCTTTGCGTTGCTGTAGTGACATAGGGTCAGAACACTATTGAATTACCAGATCGGTAATAATCAGATCATCCATGGTGACCTCAACCTGCTCTTTAACCAAAAGGTCATTAACCCTGGAAATGGTCTCTGTGCGGATAGCATCAGGCGCTTCTGGCTTTAATACATCCATATATTTCAACGTATTCAAATACCGGATAATTTCATTGCGGATCATAGGGCGGTAGGTTTCCAACTGTTTCAATGCCTCAGGATCCCGGCTCATCAATGACAATTTAATCTGCAGGTAATGGGGACGGTTTTCACTCTTGAGCGAGATGATAAATGGTTCCATTTGCATGAAGTGAGGTACTGCCAATTCGTCGGGATCTTCACTCTTCTGTTGCATGAACATCCAGGCGGCTCCCCCGCCAACCGCAATCAGCAAGAGGACCAAAAAGATAAGAATGATGATAAGACCCTTGCCTGATTTCTTTTCCACTGCCGCTTCCGCCTGCTCCGTCTCTTCAGCCATCATGCCTCCCTGCCACCATTAAGCCCCTGGGATAAAAAGCAAGGGCGATTAAACAAAATGATCCAGCAGTCGCCCTCCCCCGGAGCGAAACAGCTGAGCACCTGATAAATACTCCACATTGTCACTCCCCCAATCGGCTTGCAGCAGGGTTTCTGAAGCGGCCATGTTTGCCGCTTGATGCCTCCCGGCCTGCCCTCCCCGGCCGGAATGAACATCGACTGATAATTCTGATAAATCCACATTGTGTTCGGCTAAAACCTGTCTCAGTCGTTCAGACTGGTTTAGTAGCAGGTCCCGGGTAGTGGCTGAAGACGCGGTCACCTGAAGGGAGAGCGATTCTGCATCCAGGGAGACAGACAGCGATAGACGTCCAAGTTCTGGTGGATCAAGCCGGATTTCCAGCCCGGTCTCGCCTTTTCTGAGCATCTGGATCAGTTCAGTGCCCAGGCGTTGAGGAGATAGTGACTGAGGGAAAATGACTTCCCTGTGAGAATTGGCAATGGCCTTCTGTTGCAGAGTCTCGGTATTGGCTTCAACCGAAGCTGGCACATGCAGTTTTCCCCCTTGAGAAACCTGACTCCCATGAATGGGTTCAGCTTCTGAGAGCGGAGTCAGATTGAAACGTACCTGCTCTCGAATCTTTACCTGGTCGATAAAAGGATGAACTTCTGGCAAAAAGGGATCAGCTGCCTTAGTCACAATACCCTGCGGCTGTTCAGTTTGGCTGAAAGCATCAGTCGGCAGAGCTGTGCCCTGGCCATGGATACCATTTAGCGTTTTTGAATCACCGGTAAAGAGCGTTCTATCAATGGATAATGACTCACTTCCAGAGCTTCTCAATTGTGCTTGAGACAGCTGCTTTGAGCTATTGCCTGGCAACATCGTTTGATTGCTGATGTCCGATACCGTCCGGAGTCGTTCATTTCGGCCATCCGCCAATTCTGCGACCTCTGGAGATACAGGGTATTGGTTTACCGCACCTGCACGAACAGAATCAGACCCTTGCAAACTCATTTGTGTTGAAAATGCCCGACCAATATCTGACGAAGCAAGGTCAGAATAGGATGCCTTGCCAAGATGCATTATCGCAGGAGTGAAAGAACCTGCTGACAAGGCGGGCTGTCCCCCATAAGGTTCTAACGGTTGTTCAAGCTCCCCATTCCGGGACATCAGCTGCTCTGGAAAGGCAGGCAGGACGTCTGTCAACCCATTGTTATTTCCAGAAGCATCAATTTCCTGATAAATCCGATGAAACAAAAAATGTTGGTCACCAGAAGGAGCCTGTTGCTGCGGCATTGCTGGCACCGGGAGGTTCGTAACGGGCAAATGCTGAATTGCTTCCATTACAACCTTCGGAAATTACTGGCTCGCTGATAGCTGGAAAGTGCCAAACTATCCTTGCGAGTTTTTTTGATCACGGACAGGCTATCAGCCCGGTGTCGGGTACATACCTGCATCAGGGCGCTGCACAAAACCTGTACTCTGGCGAGGGCCCCCTGAACCGGAGGCTGATTGGTTACACCGGCATCCGACATCTGTTGAAAAAATCCCTGCAAATCCTGATTAACAGCTATCATCCGATCCCAATCTTTTGATTCCAGAGATGCTTCAAGATCCAGTTCAAAGGATCTCAGCTTATCAACATAATCAGTCACGGAGAGGCTATGATCTTTCATTTTTAACCTGCGCTGGCTACCGCACTGTCCTCAACAGTACCGTTAACAACCGACTGCCACCCCTCTCTGATCTCTCCCATCAATCCGGCGACTTCATCAATCATGGTCACATCATTACTGGCATTGGCTTCGGTCAGTCGTTTGATGCAGTACTGATAAAGTGCCTGCAAATTACCCGCCAGTTCACCGCCTTTCTCATGGTCAAGGGATTGTTCCAGCGCCAGCAGGATATCTATGGATAAATTAATTCGGTCAACCTTTTTACCCAGGTCTTGTTCTTCCATGTAGTGACGGGCTTTTGCCAGTGTCTCCATCAACTTATTAAACAGTGTTGCTACCAGCTGCTCGGGCTTTGCCACTTCCACTGAAGCCCGCTGCTGCTGTTGATAGGCGCTGATCCCTGGCCGCTTCATACATGCTCCGTATTTACTGGTTATTGTTGTTGATGGACGTCAGATTGTTGGTCAGCCACTGACTGGTACCGCTTAACGAGGCCAGCAGGTTTTCCATGGCAAGGAATTGTTGCTCGTAGTAGGACTGTATCCGTTCCAGACGAAGTTCAAGATCTTCCCGGTCATCACTGATGTCGTTGACCGCCTCATTAATTCGATCTTCCCTGGCAGCCAGAGAACCATCACTGCCAAGGTAGCTATCCAACCGCTGGTTCAGCCGGGACATCAGGCCATTATCACCAGCCAGCACCACAGCCAGCTCGTCAAAATGGTTGTTCAGCGCTTTATCCAGACGACTGGCATCGACTTCCAGTTCTCCGGTACGGGTAGTTTTTAAACCCATGTCACTGAGGGTACGAAATACATCGCCGTCTTCGCCGACCAGACTACTGAGTTCTTTACGCAACCGGGATTCGAGCAGTCGTGTCTGGGCATCGCCAGTCAATGTACCGGCATTCACACCGTTAACGTCAGTCAATTGATCAAAGGTGGACTTCAGGCTATTCCAGGTGGACACAAAGGATTCGATTGACGATCTGACATCAGCCTTATCCAGAGAAATATCCAAAGTGACCGGTGTAGTTGAAACGGATTTAACATTGACCGAAACGCCATCCACCAGGTTTTCAAAGGTGTTATCGGCAGAAGTGATAATGATAGCGGATGCACCACTACCAAATCGAATGCTGGCATTCTGAGCGGCCTGAAGCTCAGTCATTGCCCCAAGGGCAACGGTGCCACCGGTCAAGCCACTGAAATCCGCATTGATCACATAATCAGCACCACTTTCACGGCTGGCCAGCATCAATCTCTGCTGACCATTATCATTGATCAACGTCGCCTGAACGGCGGTATTATCGGTTGTGTTGTTAATGGCATCCCGTAAATCGGTCAGTGTGTCATTACCAGCATCCAGGGTAATGGCAAAGGTTTCACCATTAACGGTAAAACTGGCGGTACCCGTGCCAATGGTTTCACCCTCAGCAATGGCAGCGGAGCTTAACTGATGGCGACTGGCCAGTTGATCCACGGTGAAAGTATAAATACCTTCTGGGGCAACGCTGGTAACAGAAGCGCCGATCACCGAATCATCACTGATATTGGCAGAACGTGGACTGAAACCTTCCACTGAATTCAGTTTTTCCAATTCCGTTTGAAATGACTGCAGTGATGATTTCAGCTGGGCTACTGCCGTTAACTCCACGGTATAAGCCTGTTCACTCCGGTTCAGCCGGGCCTCAGTCGGTGCCCGCTCAGCATTCACCAGCGCGTTCACCAAGGAGTTCACATCCAGCCCGGAATAAAGACCTGAGACACTGAACATAATCAGCCTCTGATTAATTCTTCATCTGGTTCGTATCGGCTTGCCGGTTAAAAGTTAAACAGCAAAAAACGAGAGCCGAAGCTCCCGTTGATGTTTAACCGACTCTGTTGGTTTGGCCTTAACGCAGCAGTGACAGCACGTTCTGCGGAATGGCATTGGCCTGAGCCAGAACTGCAGTACCGGCTTGCTGCATAACCTGGTATTTACTCAGATTGGCCGTTTCAGCAGCAAAGTCAGTATCCAGAATACGACTCTTGGAGGCCGTTACGTTTTCTTTGATATTGGCCAGGTTGTTGATGGTGGAAGTAAGACGGTTCTGGATGGCACCGAGGTTGGCGCGCTCAGAATCAATCTCTTTCAGAGCCTGATCGATGATGCTGACAGCGTTATCAGCTCCATTAGCAGTAGTCAGGTCAATGCCATTAACATTATCAGCTGAACCATTGTCAGCACCTGCTAAGTTTGCAGAAGTAGTTGCTTCACCCATTACTCCAAGATCACCAGCTGTTGTTAAACTGGTTGCCAAGGTAAAATTAGCAGGAGTAAAGCCAGCACCTCTAACAACAGTAACACCACCTTTGGAATCAACGATGGCGGCTAAATCTCCCTCATTAATACTTCCTTGAGCAACTTCAGATTCAAAGACAGCATTCAACTTTGATGCAATTTCACTTGAAGTATCAGTAGTAGCTATATTGATGACCTGATTGTTACCATTAACAGAAACAGTCAAATTTTCCGCTGCTCTACTTCCATGCGTTATATCACCTGCATCAAGACTCGCGATTTTAGTCCCAGCAGTAACCCCACTACCACTTCCCAAATCAGCAGATGCTGCAGAAGCAATACTGAAGCTGATTTTATCGTTAGCTGAAGCGGTAGAACCCAGCTGGAAACTTCTGTTCTGAAAGCTGCCGTCCAGCAGATTTACGCCACCGAATGAGGTGGTATTGGAGATTCTATCCAGCTCAGCCTTAAGAGCAGTCACTTCCTGATTCAATGCCGCCCGCTCATCACCCTCATTTGAACCGTTAGAAGCCTGCAGAGCCAAATCCCTCATTCTCTGCAAAATCGCAGTAGACTCATTCAACGCACCTTCTGCAGTCTGCGCCAGAGAGATACCATCGTTAGCATTTCTGATCGCCACAGCAAGACCACGGGATTGAACCTCCAGACGGTTAGAAATCTGCAGACCTGCAGCATCGTCTTTCGCACTATTAATACGCACACCGGAAGAAAGTCTTTGCATGGTGGTTTGCAAGCCACTTTCAGACTTCATCAGCTGACGCTGGGCATTCAATGAAAAGGAATTAGTATTAACGGTCATTGCCATTGTTTATTTCTCCATCCATGGATATTCGCTATGAAACTTCAGCGATATTTCTGTTCTTTATAGTTTTAAGAAACGCTGAACCCCCCTATTCGGTGACCACCTGAATCCACTTAAACAAATTAATGATTTTTTTCAGTCGTTTTTAGATTAAAAAAATGATTTTATATATCTTCATATAAATAAATGGGCCAACAACCCGGAACCGAATAAGGAGAGCCCATGACACCGGAAGTTGTGGCGGACCTTTTCAAAGACGCACTGACCCTGATCGTTATCATGGTGTCAGTTATCATTCTCCCCGGCATGCTGGTGGGTCTGGTGATCAGCACCATTCAGGCCGCCACCCAGATCAATGAACAGACACTGAGCTTTCTGCCACGACTGCTGGCCACCCTGATTACCATTGGCCTGGCAGGCAACTGGCTGATTCAGGAGTTTATGGATCTGTTTATCCGACTCTATGAGCTGATCCCGGAGCTGCTGGCCTGATGATCGGGTTTACCTTCAGCGAGCTGACCGGCTGGCTTGGTCAGTACCTCTGGCCCCTGTTTCGGGTTGCCGCGCTGTTGATGACCATGCCCATGGTCAGCAGTCAGGTGGTTGCCCCCAGAATACGCCTGCTGATGGCATTGGCCATTTCCTTTCTGATAGCCCCATTACTACCCGCTGTTCCTGCCGTGGAGCCTATATCAGGAGCAGCTCTGCTGATTACCCTGCAACAATTGGCCATCGGCTTTGCCATGGGATTAATCCTGCAAATTTATTTTGCCATCTTTACCTCAGCGGGTGAGCTGGTTTCCATGCAGATGGGGCTGGGCATGTCGGTGATGATTGATCCGATCAACGGTGTTCAGATTCCTATTATCAGTCAGCTGTTTCAACTGCTGAGTTTCCTGATGTTTCTGGCCTTGGACGGGCATCTTGTGGCCATTACCATCATCATTGAAAGCTTCACCATCCTGCCAGTGGCACCGCTTGATCTCTCCCGAATTGTTTTGGAGCAATTGCCGGGGCTGGTGTCATGGATGTTTGCCAGCGCCCTGTTGATGGTGGTGCCCGCTATTATCTCCCTGCTGATTGTCTCCTTTACCTTTGGCGTGATGAACCGCTCAGCACCTCAGTTCAATATTTTCAGCCTTGGCTTCCCGCTGACCATGCTGGGCGGTCTGATTATATTAATGCTGGTCAGCAGTCAGTTCTCCGGCATATTCGTTCGATTCACTGAAGCGGGGCTGGAAGCACTCTCCAGCCTGCTGTTATAGATGAGGGTTCTCAAGAATGGCCGATGAACCCCAACAGGAAGAACGCACCGAAGAGCCTTCCGAACGAAAAATCCAGAAAAGCCGTGAAGAAGGTCAGGTTCCCCGCTCCCGGGAGCTGGTGACTACCGCACTGATTGGCGGTACCTTGCTGGCCATGTGGTTTAGCGGCAACCTGATCAGCCAGCAGTTGCAGAGCGTTATGCGCACCAGTTTCACCTTTGATAAAGCCGTGCTTCGTCAGGAAAACTGGCTGAAAAGCCATCTGATTAACAGCCTTACCGAAGGGTTCTCAGGGCTGATGCCGTTTTTCCTGCTGACCACCCTGGCCACCGTTGGCGCTTCCCTGGCACTGGGTGGCTGGCTGTTCAGCAATAAACTGCTGCAGTTTAAAGGTGAACGCATCAGTCCTCTGAAAGGGCTGCAACGGATGTTTTCGGCCCGCTCACTGATGGAAGTGGTCAAATCCATTGCCAAACTGCTTCTGCTTGGCTTTTGTCTCTGGCTCACTGCCCAGTGGTTTTTTGCCGAGTTAATGACCATTAACCAGTTATCTATTACCAGTGCCCTTTACCTGGGAGCAGGTTACCTAGTTAAGGCGGTCGCGATTATGACCCTGGCGCTGGTGATTATCTGCATCATCGATATTCCATTTCAGCAATGGAGCCATTTACGCAAGTTACGCATGACACATAAGGAAATGCGTGATGAAATGAAAGAGCTGGAGGGGCAGCCTGAAGTTCGTTCCCGGTTAAAAGAGAAGCAGCAGGAAATTGCCGGTCGACGTATGATGCAGGCGGTGCCGGGAGCCGATGTGATCATCACCAACCCGACACACTTTGCCGTGGCCATTCGCTACGACCAGAACCGGGCCAAAGCGCCCTATCTGGTGGCCAAAGGCGTTGATCAGGTTGCCCTGAGAATGTGCGCAGTGGCCAGGGAATATAACCGCCCGGTGATTCAATCACCGGTGCTGGCCCGGGTGGTTTATCATACGACAGCACTCAACCAGGAAATAGCCGACGAGCTGTACATAGCTGTTGCCCAGATATTGGCTTACATCAAGCACCTGAATGACTATCAGGCTGGAAGAATGCCCGCAAGACCAGAAATGCCGGAACCGGAGGTTCCCCGGGCTTTTCAGGAAAAGTGGGATAAGCAGGGATAACCAGGCTTTATCACAAGGACCAGACAATGATCAGGGAAGCTCAACGTCTGCTGGGAGAATTATCGGGCAAAACCAATGGACTGCGTATTGGTATTCCATTAATCGTACTGATGACCCTCGGCATGGTCACACTGCCCATGCCACCTTTTATGCTGGATGCCTTTTTCACCTTTAACATAGCCCTCTCCCTGCTGGTTTTACTGGTGAGTGTGTACACACTAAAACCGCTGGATTTTGCCGTTTTCCCAACCATTCTGCTGGTCTCTACTCTGCTTCGTCTGGCACTGAATGTTGCCTCAACCCGTGTCGTTTTGCTCAACGGTCATACCGGCCCGGATGCTGCCGGTAAAGTGATTCAATCCTTTGGTGAAGTGGTTATTGGCAACAACTATGTGGTCGGCCTGGTGGTCTTTGCCATTCTGGTCATTATCAACTTTGTCGTGGTCACCAAAGGGGCTGGCCGAATATCAGAAGTCACCGCCCGTTTCACTCTGGATGCGCTTCCGGGCAAGCAGATGGCCATTGATGCTGATTTGAATGCCGGCATCATTGACCAGCAAAAAGCCCATGACCGACGGGAGAGTGTACGACGGGAGGCAGATTTCTACGGTTCCATGGACGGTGCCAGTAAATTTGTCCGTGGCGATGCGGTGGCAGGCCTGCTGATTCTGGCCATCAATATTATTGGCGGTATGCTGATCGGTACGCTTGGCCATGGGCTAAGTGCCGGTGAGGCCTTTACTGTCTATTCACTACTGACCATTGGTGATGGCCTGGTAGCCCAGATCCCGTCACTGTTACTGTCAACCGCTGCCGCCATGATGGTCACCCGGGTTTCAGAATCCGCCGATATGGGGGACCAGGTATCGGAGCAGATGCTGTCATCCCCCAAAGCCATGATGCTGACCGGTGTTATCCTGATCGTTATGGGGCTGGTTCCCGGCATGCCATTTATTCCTTTTGTTGGCCTGGGTGCATTGGTCTTACTGGTATTCTGGTGGCTCAATAAAAACTCAACACCTGCTGAACAGGACGATACCAGGGAGCAGCAGGATCAAAGCTCACCGGAGACTTCCTGGTCATGGGGGGATATTCCGCCGGTAGATACCTTGAAAATGGAACTGGGCTTCCGGCTGATTACCCTGGCTGACGAAAAACAGGGTGGGCAATTGTTAACCCAGATCAAGGGAATCCGCAAAAGCCAGTCCCGCCAGCTGGGCTTTCTGGTTCCCAGTGTGCATATCAAAGACAATTTAAGCCTGAAACCTGATAGCTATACCATCGAATTAAAGGGAGTCACCGTCGCTGAAGGGCAGGTTGACCCGGGAAAGTTATTAGCCATCAACCCTGGTGAGGTATTTGGGGAGCTTAATGGTACCCCAACCAAAGATCCTGCTTACCAGCTGGATGCACTGTGGATTGAACCATCCGACAGAGATCATGCATCAGGACTGGGGTATACCGTCGTTGATCCCGCCAGTGTCATGGCAACGCACTTGAATAAAATCATTGATGAACATGCCAGTGAACTGCTTGGTCACGATGAAGTCGAACAACTGGTGGATAAGCTGCGCCATTACTCCCCGAAACTGGCCGATGAGTTAATTCCGAAAAAAATTTCCATCAGCATTTTTTCAAAAGTCCTCCGGGAGTTATTGGTGGAAGATGTCCCGGTCAGTGATATTCGTACCATTGGCTCTACGCTGTTGGAGTCCTCGGAAAATAACAAGGAAACCTGGCAGCTCACTGCCGAAGTCCGGGTCGCCCTGCGCCGGGCCATTGTGCAGAACCTGATCGGTCATCAGCAGACACTGCCTGCGGTTACCATGAGCCCAGAGCTGGAACAGGTCATCATGAAGAGCTTTCAACAGGCGGTAAAAAACAGTCATTTCTCACCAGACTCCCTGCCACTGGAGCCGGGTATTGCTGAACAGCTTCAGCAGCAGTTACCCGTTGTTGCTGATAAATTGATCGCTGAAGGAAAGCCGCCAATCATGCTGGTCAACGATACCATTCGCCCGGCTATGGCCCGCTATGCAAGACTGTGCACTGATGGCATGCACGTACTGTCGTTTAATGAAATACCTGAAAATAAAGAAGTCATTGTCGTAGGCAAAGTCGGGTAAACCCCATAAAAGAAAAGTTGTTTGTTTTTAAGGCTTGATGACGGTATCGTGAAAATAGCTATTTCAACTTCATAAAGAAAGCTGGCAAATTTCGCTTCGTGTTCCCTTCGGGCAGGTATTTCCATGGACAGGAAATCAAAATCATCACTGAACAGCCGGGAGCTGTCAGGTTCTGAAAAAGTACAGAAGGTACACTCTTCTTCTGAATTTAAAGATCTTGAAACTTATGATCTGACCAACCCGGATTATAAGATTCATGACCTGCTACCTACGCTGGAGCTGATCAACCAGCGTTTCTCACAACTGTTCAGACATGCCATCAGCAGTCTGTTCAGGCATAACATTGATGTGCAGTTTGACAGTGTTGATTCATTACAAGTGGGCGATTACCTTGCCAATGACACAACCCCCGATATCAAACATATCTATAAATCAACCACGCTAAAGTGTTCTGGATTTATGGCGATTGAATCTCCGATGCTTTTTACTCTGGTGGATATTTTTTTTAGTGGATCCGGAGATAGTGTAAATCCAAAACGCAACGAACTGACAACCGCTGAAATCAGAATATTGCTGAGAGTTCTCAAAGCTGCTGCAGATAAACAGACAGAAGCCTGGGGAAGTATACTCTCGTTTAAAATCAAACTGGCGGATAATTACAACAGTCCGGTTTCAACACTGTTTCGATCGGACACCGAAATCATTCTGCTTAGCCAATTTACGCTACAGCTGGGCAGTCAATCCTGCGCATTCCATATCGTCATGCCCTATCAGGCACTGGAACCCGTGAGAGAAAAGCTCCAGGCCTTTAAATTTGCTGAGCAGGACCCTCAATGGCAACGCAATATGCTGTTGGGATTGATGCAGGCCCCGCTGGAAGTATCCTCACGGCTCTGTGAAGTTGATATCAGCCTCAGAGATGTGATGAGACTGAAGCCCGGTCAGATCATCCAGGCCGATGTCCCCCCCAATGTTACCGTCAAAGTTGCAGGCGTACCCTGCTTTAAAGCCTCGGTATGCACGGTACAGAACAGTCTGGCCATCAAGATCACCAAAAAATTGCATAGCGAAGAAGTAGAGGTGTACCAGCACGAGGAGAAGGAAATCCATGAGTAATGAACAAGACGACAGCGTTACCCCAAACGACAGCATGAGCTTTCAGGACAGCCTGGAATCTGAACAATCCACCCAGCCTGTTGAAGAGACAGCAAATCTCCCCCAGGCCATGAGTGACCTGGGGATGATCCTGGATATTCCCGTCACCCTTTCGCTGGAACTGGGCAGCACTAAAATTAATATCGGTGATTTAATGCGCCTGAACAAAGGCTCTATTGTTGAACTGGAAAAAGAGGCATCAGAGCCGTTGGAAGTGATGGTGAATGGCAAACTCATTGCCTATGCCGAAGTCGTGGTTATTCATGATAAATACGGCATTCGTTTCCTGGATGTGGTCAGTGAATCAGAAAGACTGAAGCATATTTCCTGAATGAAAAACCCGAACAATAAATACCGGCTGATGATGTGCGCATTATCAGCCTTCTTCTGCTTTTTTGCTGTTGACAGTTTTGCCGAGTCAGGCCTGCCACTGATCACGGTAACCAGCAACGGGGATGCAACGGAGTACAGTGCCAGTCTTCAGATCCTGATTCTGATGACGTTACTCAGTTTTATCCCGGCAGCGTTATTGATGATGACGTCGTTTACCCGCATCATCATCGTTCTGGCCATTCTCAGGCAGGCGCTGGGTTTACAACAAACGCCGCCTAACCAGGTGTTGCTGGGTATTACGCTGGCGCTGACCATACTGATCATGACGCCACTATTTGAAGACATTTATGCCCTGGCAGTGGTCCCCTACCTGGAAGATAGCCAGACTTTACTGGAAGCACTGACACAGGCCAGCTTGCCAGTGAAAGACTTTATGTTGAAACAGACCAGGGAAACGGATCTTGAACTGTTCTTCAGTATCGCCAAACAGGACATACCCGTAAATGTGACGGATACGCCCTTATCAATCGCGATACCTGCTTTTGTAACCAGCGAACTGAAAACCGCTTTCCAGATCGGTTTTATTATTTATATTCCCTTTCTGGTCATTGACCTTGTGGTGGCCAGTGTTTTGATGGCAATGGGCATGATTATGCTGTCACCACAGATGATCTCTCTGCCATTTAAATTAATGCTGTTTGTTCTGGTGGATGGCTGGGCAATGATTATGGGAACCATGGCATCCAGCTTTTTTTGAACAAACGTTAAAAAACGGACGCCAGAATAATCAGGCTTCTTTCAGTATTGCCCGCTCAATCAGCTCAGCCTTTTCCCGGAAAAATTTCATCCTGGCATAGAGTTTTAACACTTCCTCGTGGGCCTGACAGGCCTGCTCCTGCTCAAGATCTGACCAGCAAGGTACCGGTAACTGTTTTAAATCCTGACTGTGGATAAATGGCACATTATTATCTGTACGTATGGAATCAATCAGTTTCCGACCCGTCTCAGACTTCAGAAATCGAAACAGGACAACCGGGCTATGGAGCCCATTACCAGGCTTTTGTCGTAAGATGACAAAGGACTGGCCAGCGACCCAGTTATTGCCACATAATTCCGGAACCAGTGCCAGTTTTCCCGCCTGCCCCTTTATCGCCAGCAATATATCGCCAGCTTGTAATGTCTGTCCTTTGGCTCTCTTCAACCTGTCGGGGCCAATCTGCACAATACGCTTGGGTGCTTCAACCAATCCGGCATCGTTTATATCATTGACAGTCACTTCCATAAATACCCGAATATCCTGCTCATACTCCGCACCTCTCAACGCCTGGGCACGAATAATCTCAAACCCATCGTCCAATACTGAAACCGCTCCGGTGGAACGAAAAACCACGGAACGATTGGCTCCCAAATAATGGCCCGGATCCAATGGGAAATGGGTATCGCCAGCGCTCAATAAATCAGTGCAATTTACCTGATAACTGGCTCTGGTATTTCGGGGGTCCCGGATTTCTTCGACAATCACATCCGGGTTATTTAATCGATACTTTGCTTCCCCACGCTTTTTCACGGCGACTGACTTAAAATAATCGTTATCACTGTTAACAAAGCGGATGGTATTGGACGTATCACCAGCAAAAATAAGCACAAACAGAGGCTGTGCTCGTCCTGGCAATAAACCGGCAGGTAACCGGATAACCCCGGAAAGACGTCCATCCTGAATCAGCTTTTTCCGGAAGTGACGGCTTTCAGCGGTATTTTTCAGGAGAAAACGACCAGGGATCACCAGGACCATTGAACCACTGCATTGGTGAAGCATATGAGTAACAAACAATATCTCCTTATGACGTATGCTCGAAGAAAATCGGCCAAACAGATCCCTGACTTCATTCACTTTATAGCTGTGATCACGCAATAAAACTCCGACACCATAAGCAAACTGTCTAAGCCTGCCATGTTGGAAAAACGACGGATTCAACACTGGGTCTCCTTCTCGCAGAACCACCTGGCTACTCAGCAAAGCGATAAGAGAGTGCATGGTCTCAGGCTGAGGGTGTTCAGAGAACAGCTGAATATTTTTGCCGGTCAGTAAAGGCATGAAGCCAAAGGCACCATCACCAGAAAGATAAACAGGATGCTGAAGGTCTTTTGGTAACAGGTTGACCACCAGATCCCTGACTTCCGAGGGCAGAGCTGGCCGCACTTGTAGATATTTACCATAAAGCATATCCGGCAGCTCATGATACCGGATAAGCCCATGTCGCCTCGCGGTAGCAAGAGAAGTCGTCAGTCGTTCAAGCTCTGGCGCAGGAATAGCCTGAAGATAATGCTGGTAATTTGACCACGCTAAATTCCAGACGGGATCACTTCTAAAGGCAGAAATACCTGACAGACCTGCGGACAATATTTCTGCTATCAATGAGTGGTCAGCAGTCTGGTAGATATCCCCGTTAAATCGTATCTCTTCATTGAGCAGATTATGCTCACTCAAGTAACACCAGGTTAATAACTGCCCCATTAGATGAAGGTAATCCGGATACCAGCTGTTTTTTCTAAGCTGATCCGGTACCAGTGCATTTACTATCTCTCTTCCCATTATCTATCCCTGGTCATTAGAAGAAAATAAACAGCAGATGAACGTAGTCAATGCAGCGTATAGTTAATCATCTGCTGATTCGATATTTCGCTGCAGAAAAAGCTAATCAGCAGATGATTAACCATTTCATGTGTGGATTTTTCCTGGTGACAGACTGAAAAAGCCTTCAAATAAATTACAACCCGGTCTGGACTTTATTTTTTGCAATCACTTGAGCATCCACCACCTTTCCTGAGGAGCGATTGCGAACCCGGATAGTCTCAGACATTAAGCCGCTTTCCAGCGCAATACCGGCCATGGCAACATACAGATTGTCCCCTCCAGCCAGTATGGTGACCACTTGTCCTTTCTGAACCAGATAATCAGGCACCAGGGCGCTCCCTGCAACCAGGCTACCTATTGCAAGTGCACGCCTCAGCTGTCGCCCGGTGACCTGTTCAGGCTTCTGGAAAAAATCACCTCGCAATTTGTCCCAGGAAACACTTATCAACTGCAAAGCATCCTCAGTAAGAACATCCCCCCGGGATAACGCCTTGCGAACATGAACCGCAGGAACCTGAACGTCTACATCGGCAGTCACATAATGTCGCCATTGCCCGGTGCACTCAACGTTCAGCCTTACCTGGCCAACAGGGGGACGATGATCAGACCGTCTGGAAACCCTCAGAGCCTGCTGACAATGTCCGGGGATCTTTTTTAATGGTCTTACCGTTATGGATTGGCTGGCATCAGGGTAGGCTTGCAGGAAGTCGCCAAGAGACTTATCTAAATAGTTGGCAACCCGATTATTAATGGTCTCTTCAATCGACGGCTGGGCGGCAAAAAGAGGCGTGCTGCCAGGCAGCAATGAGGCAAAAAGTAGTGAGGCGAAAACACCGGACAGAAGTGGTTTGCTGAATGACATGTGCGATCCCTGCTTTTGCTCATTCAGCAATCAGGCTATCACAATCGTCTATTATGGGAAAACCGGTATCAATATCGTTGCAGGACTTCTTCCAACTCACGTTTCATCAGTTGATCTGCTCGTTTTCTGTTCCTGGTGTGTGCCTTATGGGAAAGGTGCTCCAGGCCGTGAGTTTTTTTCTTCTGCTCTTCAAGGTTGGCTGCCAGCTGCTCAAGGCTCTGCTGCCGAGCGGTGAGTTTCTGATCCAGTAATAATAAAACGTCGTTAATTAAAGTGGAGAACTGATTTCGATTCCAGCATGACAAGGCATTAACGGTATGGCCAAAATTCAGGGCGCTGCTGTCTTGAGAGCCAGTGATCAACTGTTTCTGCTGATCAAGCGCCAATACTTCGGATTGTGCCACCGCAACCTGTTGTTGCAGCCGCCTGGTTTGGCAATCCATCGCTTTGCAGAGGCTCTTAAGCTGCTGCTCATCAGCCATGGGTCAACACTTCCTGTCTTACCATCATGCGATTAAGCAGCTGGGTGCTGTCTTCCGGATTCACCTGTTCAAAGCGGCTCTGTTGCAGAAACTGCTCCATGGACGGCCGCAGCTCAATGGCACGATCCAGCTCAAGATCAGCACCCGCCTGATAGCCACCAATGGCCATAAGCTCCTGAAATTGATTATACCTGGCATAGTAGCGACGAAAGTGACCGGCATTTTCCCGGTGACGTTCATCCACCACCTGGGGCATCACCCGGCTTATCGATTTGTCCAGATCAATGGCCGGGTAATGCCCTTTCTCGGCAAGCTCCCGACTCAAGACAATATGCCCATCCAGTACCGAACGAGCACTGTCTACTATAGGATCCATCAGGTCATCGCCATCTGCCAGAACGGTATAGACGGCAGTAATAGCACCATTGCCTGTCCCGGTTCCGGAACGCTCCAGCAGAATGGGAATTTTACTGAATACTGAAGGAGGAAATCCCCGTGAGGCAGGTGCTTCTCCCATGGCCAGTGCCACCTCTCGATGCGCCTGGGCATACCGGGTTAATGAGTCCATCAGCAGTAAGACTGATTTCCCCTGATCCCTGAAGTACTCTGCAATGCGATGACAATAGGAGGCTGCACGAGTTCTTCTGACCGGAGATTCATCACCCGGTGCAGCAACGACAATGGTTCGGGCCATCCCCTCTGCTCCCAGAGTAGTCTCAACAAACTCTTTCACTTCCCTGGAACGCTCACCAATAAGCCCAACCACCGTTACATCCGCCTGAGTGTTCCTGGTCATCATGCCAAGTAATGTACTCTTACCGACACCGCTCCCCGCCAACAGGCCAATTCTCTGCCCCTGCCCCAGGGTTAGCAGTCCATCAATGGCCCTGATCCCGACATACTGTGGCGTATCAACTGCTCTTCTGTGCATAGGGTTTATGGGATGAGGCAAAACCGGTATACGCTCGTTGACAACCAGTGGCTGGTTATCCAATGGTTGTCCCATAGCGTCTATTACACGGCCAATAAGTCCACTGTCTATCGGTACACTTTTATTGGTCGCTGCCGGAATAATCAGATCGCCCGGAGCCAGGCCCTCCTGATGAGTAGACAGTGACATAAGAAAGGACTGCTTTTTATTAAACCCAACCACTTCTGCATCGAACTCCCCAGCCGATCGTGAGCGAATGCGACACAACTGGCCAACTGGCAATTTGATACCCGTCGCCTCAAGCAGTAAGCCGTTAATCGATGCGACCCGGCCAGTCACTGTGGCCACGGGGACAGAACGTAAGCGATTGATCAGGGTATCACCCTCCATCGTCGGCCCCGTCATGAAGTGACCGCCTCCAGATTTGCCGGCAGGGATTCCCGAATAATATCCAGACATTGCATCAGCCTGCTCTCCAAACGGGCATCAGCCTCTCCATCACTGGCAACAATACGACAGTCTCCGGGAGTCAACTCCTGGCTTACTGACAGTTGCCATGGAATACCAAAATCCGGTTTCACTTCTCTGAGAAGCTCTGCATCCTGCTCACAAACATGAATCGAGTACTCATCACTTTCCGGTATAAGATCCAGAGTCTGGCGAATAATCTCGACAATTTGCCCCTGTTGTGTACTGACTTCCGTACGAACCACCTGGCGGCATACTTCTTCCACAACCTGTCCCAGCCAGATCGACAGTTGTTCACGATTTTTCAGGTGTTCTGTCTGTAGTGATGCCAGCTCCTTATGAAGGCTCTCAAAAAAGGCTTTATGTTGTTCAGAAACCTGCTGCGCCTGACTGGCTACTTTACCGGAGGCTTCCTCAAATCCCAGACGCCTGCCTTCTTCATAGCCCCGTTGATAGCTTTGCTTCTCAACCTTTTGCATCTGTGCAGCATGGTTTTCTGCCCGCACTTTTTCCGCAGCGTCAAAGCTCTGCAGGTTATTTGAATTCGGGACAGCGGGCTCTGGCTTGATGGAGTGCGTCTGGTAACTTTTTTCTTTAAACAGGTCTGCTTCGTTTTCAGTGGATGCAGCACCAGTGCGCTCCTGAATAGACTCACGATCATGCACGGGAAACTGAAACCGTTTATAGGCCGCTGTCTCAGGCTGCCAGATCCTGTTTCTGTTTTTCATGGTAGCCTCTTGGAATTACTCGATCATCTCTTCATCATCATTGAAACTCAGCTCAATCTCTCCACTGGCCGCCAGCTGCCGGGCAATGCGCAGAACATCATTTCTCGCACCCTGCACCTGGCTGGCACGGACAGAACCGAGGTTTTCAATATCTTCCTGAAGAAACTTTGCCGTACGTTTGGTCATGGTAGCCAGAATGGCATCCATCACCTCTTGAGCCACGCCTTTGAGCGCCAACGCCAGAATATCCTGACTGACTTCACTGATAATTCTGCGCAATACATCCTCATCCAGACGGACAATATGCTCAAAGACGAACATCTGTTGTTCAATTTTTTCCGCCAGCTTCTTATCCTGCTCTTTAAAGAAGCCCAGAACATTTTTAACAGTGGTTTCACCCATCCGATTCATAATATCGGCAACCTGCCTAAGACCACTGACCGTGGTGTTATGGCTGGTGCCCAGTCGGCCAATATTGTCATCAAACATCCGGTTCAGTTCTTGCAGAATGGAAGGATGGAGTTCTTCAAGTCTTGCGACCCTGGATAAGAGGTCTTGATGAGAGGCGACCGGCAATCGCTGCAAT
This sequence comes from Endozoicomonas acroporae, assembly GCF_002864045.1. Lineage (GTDB taxonomy): Bacteria > Pseudomonadota > Gammaproteobacteria > Pseudomonadales > Endozoicomonadaceae > Endozoicomonas > Endozoicomonas acroporae. Next base: position 31,878 of record NZ_PJPV01000061.1, read on the forward strand.
ACTTCAGCGGCCTGCTCAGGTTCAAGATAGGTCAAAACGACAGCCTGCAGCTGAGGATGTTCACCTGCAATCAACTCGGTGATGGTTGCTGAGTCCATCAACTTCATGGTTTCCAGAGAGTTATCCTCATCACCAAAAATGGAGTCCATCACCCCCTTTGCCTCTTTATCTCCCAGGGCCAGCTTCAGCGTCTTATCCAGATACCCCCGGGATGAACCGGTTAAACCACTGTCATAACGATAGGTGTGGAAGAAAAGTTCCAGAACTTCCTGCACCTGGTCACGTTTCAGGGGTGCCATGGCGGCCATGGAGGCACTGATCTGACGAACCTCTCTCTGGCTGAGATGCCCCATTACCTTGGCGGCACCTTTCTCACCAAGGCTCAGCAGTAAAATAGCAATATCCCTGGTCGTCGGCTGTCGTAAAGCCAGTGCTGTCCCATCAGTCATAGCTGCTCATCCATAATTTAATGACCTGGGCAACCCGCTCAGGCTGCTTGGTCGACAGTTTTCTCATATGAGTAATCTGGGTTTCAAAGTCTGCCAGTTCAGGAGGGAGCAAATTGAACGTTTCGTCAAACAGAACACGCCGTTCATTTTCTTCTCCTTCCTGACTGTCCTGCGCGCCACCTTCAACCAGTGCCGGTAAAGACTCTTTTGGGGGCTCCAGATTAACGGTCACCTGCTTCATTAATGGACGGATAAGAAACATCAGCACCATAACCGCCAGTAACGTGCCGCTACCATATTTGACGTAGTACAAAGCCTGAGGTTGCTGCCACCAGGCAAGCGGTTCTGGAGCAACACTGGCAACCGGCACGAACGGTGCCGTGTGAATACTGATCTGATCGCCTCTTGCCTGATCCAAACCGGTAGCATCAATGATCAACTGACGGATACTGTCCAGTCTGGCCTGATCCCAACTCACCGCTCCCAGCGCCTGATCGGGCTGCTCATTAAAAACCACCGCGATACTGAGCTTGTCGATCCGACCCTGCTGATTGGACACCTGTCGTACCACCTTGTCGACCTCATAATTGCGCACAAACTCAGACTGGGTACTGGTTTCAGTATCCCCCTCAGGGTCTGCCTCTTCCGGTGGCTGATTGCTCAACGTGCCGGGAATACCTCTTGCCTGGCCACCGGTATTGACCCGCTCTTTACCCTGTTCACTGCGCAACACGGTGGTGCCGGGGTCAAACTGTTCAACGGTCTGAATCACTTTTTCAAAGTCAACGCTGGCCGTTACCTGGGCCCGATAATTTCCCGGGCCTACCAGTGGTTCCAGCAAATGACTGATTCTTTCCTGGTAACGGGATTCCACCTGTTGTTTGAAATCAAACTGCCTTGAGACTTCTCCCAAAGCACTGTTGTTGAGCAGCACCTCGGAGGAGAGCAACTTGCCACTCTGGTCAATGACCGACACATCCTCTCTATTCATATTGGCAACACTGGTAGCCACCAGGTTGATAATGCCTTCTACCTGTTCTGGGCTGAGCCGGTAGCCCGCCAACAGGCTGATAAAAACCGATGCCGATGGTTTTTCCTGACGCCGGATAAAACTGCTCCGCTTGGGAATGGCCAAATGCACTCGGGCATTTTTGACCGGCTTCAGACTGATAATGGTTTGGGCAAGCTCACCCTCCAGCCCCCTGAGGTATCGAACCCCCTCAACGAACTGGCTGGTGCCAAGTTCCTGTTGATTCAGAGAATCAAGGCCTTCAGGGGATCTTGCCTGAATGCCCGCGACAGAAAGCTTCATTCGGGCTTCACTGAGTCGGCCTGCATCAACCAATACCTGACCAGACTCCGGGTGAAGCTTATATTCCATACCTTCACGGTCGAGGACTTCAACAATACTGGCAACATCGTATAATTCCTGATTACCGTACAGAGGCTGGTAATCCGCAGACTGAGACCAGAGCCAGAAAACCACCAGCAACGCTATACCGGCCGCCAGCATCACCATCATGATGGCCTGATAACCACGATTATCCTGAATAAATAATCGTGCTTTTTCCAGATATACCTGCCAGGATGCTTTGACCTGCTCTTCCTGATCAGAGGCCTCCGAAGAACTATCGGCTACCGTTTCTGCCATGGCTTATCCTGCCTTCGGGTTAAATTTGCATACGCATGATTTCTTCATAGGCTGCTACTGCCTTGTTTCTGACTTGTAACAGTGCCTGGAAAGAGATACTGGCCTTTTGGGTAGAAATCATGGTGCCTAGAAGATCCTGAGACGCACCGGTATCCACCTCATGCATTTTCACAGAGGCGGACTGTTGCAGTTCATTGACTTTATCCATGGCCGTTGTCAATACCCGGGAGAAATCCGGTAGTTCACTGCCAGAGGCATGCCCTGAAGGTAGCACTGACTGTGTACGGTCAGTCAGCACAGGGCTGATAACATCAGAGGGTAATCCTTTGATATCCATGTGCATTCCCTTGCCCATTTTTTACAACCACAGCTGGAACCAGGCTGAAAGAGCCCACATATAAACTACGATTCCAGAATATTTAGGATATCGACGGAGTATTGACAGAGTTTAGGAAGGTTGTAATCAGGATTTATCGCTTTAACCAAATCTCGACACGCCTGTTTTTATCACGACCGGCTTTTGTCCGGTTATCTGCCACAGGATATCGTTCGCCATGAAAGCGCATTAAGATCTTATCCCCGGGAATCCCCATCTGCTTCAGGCTTGCGGCAACAGCCTCGCTTCTTTTTTTAGACAACGCCCGGTTAGCCAGTTCATGACCATAAGAGTCCGTATGCGCATCAATGGTGATTTGCTGAACAGACGGGTCGGCCATCACATATTCGGCAATATGAGTGAGCAGTTCACGCTGTCCGGAATCCAGGCGCAGCTTCCCCGAGGAGTAGTAGAAGGTATTATGCTCAGCCTGGTCAAAGCTGAGCAAAAGTAAATCATCCATACAGCGATAAAACTGCTCAGCAACCTGCTGAATCTCCAGCGGAGTAACCTGAATAACAACATCTTTGCTGGCCTCTGTGGTAATCTGCAATTTCAGCTGCTTTCCCTGCTGAAAAGCTTTCATCAGGGCCAATGTATTGAGATGAATGCTAAGCGGGTCACCCTCATAAAGTCGGGTACGGGCAACCACCCGATCATCCGTTATCGCCTGCCAGGGTGACGATGCCAGTGAAACAGTGACTTGCCTGTCATTATCCGAGAATGGGTCAGGAACCAGAGAAAGCGTTTCCCTGTCGCCTGCTTCAGCGGTCAAACTGACATCACCCAAGCCGGGCACTTGGTTTTTCAGCAAACAGAAGAAGCGGTTACCGGAATGATGCCACCGGGTATCAGAAAGATCATGAGGGTACAGATCATCAGCGAGAATAAAAAAAGCCTGAAAGAGCAGGCTTAACACAATCCCATGTACGATATACTGCATTATTCAGCCATTGAATTCACAGTCAGGCCATTCTGATCATAAGTAGCGGCTGTCTGCCCGGAAAAAGTTAGCGCAATGATTTTTCTTGTACTTGCTGACAACCTGGCCAGTAAACGTCCATTAGCGCTGTTGATCTGCTGACAACGATTCGCAGCTCCCTCTAATTGGACCCAGTATTTATTCAGGGCCTGTCGATTAACCGTTGACGCATTTACCGGTTGCTGATTTACAAGAGAGAAGAAGTGTGACATACCCTGCTGATCAGGGCTGAGTCCCAAAGGTTTGAGATAGTGCTCCCGAAGAGCCCCGTTCATTTGCAGCATATTCAGTAGTTGAATCTGTGTTTCCAGAGAGTGTTCAAGGGCGGTAATATTACGTTCCAGCATTTTCTGATGAACTGACTCCAGAACTCGCTCCAGCTTTCTCGATAACGCCAGGGCATCCTGAATATTACCCAGCATTTTCTGACCAAGGTCTTCTAATCCACCATCAACACCTGCTGGCTGGCGAGCTGAGGCATCACCCGCGTTTTTTGCATCAGTCGTCATTCTCTGAGTTGAGCTCATCAGAAAGTTCCAGAATTTTGTCAGCGAGCCGCTGATAATCAATGGGAAAGTTGCCCTTTTTAATCGACTCACGAACACTTTTGACTCTGGCTGCATTGACATCTTCCAGGTCAGCCAGTTGCTGAAAAAGTTCATCAATTTGCTGGGCCGAGGCGCTTACATTTAAACGGTCTTCGGCTACCCGGGGAGAACGGTCTACAGCAGCACTTTTTTCTACACGAACCTTTGAGCTGTTGACTGTTCCCGTCTTTTTTCCACCTGGGCCTTTTATGCTGGACATAACTGCACTCTCCCGAAAACGTTCTGTACAAACATCGGCAAGAGTATTCAAAATCTTAAATGACCAGAGACTATCACCTCTGGATTAACTCCGGTTTAGCGAAGGCGATCAGGTTAAGTAGTTGAATAGAGATAGCTGCTTGATACTGGCATAAACCTGCTGGCTGGCAGTAAGAATCAACTGCTGCTGATTTAACCGGGTCGTCGCTTCAACCATATCAATATCTTCAAGGTTTGATTTCAACTGTTCGGCAAAAAGGCGAATATCAGCGTGACTTTCTGAAATTCGATCCAACAGGTTCAGGTCACTGCCGCTGCGGGTTTGTGCAGTGCCAATACGCTCCATGGTTGCATCAACCCAGGTAATGGTATCGGCAAGAACCGTTGACAGATTGACTGGATTATTCAGCTCAGACACTGCAGTCGTTAACGCATCAAAAATACTGTCCAGAGGAGGTGTAGCAGAGTTATCAAAGAATAGTTCGTTGCCGGGCTGAGTAATCTGAACCTGTGCAGAGCCACTGATGGCCACCTGGCGGAACTGGTTGTTGCCGTTGTAGGCATAATCTCCAACGGCTTGAACCACCGGTTGCTGGTTTGTGGTCGTACCAGAAAACAGATACTGACCATCTGCCGTCTGATAATTGGCAAGGCTAAGCAGCGATTCATTCAAAGAGCTTAACTCTGTTGCCAGTGACTTAAGGTCAGCACCGCTCTGTGTGCCATTGGCAGCTTGTAACAGGAGATCCCGTGCTCTTAACAGTAAATCATTCATGCCGCTGTAAAGCGCATCCTGCTGCTGCAGCCAGCCAGTAGCGGAGCTGATATTATTTTCAAACTGACCGATGGCTGTCAGTTCATTATTCAGTTGCAAGACCTTTACGGTATCAATGGCATCATCTGAAGGCTGAAGAATTCGCTTACCTGTTGACAGCTGATCTGAAGTTTTTGCCAGGTCCGCCATAGTATGCTGCATGACCTGCAGCATCACTCTATTAAAGTTACCGGTACTTATCCTCATGGTTCCTTCTCCCTGGAACGGTTTTCTCCAGTCTTTGTTTTTTAATGCGCAAAGCTTAGAACATGGCCAGCAAAGCATCAAAGGTGGTGCGAGCCACCGATATCACTCTGGCATTAGCGCTGTAAAGCTGCTGGAAGCGAAGAATACTGGCCGCTTCTTCATCCAGATTAACGCCACTGTAGGTACTGACGGCAGCTTCCGCCTGACTTAACAACGCCTGTCCACCATCAGCCTCTGTTTTTATCCGAGCGGTTTGCACAGCGATATCGCCCACAAATCCTGAATAAGCAGTCATCAATGTGCTCTGGCCATTATTGAGCAACCCTTTGGACTGAATGGCCACCAGTTCCAGCAGGTTACTGTTATCCCCCACGCCACTGCCAGGAGCAGAAAATGCCAGGGCAGCAGGGTCCGTCAGGGCAGTCTGGATCTCTCTGGCACCGAAGCGTACCGGTGATAAACGATAAAGCTGGTCTGTTGCGGTACCGTCCACACGGATTTCAACACCATCAAAAGCAATAGTATCAGTGCCTGAGCCAGTCAAGACACCAGCAGCAACCTGAGCACCGTCGGACCTGCGCACCAGACTGTAATTACCGGAATTATCTACCCGGAAATCATATTCACTGGCCTGTAACTGATTGGTATTAACCACCGTTAATGCAGAAACCGCGGTCGATGACATATCCAGCGCCATGACAGCACCAACCGGTGTCGTCAGGTCATTAAATAATGCTGCTCCCGGATTACCATTCAAGTCTTCTCCAGCCTGCAACTGGTCATTAATTTCACTGGTAATCATTACCGCCAGACGTCCCAGCTCATTGCGGGCCTTAACAAGCTCTTCCGACTGGTAAGTCATCAGGCCGCCTATGACACCTCCGGGATCACCCGTAATCGGAATTTCAGAATTGCCGGTATTGAGCTGTAATTGAAACCCATTGGCTGCATCTACCTGACCATTGACGCTAAGTGCATTGAATTGATTACCGAGAATAAGCGGCTGGCCAGACTTCATATACAGACTGTATGAGCCATCCGACTGTTCCAGTACATTAACCGATACCAACTCAGACAGGTCACGAATGGCCTGGTCTCTCTGATCCAATATTTCATTGGCAGGCTGGTTGCCTGTGGATAAAGAACGCAGCTGATCATTAAATGCCGCAATGTTAGCCAGCAAACCATTGGCCTGATCCGCTGCCGCATTCAGTTGCTGGCCAACCATGGTCGCCTGCCCCTGTAACTGGGCATACAGGGTGTTAAAGCGTTCAGCGAGCCCGACACTCTCGGCTATTACCACCTGTCGTGCACTTACAGCATAAGGGTCAACAGAACTGCCATTCAGTGCTGAAAAAAATTGCTCAAAACCTTTCGATAACGACGTATTCTCATTACCCAGCCATTGATCAAGATCGTTCAGGTACTGAGCATGGATATTACTTTCACTGGCCAGGGACTGACTCTCCCACATCTGGGCAGTCAGAAAGCTGCTGGTAATACGATTAACGGCACTGGTATTCACGCCCGTACCCAGAGCGCCGGATCCGGGGTATAACGTATAGGTAGGGCTGTATTGAACCGTCTGTCGGCTATATCCTTCAGTCTCGGCATTCGCGATATTATTACTGGCAACATTCAGTGCTTTCTGACTGGCCAGTAATCCTGAGGTCGCAATTTGAGTCAAACTCATGGTGGCTTCCGGAATTTTGTCTTCTGCTCTGGGAGGCTGTCGACCAGTGAAAGTGGGTTCTTGAACACCTTTACCTTCTCGGATAGGCTCCTAGGAGGCTGACCGAGAATAGACTGCCCTACTGCGGTGGCAGCAAATTGGTCTAAAAAGTCGGAATTTTTTAGCAAATAGAACCACTATTCACTAAAAATTTCCGACTTTTTATCCTCAATTTTCTGCCATCCTCGCTACGGGCGCTATTCTCGGTCAGCCTCCTAGGCTCTCAATCACCCAGCTGCCTGATCAGGGCCTGGGCAATACCAAGCCCGCCGCTGGCGCTCAAATGTTCTGCTAACTGAGAATCAAACATGGAGTGGAAGAACTGAGTGTCTTTACTCATCATGGGCAGCTCACTGCCTGCCATCATGGCTTCATTCGCTTTACGCATACTTTTCAGCAATTCATTAACAAACAAGGATTCAAACGCCCTGGCGGCAGACTCGATATCCTCAACCTTTTCAGCGGGCGAATTGGCAGATACAGACATATCAAACGTTGGATTAATACCTGAGAGCATTTGAGTTCCTTCTCTAATATTGCCGCTGGTAAGGCTTAAATCACGATTAACTCTGCTTCCAGAGCGCCCGCCGCCTTTAAAGCCTCCAGAATGGACATCAGGTCTGTTGGTGTCGCGCCAACACCATTAATCGCCGATACCACTTCTGATAACGACACGCCTTCTGGTACCAGGTAGATTGCCGATGCTTCTTCCTCAAGAGAAACATCACTGTTTAGAATGACTTCGGTGGAACCGCCCTCAGCGAATGCCCCGGGCTGGCTCGCGGTTGCCGTCTGCCTGACACGAACCACCAGATTGCCATGGCTTACCGCAGCAGGTCGGACCCGAACGTTTTCACCCATCACCACGGTGCCTGTCCGTGAGTTAAACACGATCCGGGCGGCCGGGCTGGCAGACTCCACATTGATCTGTTCCAGCATGGACATAAAAGCAACGCGCTGGCTACTGTCCACAGGGGCGGATACTTTTATCGATACGCCATTGGTAGCGGCAGCGACACCCGGTCCGAAATAATTGTTGATGGCTTTGACAATACGTCGTGCCGAGGTGAATCCGGGCTCCTTCAGGTTAAGCACCAGATGATTACCATAATTAAAGGGTGTCTGAACCGCTTTCTCGATTAATGCTCCGCCGGGGATACGGCCGGCATTTGTACTGTTGATTTGAACTTTACTCCCTGCCCCGGGATTATCCGCACGCCCTGACAAACCTTCGGCAGACACACCCCCGACAATCAGGCTGCCCTGGGCAATGGCGTAAATCTGGTTATCAGCGCCTTTCAGTGGGGTAAATAGTAAGGTTCCCCCTCTGAGACTCTTGGCATCGCCGATGGATGAGACGGTGACATTCAGCTTCTGTCCCGGACGGGAAAAGGCTGGCAGGGTTGCATGCACCGTCACCGCAGCCACATTTTTTGAATTAACATCTACGGCAGAGATCGTCAGACCAAACTCCCGGAGCATATTCACCAGGGATTGTTTGGTAAAGGCTGACTTATCCCCGGTGCCGTCAAGACCAACCACCAGGCCATAGCCGATCAGCTGATTACTACGGACACCTTCAACATCAACCATATCCAGTAGCCGACGACCATGGGCTGATGGAGAAGTCCCCATAACCGTAATAGTCAGGCATAGAAAAAAGAAGACGCTGCTCACATAGTCATGACGTTTGTTCCCTGTCATACCGCCTCCCTGAAATGGCCGCCCTTAAAACGGAAAGAAAGGACTGTTCAGCATTTTTGTGAACCATCCTGGCTCATGGGCATTGGCATTATCGCCTAAAGCAATGTAGTCGACTCTGGCCTCCGCTATACGTTCAGAAGAGACTTTGTTATCCGTGCTGATATCTTCCGGACGGACCAGTCCGCTGATTCGTATCTGCTCCCGGCCTGAATTAATCGTCAGCCACTTATTCCCTTCGATACGTAAGGTGCCATTGTGCAGCACTTCAACCACTTTAACGGCCACACTGCCTTCCAGGCGGTTATTTCTACTGGAGCTCGTGGTACCACCATACTCTCTTGCTGGTTGAATATCCGAAGCCAATGACCAGCCACTGCCAAGAATGGAGGCACTGCTTCGTCCCAGCAATGTTGGGTCAGGAATGGAAATCGTCGTACTTTTATTGGTGCTGCTTCCGCCCCCCATACTGATATTGGTGGTTCCTTCCAGCTCAATGGTCAGAATATCGCCAAGACGATAGGCCCTTCGGTCAGAAACCATAAGGCTGCTGTAACGGGCATTGAACAGGCTGCCAGTTGGTGGAATTTCAGGTTGAGGTAACGCTTCCCTGGTAGCCGTCGTGTTTTCCTTGGGAATGTGCCTGCTTACCGCCGTCTTTTCCGGACTGATGGGTGGTTTTACAGGCTGAAGCTGGCAGCCAGCCAGAATCAGAGACAGTAATAGTAACCACCCTTTCATAACAGCCTCCCGGATCAGAGTGTCTGATTAACAAACTGCATCATTTCATCGGCCGCAGCGATGACTTTTGAGTTCATCTCATAGGCCCGTTGCACTGAAATCATATTCACCAGCTCTTCCACGGTGCTGACATTGGACGTTTCCAGGGTAAATTGCTTCAACAAACCCAGGCCTTCCTGACCAGGCAATGCCTCTATGGGGTCACCGCTGGCGGTAGTCTGTTGATACAGGTTGCCACCCTGGGCCAGCAGCCCTGCCGGATTGACAAAGTTAACCAACGTTATCTGGCCGACTTCCAGGGGATCTATCACACCCTGTTGTTTCACCATCACAATGCCGTCGTCACTGATGGTGATACCGGTAGCATCGGCAGGTATGGTGATACCCGGCTCCAGGGGCAAGCCATTACCATTAACGATCTGACCATCGGCATCGATCTGAAACTGTCCATTCCTTGAGTACACAGGGGTTCCATCCGGCTGCACAAATTGAAAGAAGCCATTGCCCACAATGGCCAGATCGAGAGCCTGGCTGGTTGTCTCATAATTGCCCGGGGTAAATACTTTCTGAGTTCCGGTCATTTTGACGCCAGTACCGACCTGCAAACCGGAAGGCAGCTCATTATCCTGATCATTCAGCGCTCCTGGCTGACGCTGAATGTGATAAAAAAGATCCTCAAATGTCGCTCTGTCCCTTTTAAACCCGACAGTATTCACATTGGCCAGGTTATTGGAAATGATCGACATCTGCTTTTCCTGGGCTGCCAGCCCGGTTTTACTGACCCATAATGATGGATTCATTTCAGATTTCCCTATCCTGTCTTTTATGTATCAGACGACTATTGATCTCTGACCAAACGGTCACCTGAGGAGGCCATATCCCCAGCAGCCTTCATGATTTTCATCTGCGCTTCAAACTGGCGGCTCAATGACAGAAACGACACCATTTCATTGAGCGCATTAACATTACTCGATTCCAGGTAGCCTGTTCTGAGACGGACATCAGGGTCTGCATCCAGTTCATCCCCCGCAGTGGCAACAAACAACCCATCTGCGGACTTCTGCAGTTCGCCCGGCTCCGGGTTAACCAGCTTCAGCCGACCGACTTCAACGGGCTCATTGGCCTCTCCGGGAGGAATTATGGTAATTGTGCCGTCTATACCAATGTCGATAGATTGAAACTCCGGCAGCTGTATCGCACCCGCTTCTCCCACCACAGCTAACCCTCCGGCAATGACCAGCTGTCCATCCGAAGTAACCTGAAGCTGCCCTGAACGGGTATAGGCCTCGGTACCCGCTGCGGTTTCGACACTTAGCCAGCCATCCCCGTTAATGGCGACATCCAGATTTCTGCCGGTGGTTTCCATAATGCCCGCATCAAAACTGCTGCCAAGACCACGGGCAACAGGCATTACCCGGCTACCCAGGCCATCGCCCTGAAGCTCAACAGCAAGACTGCTGACAAAGTCACGTCGAAAACCGGGTGTACTGCTATTGGCGAGATTATTGGCATGAACCTGCTGGGCCCGCATGGCCAGGTTTGCCCCTGCCGAGCTGATATAAAGCACCTTATCCATAGGCTATCAATGTCCGTCAGATGATATTCATCAAGGTCTGAGTCAGGTTATTGCTGGTTTCAATAGTTTTAGCATTGGCCTGATAATTACTCTGGGCTTCAATCAGTCTGACCAGCTGTGAAGATATATCCACATTGGACTGTTCCAAAGCACCGGATTCCAGAGAGCCCATAATGCCTGAGCCCGGAGTTCCAACCAATGGATTACCTGATGCGAAGCTGGACTGCCATAAGCTATCCCCCTCGGGAATAAGTCCACTGTCGTTAGGAAAGTCAGCCAGTACAACCTGCCCCTGCGTCTGGGTCTGACCATTGGAGTACAACGCCTGTAAGATACCTTTCTGAGTAATCTGAATGCCGGTCAATGAGCCGGGGGGAAAGCCATTCTGCGCGACCTGGTTTACTGAGAAGTCAGCGCCCAGTTGGGAAAACCGGGAAATATCGATATCCATATTTATTTCGTCTGCTCCCGCCAGTCTGGCATTCCCGGCAGGAATATTCAGAGACAGAATATTTTCAGTACCCCCACCAGGTAACGGAGTTACAGGTGTCGCCAGCGTACCGTCAGAATTAAAGGTCATGGTCTGGCTCAGATCAGCCGTTGCAGCATCATCAAAATATAAATCTACTTTCCAGGTATTATCCGCCGTTTTGGCAAAATAAAGACTGACGGTATGTGACGCACCAAGACTGTCATTCACATCAAACGCCATGGTTGAGTTAAACGTACCGGGATCACTGGTATCAATCGTTCCGGTAAGCACTGATGCCCGTGCATCAAGGTTTGCTGCGCTACTCACCTGACTGGTTGCCTGGGCTGGCATGGTACTTTGGGCAATTCTTAAATCCGTCTGGGTTCCTGCCAGAATATTGCCTGAAGCATCTGCTGAATAACCCTGCAGGTTCATTCCCTGGTTATTGACCAGATAGTTATTGGCATCCAGAGAGAAATAACCCGCTCTCGAATAGGAAAGCTCCCCATTGTCACTCACCATGAAAAAGCCCTGACCGTTAATAGCCATATCCAGGGCATTCTCAGTATACGTAATACTTCCCTGGGCAAACTGTTGACTGATGTCTGCCACCTGAACACCCGCAACCTGACTGTTGCCACCGGCTACCGAAGAAGCATAAACATCAGCGAACTCTGCCCTGGAGCTTTTAAATCCGACAGTATTGGTGTTGGCAATATTATTGCTGACAACCTGAAGATCCTGCTGGGCAGCATTGAGTCCACTGAGCCCTATTTTAAAAGACATGTTTATCCTCCCTGATCGTTGCTTCCTTAAATGGTTTCAACATCTCCATTGTTGAGTAGCGCTATTTATTCCGAGATGGCCTGAACCGATGACAGTGGATAGGTACCAAGGTTAGCCAGTTTCAAATAGGTTCCTGCGCCAGTGGCTTCAACACCAGATACGCGCCCACCAAGCGTGACGCCTGCTGCATAAGCCTCGTCACCACTGACCGCCGTGGCGGTTATGGTGTGTTGTCCCGGGCTGATATCATCAAGGGTAAAGTTAACTTTCCCAGTGCCATGGGCTCCCAGGGACTTTGAGGCAACCTGCACACCATTGATATCATAGGCCCGGATCAATACATCACTGGCCGCTACCGGTATTTGCGCTTCACCCGTTACACTACCTGATTCGTCAAGCTCAACTCGATTGGTATTGACTTTTATATCTTTACCCACCAGCTGTGAGGCCCCTAACATTTGTGACTGCTGGAGTGAGCTGATGAGCCCATCAATACGATCATCAATGGAGTTAAGGCTCTCTACCGACGATATCTGAGAGAGCTGTGTCAGCATCTGGTTGGTATCCAGGGGCGCTAAAGGGTCCTGATTATTCAGCTGGGCGACAAAGAGTTCGATGAACTGATTCTGGTCCACCTGCAGGGAGCTTGAAGAGGGTTGAGCTGAGGAACTGGAAGCATTATTTACCGGACTGATCCCTGTCACATATCACCTTTAGTGCTTATCCATGGGGTATCTGAATCATTCGTTACTCGGCCAGTGACAGCAGCTTTTGCTGCAACTTTCTGGCGCTGACCATCACTTCCATACTGCTCTGATAACTGCGCGTAGCAGATAACATATCTGCCATTTCCTGAATGACATTAACGTCCGGGTAATACACATAGCCAGACTCATCCGCCAAAGGACTGCCTGGCTCATAACGGCGATTCTTGTCACTGGGGGGCATTCTGAACACGTCGTCTATGGTAACCCGGGCAGACTGCCCTTCACCCTGAAGCTGGTCATAGACCGTAGAAAAAACCGGTCGCAATGGGCGGTATGCGGTTTCTGGAGAGCTGCCGGCACTGGACATATTGGCCAGATTGCTGGCGATACTATTCAACCTGACCGTTTGCGCATTAAGCGCTGAACCGGAAATTGCGTAGAGATTATTCAGTGACATATTACATACCTCCCCTGATCGCCAGCTCAAGCCCACTCAGCTTTTTTCTGACAAATGTCAGGCTGGTTTGAAAATCCAGGGAGTTACGGGCAAAGGATGACTGCTCGACCCCAAGCTCAACGGTATTGCCATCACTGCTTTGCTGGTGAGGAATTCTATACATCAACGACTGGGTATCCGCCGTCAGTTTTAAGGCCCGTTGAGCCGCTTCGGCACCTTCTGGCTGATTCAATTGATGATTCAACACCGCAGAAAATTCAATATCCCGAGCCTTGAACCCCGGCGTATCAACATTGGCAAGATTACCGGCCAGCACCTCCGCCCTTAGTCCTCTGAATGCCAACGCCTGTGGATGAATACCCAACACTTTGTCAAAACTGATGGCCATATCAAGCCTGCCCTGTAAATTGTTTCCTTGCTGCACCAGTGCAAAATGAAATAATGATACCGAAGCACCAAACATATCAGGTTATCTGTAAAGCGCTGCGATACTTTATCAATTAAGTCATATGCTAAAAATTCAGACAGGCATATAACGTGACAGAGAGGTATTACAATGAATGAACGACACAGAGCCTATGAATCAATTATGGGCGCATTGGTCGCTGACGCGGCCGCCATGGGGTTTCACTGGTTGTACGATCAGGCTCTGATTGCAAAGTACGGAGGTGAAAGTCCCGAGTTTCATACGCCTGCCCGGGCAGAATACCAGGACAAGGGATACTTTGCCCATGAAGGAAAACAGGCCGGTGAGTTTTCCCATTACGGCGCTCAGTTGCTGGCGATGCAGGATGCCATCATAGCCAACAGCCATTATTCAGAGCAGAGTTACATAGAATCTTTCCAAAAATGGTTTGACTTTGGTGGTCAGTGGCAAGGTTATACGGATCATCCAACCAGGCAAACCCTGCTCAACCTCCATCAAAGAAAGAGCAATGACGAACCTCTTGCTGCCTGCGGTGCTGACGATACCCAGAATCCGGCATTATCAAAGCTACCACCTCTGATTGCTGTCCATGGCCAGGACCAGGACTTGATGGAAAAGGTAGAATCAGCAGTGCGTGTCACCAATAATAACGACACTGCCGTTAGCTACGCCAAAGCCGTTGCCCTGATGATAAAAAGTGCTCATGAGGGCCTTTCACCTGAGCAGTGTGTGAAAAAGGCAAAAGAAGTAAGCGAAGACATTACCAAGGCAATCAAAATCGCTGAATCAATGCTCAAGCGCAGCCCAAAAGAGGTTGCACAGGAAGTGGGAATGCACTGCGGTCTTGACGCCTCATTTATAGTGATTACCCATCTTCTGCTGCAGGCCGAGAACTATGAAAAAACAGTGAGAGAAAATATTTACTGCGGCGGTGACAGTTGTGGCAGGGCTATTCCATTAGGTGCAATTTTGTCTGCATGCTTCTTCGGTTCTGATAAAGCAATGCCAACCTCCTGGATTGCACGGACCTCATTACCCGGTTCTGTGTTGTTCCCTGAATGTCAAGCTTGATAAGACCAATACTCAGAGTTATCCCATTATTTATCCCAAACAACTGAACTCGATTTTTTAGAAGATTAAATTCAAGAATTTACGATAAATAACAGAAACCGTTACGGGCAAATGTGGCAGTGGCAGGGTGGGGAGGTTTTATCCCCTTCTCTGATACCCTGCATTTTCCCGGATTTTCAACCAGCTATAGGGCGTACCATCATCCCAGGAGGCTGACCAAGCTGTATAACCCTGAAATCCTCTCTGCATGGGAACAAGCCTGGTTATCAGTGCAAACAACACTTCTTGAATTTTTTGCCGCTGCCACAGGGGCAGGGATCATTTCTGCCGACACCAGCGAATGATGAAGTAAACGTCGATGCTCGCTGAGACTGTTCACCCTGCTTTGGTGCCGTCTGATTGATCACCATATTCTCCAAGTTGGTTAACAGCTCGTTGCCCTCTCCGGAATAGCAGCTCAACTGCCTTAATGCCGCCACAGCATCCTCCAGATAGCAGTAGAACTCACCCTCCTGCTTCATCACCGACTGATTAATCACTTCCGGCGCAACACCGCAGCGTAATTTCAGTTCGTCCAGGGTGATGTAATAGGTATCCGCCCACTCTTTTTCGTAGAGGTCTTTCAGGGCCACCATAAAAGACTCGGGCTGGGTGTTGTAGCAGGCCTGAACCCAGGCATTCCACACCTGATTTTTTTCCTGCTCAAGACCGTACTCATACAGCTGATGCAGATAGGTCGTCAACACCTGAAGCTCCAGGTCTCCCTGTTGATAACGGACCACCAGGGCTCCCAGTGCGGCATCCCGGACGTATTCATCAATGCTGGTGTTTTCAATAATGGACTGCAGTGGGCGAATATCGCCGGGACATACGGTGGCAAAAATCTGGCTCAGGCGATCACAAACCACTTCGTCAAAGTCATCACCAATCGCCACATTCTGTTCAGAACTCATGGAACTGAACAGATCAACGACAATGGGCCACGCCGCTGGCTCACGAAACTGCGTTAACAGATAAAGGGCATGAAGTGCCAGACGGCTTTTTGCCGATGAGCTGCTGCGCTGGCCACGTATTTTCACTGCTTCCAGCGCCTGCAGGAGCATGGGAGTGATTTCCTGCCGATGCTCTGTGGCTTCTCTTAAGGCTGAAAGAGGCAACTCACTGGAAACCCGGGAGAGGCTTTGTTTCAGTCTGGAGAGATCCTCGGTAGAAAGGGGCATAACCAGTTAATCCAACGTATTCAATAAATTGGCCGCTAGGATAGACCTTCACGGCGTTAAGATACAGCCCTTGAAGGGTTTGCCCGATTATTCCTGATGGCGGCTTCCCATAAGCCTTTTTTTGATGGACCCTCCGGATTTTTTTAATGCTCCCAACATCATCTCACCCCAGCTGTCCGATAATTTCCACCTGAAGGTCATCAGGAATCTCCTGAAACGACAATATTGTTAATGACCGGTATTGCGCGATGCGGCTGTATCGGGAAAGCAAAGGCCAGAGCTGGGGTGAGACCAGCAGTACGGGCTCCACCTGTTGGTTATGGGCCTGACTGACCAACTCTGGAATATTATTCTGCAATTGCATCGACAGGCCGGGCTCGATAACGAAAGACTCTTCTGAAAACTGCGAATCTCGTCTGGCCTGCTCTCTGGCCAGCAACAACATTTTTTCCAGTTCGTGCGACAGGGTAAATACCGAAAGCTGTTCCGGCAGTGACTGATGATTGATCAGTGGGTCGATAATCTGTCGTCGTAAGGTGATACGAACCAGACTCAGCAGGGTCAGAATATCCTGCTGTGGCCCTGAAGCAGCCAGTAATGTAGCGGCAATGCGTGGGCTGTCAGCAATCGAAATATTATCAGCCAGCAGTCGCTTGAGAACCTGCATCAATAGGCCCGGAGGCAGTTTATCCGGAACCAGTTCGTCGCATAGCTTCGGTGAGATTTGTCGGAGATGGGTCAGCCACCCCTGAGTCTCTTCGAACCCGAAGAGATCGTCGATATGATTTTCGATCATCCTGCCGACATGGGTGGTAATCACGGTGGCACAATCAACCACGGTATAGCCGGCCTGTAATGATGCCTCCCGTTCAGTCACTGGAATCCAGTAAGACGTCAACCCATAACAGGGGTCTTTGACCGGAGGTGCAAAAGACAGAGGCCGGGCATTTTCCAGGGCAATGGCCAGTAGTTGATCCAGGTGCAGTTTAAAATGGTCAACGGTAACGTTATGCAGCTGAATAGAATAACTGTCCGGGTCCAGATTCAGGTTATCACGTATATGAATCATGGGTATGAGAAAGCCGTATTTTTCCGACAACTCCCTTCTCAGGTGCCTGATCTGACTGGCCAGCTCACCATTGGTTACGTGACTGGTCACATGATTCCCGGGGTTTTGACTGAGCAGTGATATGACACGATAGCCAATATTCAGGCCAATGGGGTCAACGACCGATATATCTTGCCATGTCAGTCGCTCCTTTGATGCCACGCTGCTTTCATCACCTTTGCCAGCCAGTATACTCTTCTGTTCAGTAATTCTTTCCAGTGATATACGTCGATAGACAAACGACAACATCAATAAGCCCGGTATAACAAAGGCCACATGGGGCATACCCGGTACCAGACCAATCACAACCAGTACCGCAGCGGCGACCATCAACGCCCTGGGTTGTCCGATAATTTCCTGTCGAACCTGCTGGTTCATGTCCACAGCCCCGGATATACGGGTCACCATAATGGCGGCCGCGGTGGATAACAGCAGGGAAGGGATCTGGGCCACCAACCCGTCACCAATAGTCATCAGGCCATAAAGCTGTACGGCTTCGGTACCACTCATGTCATATTGCCAGACGCCAATGCTCACACCGCCCAGAATATTGATGAGCAAAATCATCAACCCGGCAATGGCATCACCACGGACAAATTTGCTGGCACCGTCCATAGCCCCATAAAAATCCGCTTCACGGGTAATATCTTCCCGTTTTATCCTGGCCTCATTGTGGTCAATCACGCCGGAGTTCAGATCAGCATCAATGGCCATTTGCTTGCCTGGCATCGAATCAAGCACAAAACGGGCAGTCACTTCCGATATACGACTACCACCTTTGGTAATAACCACAAAGTTGACGATCACCAGAATCAGAAAAACCAGTAAACCAACAAAATAATTACCGGCAATCACCACGCTGCCAAATGCCTCAATCACCTTGCCTGCCGCATAGGGTCCGTTATGACCATTGATCAGCACCACCCTTGTTGAGGCAATATTCAGGGCCAGCCGCAGCAAAGTGGCGACCAGCAACAGTGTCGGGAACAGGGAAAAATCCAGGGGGCGGTTAATGTAAATGGTAAGAATCAGCAGAATCAACGACAGGGTAATATTAAAACTGAACAGGAAGTCCAGTAGAAATGGCGGAATAGGCAACATTAGCATGGCCAGAACCACCAGCAATAACAGCGGTGTCGCCAATAAGGAAGCCTTTGAAGAGGTCGGCAGGAGCAAGCCGGTACTGCTCATTACGGATTTCCTGTGCCTGATGAATGCTGGTATTTTTCAGGTATCTGTATATTCGGTGAGCTGGGACAGAAGGTACTTTGGTGAGTGCGATAACGATCAAGTTGATAAAGGTAGACCATGATTTTTGCCACCGCCTGATACAAATCCGGGGCAATTTCCTGATCAATGTCAGTATGATAATACAGGGCCCGGGTCAGCATGGGCTGAATCAGTACCGGCTTGCCCGCCGAGCGCCCGATACTGATAATCAGTTCTGCCATATGGTCTACCCCGCGGGCCACCAGCACCGGAGCCCGATCACTGTCCGGCTGGTATTTCAATACCACCGCAAAATGGCCCGGATTGGTCAGCACAAGATCTGCACCGGGGATAGCATCCAGCATTTTTTTGCGAGTCACTGCCGCCAGTTTTTGCCGTGTCTGTCGAATCCTCTGCCGGGTTTGTGGTGAGCCATCTTCGTTCTTCAGATTGTCTTTGACTTGTTGTCGTGTAAGAAGCTGTTGTTTCCGAAGCCGGTGTTTTTGCCACACAACATCACCAGCGGCAATGACCATAAGTACACAGGATAATACCAGTCCGGTGGACAATAACAGCGTTAATGCCCGGGTTGCGGCCATCGGCACAGGGTAGTTACGCAGTGCCATGACTTCTGGCAGTCGGTAGCGGATAATCAAAAAAAGCGCCACGGCCAATAACAGAGTTTTTAATGATGCCCGTACCACCTCAGCCAGCCCCTGAACAGAACAGATCCGCTTTAACCCCGCCACCGGATTTATCCGCCGGGCTTTTGCTGCCACGATGGTCACACTGAAGATAAAGGGGCCGGAAATCAGGGCACCAGCGGTGACACTGAAAACAATCACCAGGGACATGGTGATCATGACTGCCGGAAATACGGAAAATGCCGTCTGCAGTCTGTCCATAATCGATGCATGGGAAGCATCATTCAGTGGTGCGTCAACCTGTGCCAGCATGGCCATAACGGTGTCGATCTGATCAAAATAACGGGAATGGCCAAGCAGTAAAAAAATGGCCAGGCTCTGCATGGCAATCATCAGATCTCTTGACCGGGAGACCTGCCCCTCTTGCAGGGCTTTCTTTTTCTGCCGCTCACTGGGTTGCTCCGTGGGCTCACTGCCCTGTTCTTGCTGTTCGGAATTCATCACTTAACCGGACAAGAGAAACCCAAGAGTCTTCAATGCATAGTGGATGTGCTGTTCGACCGCATAAGGCACCTGCAGTATATTGAGGCTCAACAGTACTATTCCGACCAGAACAATCATGGGGAAACCGAGGGTTAACAGATTCATCTGTGGTGCTGATCGTGTCATGAAACCAAAGGTGAGATTGACAATCAGCAGACAGACAATGGCGGGAAGAGCAATAAGCAACCCGGCTCCGAACATCCAGCCAGTCATGGTGATCAGGGCTGGTACTCTGTCGCTAATCATCAGAAAATGCCCGATGGGTAATGCATGAAAGCTGTTAATAACCACCATAAAGAACAGCAGGTGGCCATTGATCAGAACAAAAAGAAGCTGAGCCATAACCTGATAGATACGGGCAATCACGGTAACACTGATACCATTGGCAGGGTCGTTCAGTTCTGCAAATCCCAACGCCATCTGTAGGCCGGTTAAATGCCCTGCGAGGGTAAACACGCTGAAATAGATCAGTAATACCGCGCCAAATAACAGTCCGGTAATAAACTCAGAACAGGCCGCAAGGACAAGGCTCAGTGACAGATCGGTAGTCATTGCAGATGACAGTTGCAACATGACGGCCACAGACAGTGCTAAAGCCAGCAGTAAGCGTGCTGAGAGAGGTAACCACTCCCGGGTCAGCGGACAGGTCATGACAAATCCGGAAATACGACAGAACACCAGCAAATAAAGCACAATCTGATGTGACAGTTCAGAGAGTGCCATACTGTTCACTGGCTATTCACAATGGCAACAAAAAAGTCATTAAAGATGGCACTTAATTCCTGAACCAGCCAATGCATTGACAGTGACAGCGTTAACAATGTGATAAGTAACCGGGGCAGAAAGCTCAGGGTTTGTTCGGTTACCTGGGTTGCCGCCTGGATGATGCTGATCAGCAGGCCCACCAGAAGACCGGGAGCAATCAGCACCAGAGCCATCCAGGAAACACTCCGCAAGGCATTGGCAAACATGTAGACCGCATCGTCAGGCGACATTTATATATCCCGCGTCGTAAAAAACATTTTGTAAGGAACTGCCCTGAAATAACTTCCTCTTTTTGCCACGGAGGCACGGAGCCACGGAGAAAAGATTTTTTTTCTATTTTTTCTCCGTGTCTCCGTGTCTCCGTGGCAAGGTTTTTCTTTACTGGGTAACATCGAAGAAATTAATTCAGGGCAGTTGCTAATGCTAATGTGGCTAAATGGGTGCCGAGAGGCTGTTCGAGAATAGCCGTCTATTCGCTTCTCAGGTAGAAAAGCTCCTGATGGTGCCTGCCATAATAAGACCCCAGCCATCCACCAGAACGAACAGCAACAGTTTAAAGGGCAGAGAGATCAACATCGGCGAGAGCATAATCATGCCCAGTGCCATAAGAATACTGGCAACCAGCAGGTCAATAACCAGAAATGGCAGCAGGATCATCAGCCCCATTTGCAGGCTGGTTTTAATTTCACTACTTAAAAAAGCCGGCATCAGTAAGGAAAACGGAATATTCTCGGGCACCACATCCGGTTTACCGCCACCGTCGTCGACAGGAGAAATTTCACCGGATAACACCAAAAATTGTTCCATATCCACCTTTCGGGTTTGCTTCAGCATAAACTGGTGCAGTGGTAGTCCTGCGACTTCTATCGCCTCTCTGAATGGCATTCGCTCTTCCAGGTAAGGTTCGACCGCCTGTTCCCGGATCTCGTTAAATACCGGTTTCATAATGAATACTGTCAGGATCAGTGCCGAAGCAATCAGCACCCGGGTGGGTGGTGTTTGCTGCAACCCAAGTGCCTGGCGAAGTATGGCCAGTACGATCAATACCCGGGTAAAGCTGGTGGTTACCATCAGCAGACCGGGGAGAAAAGCCAACACCGTCAATATTAAAAAAATCTGCAGGTTAACCGTGTAATCCTGCTGGTTATCACCGGAGGTGACGGATAACAACGGCAACTGAAGGGATGCCTCAGATAATGTGGGTAAAATCAGCAGCAAGGCCGTAACGGGTATCCGCAAACCACGGGCATAGACGACAATACGCGAAACACCTGACAAGACATCAATATCAGAGGATTTCCAGAATGCGCAGGCCATAATAATCCCCTGTCCGAACCACTTCGCCACGAGCAAACAATACCCCATTTATCATGACATCCAGTGGGTCATGTTCCCGACGGTTCAGACAGACGACAGAACCTGTGTGCAGGTTGAGAATATCGGTAATGGCCATACGTTTGCTACCGACATTCAGGGTCATAGTGACTTCTAAAGCCCCGACAAGGCCCAGGTTTGACGAAGTAAGCCTGGCCTGGGGCTCTTCATCAGGATCCTTATACGAATCAGGCTCTGCATCGTCCGTTGTCGCTGGTTCCAAACTATCATATTCTACTGACCCTGACGTATGATGCTCTGCTTCATTATCAAGCTCTTCAGGAACGCCTGCTGATTTATCGTCCGTCATCCCATTCACGGGCTGTACATCAGAGCCCATCAACACTGGTTGATCAGAAGAGTCATGCTGAACGTATTCCTTCGTAATGTCCGATGCTTCCGGATTAATTACCGTTGTATGCTCATCATCAACTGAAGGCTCATCCTCAACTGAAGGCTTATCATCAACTGAAGGTCGTGAGTCGTTCACTGACTGTCCTCTCCTCTTAAACAGTTATTGATTACCACTGTAAGGTGCCCTCCATGTTGCCCTGTCGTTCCTCGAAACAAGAGAGCATTCTCAACTCTTATATGTGATTTTCCGGGATGGGGTATCGATAGAACGTCACCAACGTTCAGATCACATAATTTGCTCACCGGCAAAGACAGTGGCTCAAGATCAACGGTAACATCGACCTCGATTTTGCCAAGAACCCCCAGAATGCGATCCCGGCACCCCTGCTTTGAACCTGTTTCGTCAACCATTCCCTGCTCTACCATGGCACTGGTAAAAGCATTGACCGGGGTATAGAAGCAAACAGGGACTAACCATGGTGAGTCAGCGTATGCCGGATCACGAAACTCAAGATCAAACTGATTCAGCAGGCAGTCATCTGCGAATGAAGCAGGGGTTATCAGTGCCCCCCCCATCCATTGGGCCAAAGAAGAGAAGCCAGTGTCTGATACTGAGCAATAAGGCGAACAAATTGTTGTTCTCCAAACCTCTGACAGGGCTCTGGCAACCTGATCCATCAGTTGTTTACCAATCCTTGTCAGCTTTCTTGTAACAGCAGGGGGAGAGCTGTCTGTCGAAGAGTCATCTGGTGCTGAATCCTCAGCCCCGGCAACCAGCGAAGACAGGCTGCCACCGAAACAGAGGACCGTCAGAAAGTCAGGTAGTTGCTGATCTAACAGTAAAAATCCAAAGCTGGGTTCATGGCAGATTTCCGAAGAAAAATGCTGATCGTCAAACGGGAGTTGAAAACGATAGAGAGATTGTTTTGGCAGCTGCTGTAATTGGCTAATCGTCGTATAAATATCATCCTTTAAATGACAACGGGCACCCATCATCGGGCTTTCAATAATCTTCTTCAGAGCCTTCAGCAACTTATCAGGAAACGACAATGAAAGCGTCTCCAACTTCTTTGTCATATGCAATACTGATGGGGACATCTGATGCAGATAACCACGCTGTATATGCCCTGAATCATTGCTGCCATCAGTCCTGCTATGTACCAAATTGTGATCCACAACCCCCCCCGGGGAACTAAACTCTGTAGAAGGCATTCGATACTTCCCGTCAGTAGCCTCCTGAAAAAGTAGTTCATACTGTTTTTTTTTCCATCCTGCCGGACAGAACCCTGTGCTAAGAATGTGCTATGAAACAGCTGAGTTTTTTACTGTCAGTAAGACTTACTAACCCTTTTATCTTCATGGCATTATTATCAATCCTCTGCCATTCGCCAGTCTCTGCCAGCCTCTATGATGTGGTTATGGATGATATTGACTGGCAACTGCATGAAAAAAAACACTTTGAGTGTCGTTTATATCAGAAAGTACCATTATTTGGTGGCGTTTCTATTATCGCTGAAGCAGGACACCAACAGTCTATTGAATTAGAGACCTCGCTCTACCCAACACGGCCGGAATCAGTACAGGTATGGATCATGCCCCAGCCATGGGGGCACTATTCAAAAGGTTCATTCGAAAGAGCATCAGAAATTTATCGACCGGGCCGGCACGGCCAACGACTGCTGATCACTGATTATTTTTTGTCCGATAATTTTCAGGTGAAAGGTCTTCAGGTGGCACTGAAAATGCCTGTCAGGCAATTGCTTGACCGGCTTGATAGTCGCAGTTATTTGTCTGTCTATACTGTTGAAAAAATGTCACAAAACAGCAGTCCTGCCAGTAACACCATTGAAGTCAGAATTCCCACGGTGGGTATGTTGCCAGCGATGAAAAAAATGTCAGAGTGCATTGCCCGCTTACTGCCAAGAAACTTCCGACAGCTGCATCAATACAACCTTCATTATGCCCTGGGACAGTTTTTGTTAAATAACCATCAACGACAGTGGTTATTAGATACTGTGCGCTATGTAGCGGTGGATAAAAACATCCGCGAAATTACCATTGACGGTAATACTGATAATACGCCCTTCAGTGACAGCTATGAAACCATTGACCGGTTACAAAATCTGGAACTGTCAAAAAAGCGGGCTGATGCTGTGCGCAACCAGTTGGAACAATACCTGAAGGAAGCCAAAATTGGCCGACCTGTCAACGTCACTGCCCGCCATCATGGCGAACGTTACCCTGTGGCCAGTAATGCGACCGCTGCCGGACGATATAAAAACAGACGAGTTGAGGTTACATTGTTGCACGATGCCAACAAGAGCCCGATGGAAGAGTCTGAAGACCCACATTAACTCACTGCCTCATAAATCATGGCAACTACCGGTAAACAATCTATCTTTAAAAAGATTCAAACATTATGTAAACGTTGAGTGTATTGAAGTAATAAGCGACTGCTTAAGTATGCGAGTAAATTACTAATGCCCGATCCAGCAATGATATTGCCTCCAGACAGTACATTCCAGGTGCAGTCACCATCGGAGTTATTGCCAACCCCCGTCAGTGGTAACGCTCATCAACCTGAGCCTTTTTCCCGTGTCTTTGCCACCCTGTTGAATCATATCAACAGTACCCAGCTGCGGGCAGAACAGCACATGGCTGAACTGGAAGCGGGGCAGGATAATTTGATTGAAACGGTGATGTCGATTCAGAAAGCGAGTCAGACCATGAATATGCTGATACAGGTCAGAAACCACATTGTTGAAGGGTATCATGAAACGTTTAACCAGCAGGTTTAGTAAAAATCGCCGTCTATTAATAGTAAATTAAGTCGTCAGAACTGTTCGATTCCGTTTGATTTCACCTCCTCCCCTGAACCGGCCAGGTTGTCGTAAAAAACCAGGCCCGGGTCTGAATTGAATCACTGATGGACAAAAGGTGGGCAAAACGGTGGATAAAAACACCTCCCTGCAATCGTCAGAGGTTATCAGTGCGGCATCTAAAAAATACTGGCACAAGTTGCATGGCTGGTTTGCGGCAATATTGAAAGGAACGCCTGAAGGCTCCGGAACTAACCAGAGACTGCTGATACTGCTGGTGGTCAGTGCCTTGCTGATTGCCGTGCTGATTAATACGGCCCTCTGGTGGCATGACCGTGACTTTCGCTCGTTGTATGGCTATGGCGAAAACTACAATATGGCAGCAATCATCGACATTCTGGATAAACAGGGAATTGGCTACCGAATCAACCCGGACGATGGGCAGCTACTGGTTCACGCTAACCAGCTTTCAGAGGCGCGCATGGCTATGGCCGCCGGAGGAATTATCGCTCCTGGCTCAAAACCATGGATGCCAGAGGCATCAGCTATGGGCAGTAGTCGTTTTGTTGAGCAAATGCAGTTTCTGGGTTCGCTGGAAATGTCGTTATCCGAAACGATCAGTGGTATCAATGCGGTTCGCTATGCCCGCGTACACTTATCAGTCCCTGAGCAGAGTGTCTTTTTCAGGAGCCGCC
Organism: Endozoicomonas acroporae; assembly: GCF_002864045.1. Classification (GTDB taxonomy): domain Bacteria; phylum Pseudomonadota; class Gammaproteobacteria; order Pseudomonadales; family Endozoicomonadaceae; genus Endozoicomonas; species Endozoicomonas acroporae. Next base: position 57,564 of record NZ_PJPV01000061.1, read on the forward strand.
CTGCGGCCAAGGCGTCGGTGTATCTGGAACTCTACAGTGGCATGCGGCTTCAACCGGACCAGGTTGAAGGTATTATGCGTCTGGTGAGCGGCAGTATTGCCACACTTAATGAACAGGACGTCACGGTCGTTGATCAATATGGCAATCTGCTCAGCCAGGCGATTGCTACTGCGCTGATCACTGGCAGTGATGGCACAGGTCATGCGTATCTTAAGGCCAGAACCAGTATTGAAAGCCATCTGGAGCTGCAGTTATCGAAAATTCTTGATGCTGTGGTCGGCCCGGGTTACTACCGGGTCGATGTCGCCGCTGATCTGACATACGACAAAATAGAACAAAACTCTGAACAGTTTGACCCAAACAGCATGGTGTTACGCAGTGAATCGGTCGAGTCAGGCAGGCCATTTTTGCTGGACAAACCAGCCACCATCGGGCAAGCACCTTCGGTTCCTGCTCCCGGGACACCAGCACCTGAATCCGGACAGGAAGAAGTCGGTAAACAGAAGGTGATTCGTAATTATGAGGTCAGTCGCCAGATCAGCAACGAAACCCGATATCCCGGCCAACTGAAGCGATTAACCATTGCCGTGGTCATTGACGATGGCAGGTTAAAACCCGAAACAACGATTCCTGACAGTGAAGCAAGGTTAACGACACTGATCAAGCAAGCTTCAGGATTTGATGCATCCAGGGGAGATACCGTGAGCCTTGCCATTCTCCCTTTTGCCAGCGTCCCGCCGCCTCTGCCCGCTACCGACAAGAAGAGCTTCCATCGCTGGCTTGACCTCGGTAACAAAGTTCTGCAATTGATATTATTGGTCGCACTCCTGCTGTTTATAGTCTTGGGCTGTCGAAGGCTCTTACGTGCTGACCGGTTGACATCGCCCGGGTCGACAGACAGTGACAGGGCCACCGTCTCCGGTATGGCGGAGCAGCCCAGGTCATCAGTGGCCAATGACGAAATACCCGCTGACCGGCCTCCGGTCACTCTGGAGGAGCAGGTTGCCCGATACCGGGAGCTGGCTCAGGATGAGCCGGAAAAAGTTGCTGCCGTATTAAAAGAGTGGATCAAGAGGAACCACGCTAATGGCTGAGTCAAAAACAAAGCAGCCTGAGCGCTCACAGAGCCTGACCGCTAGTTACGGCTCTGGAGAAGAGGCTGCCGTCTTTCTGTTATTACTGGGTGAACAGGCTGCTGCTAACGTGATAAAACATTTCACACCCGGTGAAATAAGAGTTATCAGCCAGTATTCTGAAAAAATGCGAGTAAAGAATCGTGATCAGCTGATTATGATGTTGAATCAGTTTGAGCAGTCTTATGCCAATGTCAGCCTATTGTTAGGTGATTATCAGATCCAGATGCGGCAGGTCCTGCAAAAGGCATTGGGTAAAGAACAGGCTATCTGTCTGGTAAATCCTCCTGACAGCCACCGGGAGCCGCTGACCGGGCTGCAGTTAATGAAGCCGGAGCTTCTGGCTGCCATGATCAGAGATGAGCCGGAGCAGTTTCAGGCGGCTGTGCTGGCCTGCCTGCAATCGGATCAGGCCTCGGATGTCATTAACCTGCTTCCCCGGGAACGAGTACAGGGTATTCTGGAAAGGATTGCCCATATTAGCAGCTTGTCCCAGGCATCTTTGCAGGCCATTGTCACCTTTCTGCAATCCTTTCTTAATGAACAGGCGATTGATCACCTGCTGCCCGTTAACGGTGAGCAGCAGGTCGCTAACATTCTGAATCTTTTTGATACTGAATCAAAGGAACAAGTGCTTTTCAACCTGAAGCAATCTGACAGCGCCATGGCGTTGCGAATAGAAGAACAAATGCTGGTATTTGCCCAAGTCACTGATCTTTCAATGGAGAACATTGCCAGGCTGATTGCCAAAGTTGATCCAGCGGATTTAGTCATGGCGCTTAAAGGGGAAACAGAGGAGGTTCGTCATCATATTTATCAGTCCATGAGTAAAAGAGCGGCTAACTACCTGCGGGAAGAAGTAGCGGCATTGGGTGCCGTTCCACAGAGTAAAGTCATAGAGGCCAGGCGTAGAGTGGTGCAGGTGATGGATGATCTGTTGAAAAGCGGAGAGATTGAAATGCTCCGTGGCAATGAAGTAATGCTGGAGTAACCCGATGGTAAAGACCACAGCATGCAGACAAAGCACTGAAATACAAAGTGCTGGCTGGAATAAAACCCGTGATGACGAGCCCGCTCCATCGGACTCCGGGTGGACAGGAAAGGAACTCTCAGAACCTGGACAGCATTGCGTCCAGCGCTATCAGTTCCCACCGTCAGGTTATCAACAGGACCAATGCACCGGGCAACAGACGCCTGCGCAACCACCGACCGGTATTAACTTTCAAATACTGCGGCAGATTGTTCGAAGAGCCCGGCAACGGCACATTGACCATCGTCGTAAAGCAGAAGACATCGGGTATGCTGAAGGTCAGCAACGTGGCTTACAGGACGGCTATCAGGAAGGCTATCAGAATGGTTTTGAGGCCGGACACCTGGCTGGAATGCAGGAATCACAGATGGAGCAGAAAGCCAGCGCGGAACAATGGCTGACTCTGATCAATAGCCTCTGGAATGAGTTGTACAACCTGCATCAATCAACCCTGCTGCATTTAGGCCAACCGCTGATCGGACTGATCAGCAAAGTGGTCAGGCAGGTAGTCAACCATGAATTGGCGACCTCGCGAGCGTCAATTCATCAACTGATTACCGACTCTATGTCCATGCTTCCGGACATTAAAGGAGGGCAACTGGTGATCAATCCTGTGGATCGCCCCCTGATAGACCCGATCATCAAACAGTTACCCGAAGGCTGGTCTATCCAGGAGGATGATGGTTTAACAGCAGGTGGCTGTCGTCTGGTTACCGATCTTGGCGATGTTGATGCCACGGTGGAAAGTCGTGTTATGGCCTGCATTGATACTGTGCATGAACAGTTATTAGTGGAAAGTTGATGCGATCGTGTCCCTGTTATCACTTCCCTCCCCTCCGATTGACATAACCGACCATACCAGAACCAGACTCTGGGACCGGTTAATCCGACAATTGATGTCTGCCGGAGAACAGGTCACCATGCTGACGCCTCAGCGCTCGTCCGGTCAGCTGATCAAGGTATCCGGGCTGATTATGGAAGTAGCGGGCTGCAGAATGCAGACCGGTCAGCGGTGTCTCGTTCAGGGAAGTGGTGGTCTTACTGTAGAAGCAGAGGTTGTTGGCTTTGACAGAAATACGCTGCTGCTGATGCCGATTGAGTACCATGATGGGTTATCCCCCGGCGCGAGAGTCACATCGATGGGGGATAACTCATCCATTCTGGTGGGTGATGCCCTGCTCGGACGGGTTATTGACGGTGCCGGCCGACCACTGGACAGCAAGCCTAAGCCAGCAGGTAGCGCTAATATCCGCCTTCACAGTCATCCTATCAATCCACTGCAACGCTGCCCGGTTGCCACCCCATTAGACGTCGGTGTACGTTCTGTTAATGGATTACTGACCATTGGCAGAGGGCAACGTATTGGTCTGTTTGCCGGCAGCGGTTCAGGCAAAAGTACGCTGTTGGGTATGATTGCCAGAAATACCAGCGCTGATATTGTGGTACTGGCCATGATTGGTGAAAGGGGGCGGGAAGTTGGTGATTTTATCCGACAGAACATCAATGACCATTGTCTTCAGCGCTCAATTGTTGTTGCCGCCCCTGCCGATCATGCACCGGTCATGCGGCTGCGCGCTGCGCTGGTGGCACACCGTATTGCGGAGTACTATCGGGATACCGGACATCACACCCTGTTATTAATGGACTCGCTGACCCGCTATGCCCAGGCTCGCCGGGAAGTTGGTCTGGCTACCGGTGAACCACCAGCAGCCAGAGGATACCCGCCATCAGCATTTAATATGATTGCCCGGTTAGTTGAGAGGGCGGGTAATGGCTATGAATCCAGTGGTTCATTAACGGCCTTTTACACCGTTCTGACTGAAGGGGAACAGGATACGGACCCCATCAGTGAATCCGCCAGGGCAATTCTGGACGGCCATCTGGTACTCAGCCATGCGTTGGCAATCTCCGGGCACTATCCAGCTATTGACGTGGTGACCTCCATTAGCCGGACGATGCCGCAATCCGTATCCGATGAACACCTCAAGATGTCGTTAACCTTCCGACGACTATTAGAAAAAGCCCGCGAAGGGAGTGAATTAAAATTACTGGGGGTCTATCAACCGGGTAATGACACGGATATGGATATGGCCATGGCTGCTGAGCCGGGTATGCTGGGGTATTTGCAGCAAGGTATCGAAGAGCGAGAGACGCTGGAAGACAGTGTTCAGCAGTTAAAAGCGTTAATTTCCGGACTTCGTCATGGCCATCCGCAAAAAACTGATTAACCGCCTGCTCCATCTTGAAGAACTGCAACATCAACAGCGACTGAGTGCTATCCGTCGTCAGCTTGAAGTACTGGAAAAACATAATCGATTAATCGAAACACTGGATACGGCAGGCAGTGCGACAGTGGCCCAAAACACTAAAACCGGGTCACACTATACGGGCATACAAGTCATCAATCGGGCAATGTTTCATTGGCAATTGCTGAATAGCTGGCAGCTTTGCATTGAGGCACGTTCACGACAGATCGACACCACCAGGGCTCTATCGACAGAGATAACGGTGAAAATGCAGCGACTTGAACGATTGCACCAGCGGTACAAATAATGCCCAGGTCAATTTTTTTCCAACTGACAGGAAACCTCCAGAGCGAGTCTGAGTCGGGTGTTATCCTGAAATAGACAGTAATCTTTTAGCGAACCCAATACGATTGTCGTGGCTTTAAAATCTTTGGGTTTCCTTTTTTATTATTGGTATTACAACTTATTTCGTTTGAATTTTCATCCTATAAAATGACGAGGGATTTTACTGGTTCTGGAGCAATTCAAGAATAACCAAGGTTTCGACCGTCTTATCAAACTTATTAAGGAGCTTTAAATGAAAAAGCTTATTATCGCTGCACTGCTTGTATCATCCACGGCTATGGCGGATGCACCTCGCCTTGAGAAGGCTCTCTACACCCGCGTTCGTTCGTGCGTGGAGATTGCCAAACTGGAGGATAACCCCCTCCTGGCGGCTATCTTCAAGTCCAAGGCGGATGATTACTACCATAACTTCGCCGGTGATAAGGCGGCCTTGAACTGGGCCGTTGTATCCAACAAATTTGGCTTCCGTAAGAAGCCTGAGGAAATGTCCCGCGAACAACGGAAAGATGCTATCAAGACTTGTAACGATATCATCTGGTAGTATAAAAGAGGTCTTCGACCCTCTTCTTATTATTCCCTGAACCGCGAGTTCACAACTAAGAAATCAGCCTGAAAAGCCAATAAAGAGGATAACTGTAAGGGACGGTTCCGGGGTAAGCGCCCATTTAACCTGCGTATGTTGCCATTTTAACCGTAAAATGCTTGTGTCAGGGCAACTGGTTTATCCTTGTAGGAGGCTATGTTTTCTTTAAGGGTTGATGAGTCTAAACTGTCGTAAAGCCCTGAAATGGGAGATTCTGTTATGCAGTCCCAACAGTTTCAAGACCTTCTTAATGCATATCACAGCCCTTGTAGGAACTCTTCCATCCAGTCATCGTTGTTGACCAGTTCTGACTCTGTCGCCAATGAATCCAATGTCGCCAATGAATCCAAATCCCATTCCACTATTTCATCAAGCCCAAGTGGGTCTCTTCTCCTTTTCTCGCTGGCTTCAGTCCATTCTTTCCGTGTTTCTGAATCCACTGCGTAGCTCATTTTGCAGATAGCAGTGCTTAATTCAACATAAGTCATTCGGCTTCGGTGGGGTTCCAGCAGTTCAAGTTCTGCATTTCCCAGTTCGCGAAAACGGTCCAGAGCTTCCATTGCCGCGTCAAAGTTAGATAGCGGCCCTTGAATGCGACTGTTGGCAACCTGGTTCCCTTGAGTTGGTATGCTTGCCCTTACTGGAAGTCCTTGCTGAGGGATTGATGTTACTACTGGCG
>NZ_PJPV01000062.1 GCF_002864045.1 Endozoicomonas acroporae
CAGCTATTCCCGACGATTACACGACAATATCCATAGCAGGTTCGTAAACGGACTCATAATATTCACAGAAAAAGAAAATCTTCAGCTACTTTCGCTGGAGAAAAATCTCTATCTCTAACCCTGAAATCCTGGCTATCTTTTGATGTTATGAAGTATCAAATTCCAGTTTCAGGGATTTCGATCCGTGTGCAATTGCTTTAAACAAAGCATCCCAACTATCAATCATCAAGGTAAGAAACAAACAGGTTATTTTTTTCCATAATCGCTTTCGTGTTGGCTTCGCTGGTTTATTTAAAGCTTTTTGAAATCGTGGACAAGCCAATTCCTGAATTTGATCCACAAGAAAAGCCAAGAATGTAAGGTAGGCGAAATTCGTAGCCAGGTGATATTCGCCATGACCATAGCTGTGCTCAAGTTGATAGCCTTGGTTCTTCAGGGTGTTGAACGTTTGGTTCTCAATATGCCATCTACAACGACCTCCTCTCATGACAGATTCAACTGTCTTTTTGGTTAATTCAATATCCGTTACCCAGCACCAAACATGCGAATTACCTGCTTTATCAGTTTCAATATAATCCAGGACATTAACCTGCTCTGCTTCATCCTGAAGATTCAGGGTCACATTATTTGCATAGCGAAATCGATGAGTTGTATTTTTCTCTTTATCAACGATGGTATGGTGCTCAACTTCGCCCTGATCATAAAGCTCATTCATGGCCTCAATAAGCGACTCATGGTTACCATCTTTTGCGACGATAATATAGTGCCAGCCATACTTCTTGATCAGAGCAATGGTGGGGTTATCAGCGTATAAGCCGTCAAGAAGAATGACCAGTTTTAGTTGTGGATGGTCGTGTTTTACCTGGGCCAGAAAACGTCGAATAGCCGCTTTTTCACAATCATTTTTTTTCGTTCCATCTTGTTTGCAAATGGCTTCGGGTGCCAAAGGAAGCACAGTTTTCTGGTTTGGATGGACAATACACCCACCCATAATATTGTGATAATAAGCTTCATTCTTTTTACCTTCATTCATGATGCAACAGTCATTACAACGACAGGTTCCCGAATAAAAAAGACCGGTGCCATCAACAGGAAGGAGATAATAGTCTTTCAGCTTGCCGCATTTAAATTCGAAACCTTTCAGGGCTCCATTACGCTGAACAATATTGAGCAGTTTCTTAAAGGGTGTCTTATGTCCGGAAGGATCTACAGGGTCAAGAACTTCTCTCATTCTTGTATCAGAAGGTACCATACCATCCTTAACATGATAGAGTTTTTCAAGATTATGGCAGCATACTTTGTCGAGTCGTTCCTCGTCAAATGCTAACAGCGAATCACACTTTTGATGCATCATGGCAAAAGCAGATTTAGGAAAATTGGCAAATGGAATGACGCATTTATTGGGACGGTGATCAGGTATTTTTTCAAAGCATTCAGAAACGGTTTTTATAAGATAAGTAGCACTGAATTGCCTGACTTTTTTCTGTATGGCAGCACCCATAATCGATCCGACGACGATGATTTAGTAAGGATCAATTTTAGTCGATAAATTGTGCGGGTGAGTTTTTATTGCCTCCTCTGTATGCTATGTGGCGGTGGAGCTCCAGGATTCA
>NZ_PJPV01000063.1 GCF_002864045.1 Endozoicomonas acroporae
CCGAAACGGTGTAGGGTTGTTCGCTGAAAGCACCGTACGCATCGGTCACTCGCACGGTCAGCTGATGGCGGTCAGCACTGTCGTGATCCAGGGCACCGGCGACACTGATTGCGCCGGTATTGGCATCAATGGCAAACAGACCACCGGCATCGTCAGTGAGGCTGAAGGTCAGGCTATCACCATTGGCGTCACTGGCCGACACCTGCCCCACCACGGTGCCCGGCTGGGCGCTCTCACTGATGCCCAGCGGGGTCACGAAGGACTGCAAGTCGTCGCTCTGGGCGAGCTGGTAAAGCTCACTGATGTCGCTGGCCGACAGGGTGCTGTCGAGGATCATCAGATCCTTGATGGTGCCATCGGTGGCAGTATCCTGTGGCCAGTTACTGGCACCGACCAGGTTGCTGGTCAACTCGACACCGGCGGGTCCCTGGCCGGGATTGTCCGCCACTTCAACACCGTTCTTGTACAGGTGCAAATGGCCATCAGCATCCACCGTCAGGGCCAGGTGGAAGGTTTCATCCAGAGAGAAGAAGTTATCAAACGTCACCGAGCCGACAATGCTGTCACCATGGAAAATCTGGGCCTCTATTCGTCCTTCCGATGGGCTGGCGATCAGAATATTATCGGTACCAGCGCCATTGCCCAGGTCAACCATCCGTGCCCAGGCAGTGTGGCTGTGATAGGTAAAGGTGGTGGCAATGGTCATTGCCCCGTCAAGGGTCAGTGAACCGATGGAACCACCGGCGCTGTTCAGTTGTACGCCTGAGTCACTGTGGGTGACGCCGCTGTTGAAGGTCAGTTGGTGGCCGTGGTCGGTCAGATCGGCAGCCACATCACCGCTGCTGCCCGCCAGGGCAAAGGCGGCCAGAGCATCGGCACCGGGAAAGGCCTGCAACTCGGGTGCCTGATTGTCCGCCGGTGGGGTTGCGGGGTCGGCCGCTACCGCCAGGGTAAAGGTGTCCGAGGCACTGGCCAGGCCATCACTGGCAGTGACCGTAACGGACAGCGAACCGACGTCACCACTGCCGGGAGTACCCGAGAACGTGGTGCTGGCGGCATCAAAGCTGAGCCAGACGGGCAGGGCACTGCCATCGGCCAGGGTGGCGCTGTAGCTCAGGGCATCACCCTCCAGATCGCTGAAGCTGTCTGCGGGCAGCTGGTAGCTGAAGGGGGTGTCCTGAGCGGCACTCTGGTCGACCAGGGCAACATCCAGTACCGGTCCGTCGTTGCTGCCGTTGAGGGTGATGGTCAGGGTGTGGGTGGTGCCGTCCGCTGAGGTCACGGTCAGCGTCTCGGTCAGGGTTTCACCCTCCCCGAGCTGCTGAATGGCCGACTGGCTGTTATCGGCGCTGTAGGTCCACTGGCCACTGGCATCCAGCATCAGGTCACCGTAGTTGCCGGTGATGGTGGTGGCGGTAAACTGGGCTTCACCGGCATCGCTGTCACTGATGGTCAGGGTGCCGCTGGCGCTCAGGACGTCGCTGCTGTCTTCGGTCACCGTGGCGCTGTCGTCGCCAGCGATCACGGCCGGGTTATTGGCCACCCGGTCGGGGTTATCGGCGTCCGCGGCGCTGGCCAGGCCATCACTGGCGGTGACCGTTACCGACAGCGAGCCCACATCACCACTGCCGGGCGTGCCGGAGAAGGTGGTGCTGGCGGCATCGAAGCTGAGCCATGCGGGTAGGGCACTGCCATCGGCCAGGGTGGCGCTGTAGCTCAGGGCATCACCCTCCAGGTCGCTGAAGCTGTCTGCTGGCAGCTGGTAGCTGAAGGGGGTGTCCTGATCGGCGTTCTGGTCGGCCAGTGCGACATCCAGTACCGGTCCGTCGTTGCTGCCGTTGAGGGTGATGGTCAGGGTGTGGGTGGTGCCGTCCGCTGAGGTCACGGTCAGCGTCTCGGTGAGGGTTTCACCCTCCCCGAGCTGCTGAATGGCCGACTGGCTGTTATCGGCGCTGTAGGTCCAATGGCCACTGGCATCCAGGATCAGGTCACCGTAGCTGCCGGTGATGGTGGTGGCGGTAAACTGGGCTTCACCGGCATCACTGTCACTGATGGTCAGGGTACCACTGGCGCTCAGGACGTCGCTGCCGTCTTCGGTCACCGTGGCGCTGTCGTCGCCAGCGATCACGGCCGGGTTATTGCCGGTGATGTCCAGGGTAAAGGTGTCCGAGGCGCTGGCCAGGCCATCACTGGCGGTGACCGTTACCGACAGCGAGCCCACATCACCACTGCCGGGCGTGCCGGAGAAGGTGGTGCTGGCGGCATCGAAGCTGAGCCATGCGGGTAGGGCACTGCCATCGGCCAGGGTGGCGCTGTAACTCAGGGCATCACCTTCCAGATCGCTGAAGCTGTCCGCGGGCAGCTGGTAGCTGAAGGGGGTGTCCTGATCGGCACTCTGGTCGGCCAGGGCGACATCCAGTACTGGTCCGTCGTTGCTGCCGTTGAGGGTGATGGTCAGGGTGTGGGTGGTGCCATCCGCTGACGTGACGGTCAGGGTCTCGGTGAGGGTTTCGCCATCCCCGAGCTGCTGAATGGCCGACTGGCTGTTATCGGCGCTGTAGGTCCACTGGCCACTGACATCAATGGTCAGGTCACCATAGCTGCCGGTGACGGTGGTGGCGATAAACTGGGCTTCACCGGCATCGCTGTCACTGATGGTCAGGGTACCGCTGGCGCTCAGAACGTCGCTGCTGTCTTCGGTCACCGTGGCGCTGTCATCGCCACCAATCACAGCCGGGGCATCACCGGTGATATCCAGGGCAAAGTTATCCGAGGTGCTGGCCAGGCCATCACTGGCAGTGACCGTTACCGACAATGAGCCAACATCGCCACTGCCAGGTGTGCCGGAGAAGGTGCCGCTGGCTGCATCAAAGCTGAGCCAGGCGGGCAGAGCACTGCCATCGGCGAGGGTGGCGCTGTAGCTCAGGGCATCACCTTCCAGGTCGCTGAAGCTGTTTGCTGGCAGCTGGTAGCTGAAGGGGGTGTTCTGATCGGCGTACTGATCGGCCAGGGCAACGTCCAGCACTGGTCCGTCGTTGCTGCCGTTGAGGGTGATGGTCAGCGTGTGGGTGGTGCCATCCGCTGATGTCACGGTCAGCGTCTCGGTCAGGGTTTCGCCATCCCCGAGCTGCTGAATGGCCGACTGGCTGTTATCAGCGCTGTAGCTCCACTGACCATTGGCATTAAGGGTCAGGTCACCGTAGCTGCCGGTGATGGTGGTGGCGATAAACTGGGCTTCCCCAGCATCGCTGTCACTGATGGTCAGTATGCCGCTGGCGCTTAGAACGTCACTGCTGTCTTCAGTCACCGTGGCACTGTCATCGCCGGCAATCACGGCCGAGGCATCGCCGGTGATATCCAGGGTAAAGTTATCCGAGGTGCTGGCCACACCATCGCTGGCGGTGACCGTCACCGACAGCGAGCCCACATCGCCACTGGCAGGCGTGCCGGAGAAGGTGGTGTTGGCGGCATCAAAGCTGAGCCAGGCGGGCAGGGCACTGCCATCGGCCAGGGTGGCGCTGTAGCTCAGGGTGTCACCATCCAGGTCGCTGAAGCTGTTTACTGGCAGCTGGTAGCTGAAGGCGTCGTCCTGATCGGCACTCTGGTCTGCCAGCGCTACGTTCAGTACTGGTCCGTCGTTGTTGCCGGTGACAGTGATGGTCAGGGTGCTGCTATCCGTCAGTGGCGTGCCACCATCATCGGTAACGGTGTAGTTCACCACGACGGTAGCGGTTTCACCGGTGGACAGATAATCAAAGTCTGTACCGGGATTGAAGGTGATGTCATTGCCACTGAAGCTGACACTGGCGGTGCCGGGCACAATGGCCTGGCTGTCAGTGTTGTTGGTCATGGTAGCAATGCTGGCAGCGCTCACACTGAGCACATCACTGCTATCACTATTACTGTCGTTGGCAAGGACATCTACGGTAACACTGTTGTTTTCCTGAGTGGTGCCGGTATCAACGACGGCCACCGGTGCATCGTTGGTGCCGGTGATCGTGATGGTTACCTGCTGATCCACGGTGCCACCCCGGCCATCGTCCACAGTGACGGTGTAAGACTGGGTCAGCACCTGGCCTGCTGCCAGGTAATCAATATCCGCATCGGGCACGCTGAAGGTCCAGTCCACCTGGCCGGTGCCATCCCCGGTGGTGTTATTGCTGACCGTTGGGGTGAAGGATCCGAGATATCCGGTGGTGTCCGAAGTGACGCTGACGGTCTGGACATCGGTCAGATCAACATCAGCAATGGTGAAGCTGCCGTTGTCAGACAGTGTATTGATGCTTTCACCATTGGCTCCATCGGCAATTTCGGTTATGGCTCCGGTCACATCTGTCGCAGCCGTAACGGTGGGAAGCTTGTTGTCGGTGCCGGTGACGGTGATGGTCAGTGTGCTGTTATCAGTCAGTGGCGTACCATCATCATCGGTGACTGTGTAGTTGAGTACCACCGTAGCCGTTTCGTCCTTGTTCAGATAGTCGAAATCGGTACCGGGGTTGAAGGTAACATCGCTGCCGTTGAAGCTGACACTGGCCGTGTTGAGAGTGACGGGCTGTTGATCACCATCATTGGTCATGGTGGCAATACTGGCGGCACTGACACTGAGCGTATTGCTGGTGTCCGGGTCACTATCATTGGCGATTACATCGACGGTGACGTCGCTGTTTTCCCAGGTGTTATCGGTATCTGCGGTGGCCACCGGTGCATCGTTGGTGCCGGTAACGGTGATGGTCAGGGTGCTGCTATCAGTCTGTGGTGTGCCATCATCATCGGTAACGGTGTAATTCACCAGAACGGTGGCGGTTTCGCCGGTGGCCAGATAATCAAAGTCACTACCGGGATTGAAGGTGATGTTATTGCCACTGACGCTGAGACTGGCGGTGCTCAGCCCAATAGCCTGACTGTCACTGTTGTTGGTCATGGTGGCAATGCTGGCTGTGCTGAGACTGAGCCCGTTGCTGGCATCCGGGTCAGAGTCATTGGCAATAACATCCACGCTGATACTGTTGTTTTCCTGAGTTGCGTCAGTATCGGCGGTGGCTACCGGGGCATCATTAGTGCCGGTTACCGTGATGGTCAGGATGCTGTTATCCGTCAGTGGTGTTCCATCATCATCGGTGACTGTGTAGTTCACCTTCACCGTGGCGGTTTCGCCACTGGCCAGGTAATCAAAGTCGGTACCGGGATTGAAGGTAACATTATTGCCACTGAAGCTGACACTGGCGGTATTGTGGAGAATGGTCTGGCTGTCGCCATCATTGGTCATGCTGGCAATACCGACGGCATTGACACTGAGCCCATTGCTGGTGTCCAGGTCACTGTCATTGGCGATCACATCGACAGTAACGCTGCTGTTTTCCCCGGTACCACCGGTATCTGCGATGGCTACCGGTGCATCGTTGGTGCCGGTGACCGTGATGGTCAGGGTGCTGCTATCCGTCAGTGGGGTGCCATCATCATCGGTAACGGTGTAGTTCACCACGACGGTGGCGGTTTCACCGGTGGCCAGATAATCAAAGTCGTTGCCAGGGGAAAAGATTACGTTGTTGCCACTGAAGCTGACACTGGCGGTGCCGGGCACAATGGCCTGGCTGTTGCTGTTGTTGGTCATGGTGGCAATGCTGGCAGCGCTCACACTGAGCACATCACTGCTATCAGTGTTACTGTCATTGGCAAGGACATCTACGGTAACACTGTTGTCTTCTTGAGTGGTGCCGGTATCGACGACGGCCACGGGTGCATCGTTGGTGCCGGTGATCGTGATGGTCACCTGCTGATCCACGGTGCCACCCCGGCCATCGTCCACGGTGACGGTGTAAGACTGGGTCAGTACCTGGCCTGCTGCCAGATAATCAATATCCGCATCGGGCACGCTGAAGGTCCAGTCTACCTGGCCGGTGCCATCGCCGGTGGTGTTATTGCTGACCGTGGGGGTGAAGGATCCGAGATATCCGGTGGTGTCCGAAGTGACGCTGACGGTCTGGATATCGGTCAGATCAACATCTGCAATGGTGAAGCTGCCGTTGTCAGACAGTGTATTGATGTTCTCACCATTGGCATCATCGGCAATTTCGGTTATGGCTCCGGTGACATTTGTCACCGCCGTGATGGTGGGAGCAATGCTGTTGGTGCCGGTGACGGTGATGGTCAGGGTGCTGCTATCAGTCAGTGGCGTGCCATCATCATCGGTGACTGTGTAGTTGAGTATCACCGTGGCTGTTTCGCCATTGGCCAGATATTCGAAATCGGTACCGGGATCGAAGATAACATTGTTACCGCTGAAACTGACACTGGCCGTGCTGAGAGTAACGGGCTGTTGATCACCATCATTGGTCATGGTGGCAATGCTGGCGGCACTGACACTGAGCGTATTGCTGGTGTCCGGGTCACTATCATTGGCGATTACATCGACGGTGATGGCGCTTTTTTCCCAGGTGTTATCGGTATCTGCGGTGGCCACCGGTGCATCGTTGGTGCCGGTAACGGTGATGGTCAGGGTGCTGCTATCAGTCTGTGGTGTGCCGTTATTATCGGTAACGGTGTAGTTCACCAGAACGGTAGCGGTTTCGCCGGTGGCCAGATAATCAAAGTCACTGCCGGGATTGAAGGTGATGTTATTGCCACTGACGCTGAGACTGGCGGTGCTCAGCGCAATAGCCTGACTGTCGCTGTTGTTGGTTACGGTGGCAATGCTGGCTGCGCTGAGACTGAGCCCGTTGCTGGCATCCGGGTCAGAGTCATTGGCAATAACATCCACGCTGATACTGTTGTTTTCCTGAGTTGCGTCAGTATCGGCGGTGGCTACCGGGGCATCATTAGTGCCGGTTACCGTGATGGTCAGGATGCTGTTATCCGTCAGTGGTGTTCCATCATCATCGGTGACTGTGTAGTTCACCTGCACCGTGGCCGTTTCGCCACTGGGCAGGTAATCAAAGTCGGTACCGGGATTGAAGGTAACATTATTGCCGCTGAAGCTGACACTGGCGGTATTGTGGAGAATGGTCTGGCTGTCGCCATCATTGGTCATACTGGCAATACCGACGGCATTGACACTGAGCCCATTGCTGGTGTCCAGGTCACTGTCATTGGCGATCACATCCACAGTAACGCTGCTGTTTTCCCCGGTATCACCGATATCAGCGGTGGCTACCGGTGCATCGTTGGTGCCGGTGACCGTGATGGTGAGGTTGCTGCTATCCGTCAGTGGCGTGCCATCATCATCGGTAACGGTGTAGTTCACCACGACGGTAGCGGTTTCACCGGTGGCCAGATAATCAAAGTCGTTGCCAGGGGAAAAGATTACGTTGTTGCCACTGAAGCTGACACTGGCGGTGCCGGGTACAATGGTCTGGCTGTCACTGTTGTTGGTCATGGTGGCAATGCTGGCAGCACTGACACTGAGCATATTGTTGCCATCCAGGTCAATGTCGTTGGCAATGACATCGACGAAAACGCTGTTGTTTTCCCCGGTTGTGTCAATATCGGCGGTGGCTACTGGCCCATCGTTGGCTCCGGTGACGGTAATGGTGGTGATGGCATTTGAGGTCATACCACCATCGTCACTCATGATGTAGTGAATGGTGATGACAGCTGACTCACCGGTTGCCAGATAATCAAAATCTGCCCCGGGGGTAAACTGCAGCCGGTTATCGACAATGCTGACAGAGCCCTGACCAGCCATGACATTGCCCAGGTTATCGACAATCTCAGCGCTGTGGAGGTTGAAGTTGTCGGGGCTATCAGCCAGATCCTCATCAACATCATTTGCCAGTACATCGATGATCAGTACATGATTTTCATGGCTGTCATCAACATCGTCATAAGCTTCAGGCGCTTCATTGAGATCATTAATTGAAACACTGATGGAGGCATTTCTGCTGATACCATTCTGGCTAGTTACTTCGACGGTTAAGTTGTAGCTATCTCTTATTTCATGATTCAGGGGGCCGGTAACGAGCAGTTCACCGGTTGTGGGCTTGATGGCAAAGGCGTTGTCTTCATTACCTCCGATAATGGCAAACGTCATATTGTCAGATTGGCTGGCAATAACCTGACCTACGACCGCAGAGCCGTCTTCAGGGACGTTTTCATTAACGTTAAAGTTTTGACTTTCGATGACTGGAGCAATGCTTTCAGGGGCAGAAGGTTGATTGTCACTCAGCTGACTAATTGAGTTGAACTCCAGTTGACTGAGTTCGTTACCTTTTGATTGCTCTTTCGTTGATTGGCGGTCTGTATTTTGACTGTTTTCCTGCTCAATGACGACGGTAGTAGGTAACCGTGATTGGTTAATGCCCGTCCCTGATTGATCTGAAGTGCTTTGTGTTGAATCTGAATTATCTGATTGCTCTGTTGGTGAGTCATTAACTTGTTCGCTTTCTTTAACTTGATCACTTTCATCAGCTTCATCGCTTTCATCAGTTTGATCACTTTCTTCGCTTTCTTTATCTTGATCACCTTCTTCGCCGGCAGCCGTTGGATCAAGACTATTAACGATCTCTGCCCCCATCACTACTTGTTGCGCCACCGGAACCGTTAGAGATTGACCATTTAATAATTTGACGACAACTTCTGAACCGGACTCATTATTAATGACTTCATCAAGAAAAATGGGGTCGCCGACCTTTTTGGTGACAATGTTTCCATTTGAATCAGTGACTTCAATGGCTGCAGTGGCATCGGTTACATATCCTATGACGGGGATGTTGTCAGAATTCATCAGTTTACCTCTTCCGCTAAGGTGTTGTCCGGCTTACATGCGGTTCATGAACTTATTCAGTAATTGTAGTTGTTTGATGTGGGATATAATCAGTCAACATATTTAAAAAAACAGATTCGTATTCAGATGAATCAAGGGTCATTTTGATCAGTCAATTTTTTGATTGTTTTTGGTTTTTATTATTAGAGATTGAAGGGTTTCATCAAGCGTTGATTCCAGTGAAGTTATTAATGCTGATGCCTCTGCCAGCTGGTTGGCTTTCCCTTCCTTCTCGATGTCGGCGGCAATCATTGCCAGCTGTGTGGCACCAAGATTGTTACTGCTTGATTTCAGGGTATGGGCTGCTCTTACCAGTACCTCTCGGTCTGCATCTTTGGAGGAGAACTTGATATCGGCCATTAATTTAGGTGCGTCTTCCAGATAGCTGTTAATCAGTACCGGGAACTCTTCTTCCATTAGCTCTTGAAGTGCACTGAATACGGACTGATCAATTAATGGATGCTGTTTTGATTGATCCGGTTTGCTGGCAATCGCCCGGGTTGTTTCTGCAGCTTTCGGTGTTCCTGTTTGTGGCGGTGTGTCGTGAATCAGCCAGTGCGCCAGCCTCTCCCTGAGGTGGTCAATTTTGACCGGTTTGCTCAGATAGTCATCCATGCCGGCAGCCAGACACTTTTCCCGGTCTTCAGCCATTGCATTGGCGGTCATCGCGATGATCGGTATTCTGGGTAACTGTTGCTCACGCTCTCTCTGTCTGATCAGACCTGTGGCTTCATATCCGCTCATCTCCGGCATTTGGCAGTCCATCAGCACCAGGTCGTAGGTTTGGTGTCGGCTCATGTCGACCGCTTCACGACCATCTTCTGCTAAATGAATATGGCTCAAGCCAATTTTTTTCAGCATGCTGGTGGCGACTTTCTGGTTGACCACATTGTCTTCTACCAGAAGTATCTGGATGCTCTCGGAGAATACTGCCGTTTCTGGTTCATGTTGGTCTGTCAGACCATCCGGTTGTTGGCTGGCGTGATGGTAATGCATCACCTGCATGGTGGTATCCAGTAATCTGGACTGTCGGAATGGTTTGCTCAGGCAAGCGGACAGCCCGGCCGCTTGCTGTTGTTCCTGAGGGATAAAACCGGTAGAGCTGAGCATGATTCTGCGAATGGACTGTAAGTCTGGATCGTCTTCGATCACTTTAGACAATTCCAGCCCATCCATGTCGGGCATATTCATATCCAGAAAGACAAGCTCATAGGGCTGGTTATTGTTATGAGCTTTTCTCAATAGCTGCAGAGCGTCTTTTGTGGTTGATGCCTCGTTGTGATCCAGGCCCCAGGCTGTTAGATAGTGGCCAAGAATCTCCCGGTTGGTGTGGTTATCATCAACGACCAGGGCTTTTATACCGTCCAGTGCATGAAGTGTCTGAGACTTTTGCCTGCATTGGTTTTGGGATATCGCCATCTCCAGAGTGAAGGTGAATGTGGAGCCGAGACCTTCAGCACTGATAACACGGATGTTGCCTCCCATTAGCTCAACC
Organism: Endozoicomonas acroporae; assembly: GCF_002864045.1. GTDB lineage: Bacteria > Pseudomonadota > Gammaproteobacteria > Pseudomonadales > Endozoicomonadaceae > Endozoicomonas > Endozoicomonas acroporae. The sequence continues at coordinate 10,254 of NZ_PJPV01000063.1, forward strand.
AACTGTCGGGAGATCGTCAAACCCAGACCGGTGCCCCCAAACTTCCGGGTAGTACTGCCATCAGCCTGGGTAAACTCATTGAACAGGGTTGGCAGGATATGTTCAGCAATACCAATGCCGGTATCCTCCACAGAAAACTCAATTTGTGCCGACGTCTGTGATCGTTTGATCAGGTTTACTTTGACGCTGACCTCTCCTTTGATGGTGAACTTTATGGCATTGCCAATCAGGTTGGTTAGCACCTGCCTCAGTCTTACCGAGTCACCTTTCAGTGTGGCTGGCAGGTCAACATCGGTATAGCAGCTAAGCTCCAGGCCCTTCTCTCGGGCGGTGCCTGCCAGTAATGTGCAGACATCTTCAACAACATCCCGGACTGAAATATCCACTGCCTCAATGGTCATTTTGCCCGCTTCAATTTTTGAAAAGTCGAGAATGTCGTTAATGATGGAAAGTAGCGAATCAGCAGAGGAATAAGCGGTATTCAAAAAATCATTTTGTGTTTTTGTGAGCGGGGTGTCTTTCATCAGGTCCAGCATGCCAAGAACACCATTCATCGGCGTACGGATTTCATGGCTCATATTGGCCAGGAAAGAACTTTTGGCTTTGACTGCATCCAATGCGGCTTCTTTGGCTTCGTTAAGCTCTGTCAGATTTTCTTTCAGCCCCCGATTGGCCATTTTCAGTTCATTGGTTCTACTGGTAACGGTGGCCTCCAGGTTTTCACGATGTTGTTGCAGTCGGTCATCTCGTTCTTTGATCTGCATGAGCATGTTATTGAAGCAGTCATACAGTTGCCCGATCTCATCGTTGTCGTATTTTTGCACCTGGCGGTCATACTGCTGGTATTTGGTGATTTCGCTGATGGTATCAGCCAGCTCTGTAATGGGTCGTGCCAGCAGTTTTTGCAGCCTGGCACTCAGCATTGCCGCCAGTACGATAGAAATTAATGCCGCAATCATGACCAAAAACAAGATCTGAGTCAGGTGCAGATAAAGCTCACTCAGGTTTGACTGGATATAAATGGCACCAATAAACTGACCATCCAAATTGATAGGACGATATAAATGCAGCTTGGCTTTGCTGAATAAGGTAACGGGCTGGTTGAGTTCCTGCAGGGTAAAGGCCCAGGGTTGCTTCTTTTCCCGATGATAGTCGGCGACGCGCTCACCGGACGGATTTAATAAGTAGGCTGCTTCTATTTCATTGGTGCTGGAGAAACCGTTCAATAGTTGTTCAGCTGCTATCGTATCCTCAAACATCAAAGCTGCCTGAGCATTGGCACCAATCACTTCAACCAGGGTTTCCAGTTTACTGACCAGCAAAGACCGTGAGTGCATATATTCACTGACGGTTTGCACACTCAGGGTCACCAGCAGAACGGAATACGCCGTTATCAGCATGGCGTATCGTAACTTCTTTTTAATGGGCAGGTTCTTAAATGTGATCATAATGACTATTTAACAACCTTGGCTAACCTCATTAATTGGGCGTTAATTGACAGGTTCGCATTTCTGGTCGCACTCTGACTGATGGCAAACTGGATTCGGCTACCGGTACGGATCAGTCCTATTACGCCACCTTGATAAGCGAAGTTCTCGCTATCACTGATGGTCAGTACTGATTCATTTTTTAATTTCTGTAAGATTCCGGATACGACATGTGGCGTTGAGTTATGGATGTAGACAATGTCGCACAGCTTTTTCAATGGGGCGCTGTGTATTTTATGAGTGACTGATATACGCCGCCCCCTGCTGAATTTATGATTGATTTTTTGTAGTTCACTGTTGATAGCTCCGCTGCCAATAATGCACAGTGCCAGGGTCTGCTTTTTTCCGGGCCAGGCAACAAACTTGGACAGTTTATAGACAATGGCGGCCTTAACCTTGTCCGCTTTGGTAACTTCACTGGCTCCTGATTGAGTTACGTTTAGGCAACAGAGAAGAGCTATTGCAATGATTGCGTAGATTTTGTTGGTTATGATCGGCATGAAGTGATCTCCCCCATCCGATTAATGTTGCCAGCGTAACTGCAGGTACCAGGATTCCTGTACCTCAGTTTCGCCGAGCCCGCTGAATATTTCATCGAATTCCAGCCGTTGTTTGTCGAACAGGTTCTTGCCGGTCAGGGACAGTTCAAGGTCTTTGCCGAATTTTTTGGCTACCCTGAAGTCCAGAGCCGTGTAGGCACTAACTTCTGCATCTTTAAGGTTATCCATATAGCGTACCCAGAAATCCAGATACCACTGGTGGGGCAAGTTCATGTAAGAACGGATATTGGCGGTATTGTTGGCACTGAGGGTTTCCAGTAAGTGTTCATTTCCCCTAAGGTAGCTGTTGGTTATAGCTGAACCGGAATCCTTGCTGAATGCATCAACACCCAGAAAACTGTAGTTAAATTGCAGTTTCCACCAAGGGGTTGCCTGCCAGTCTGTTGTTACCTCCAGACCATAAGTGTTAGCCGTTAACCCGTTGGCAAATGTGGTTGAATATTCTACGGCGGGTTTACCTCCATTCTTGCCATAGGAGCAAAGCATGACTGAACTGTCAAAAGTGGTTCTATCCAGGCAGCCGGGTTGATCAACGTAAGCCAAAAGATCTCTGTACTGGTTGAAAAAGGCAGTGATATCAAACAGCAGTTGGTTATTAAATTGCTCTCTATAGCCCACCTCTAAAGCAAATAATTTTTCCGAATCCAGTTGATCATTGCCACTGATAGCCAATAAGTCTGGAGTAGCGGTTCCCGGTACAGGAGCGTCCTCTTCTCGCAGGAATGCAATTCCACGGGAAATTACCGATGTTTCACTGATTGATGGCGTCTTTAACGCACTGGCCGCTTTCATCCACAGGGTTTGCTGGTCCGATATCTTCCAGGTCAAACTGGCATTGGGCTGAATCTCATAACCGGTAAAGTCGTTATGCTCAAAGCGGGAGCTGAGCGTCAGAGCCCATTGCGGTGAAAGGGTAATGTGATCCTGAACAAATGCGCTGTATAGTCGGTCCGTTCGACTGGCAGGTGCCATGGTGATGTTGTTCGTGGCGCTGTTGAGGTTATATTGGGTCAGTCGATAACCCAAGCCCCAGATGATGTCATGATTGTTGCCGGGTAGTATCTGGTGCTGAAACTCAAGGTCGGCAGTATCTCGCTTTTCCGTGAACCGGTAATCATAATTTTCATAGCGGTCATAGTAGCCTTTGAGGGCAAAGTGGCTGCCGTCAGCCTGGTACTTTTTATAGCTGCCGATCAGGTGTCCACCCTTTTGATCTCTGCTTTGATTGACAATGCGGTCCGGGCTCAGTGTGGTTTCATTAAAGATTTTTAAGTCGGGGCGGGTTGTGCCGTCATAAAGTTCACTCTGAAGTGACGCTTCAGCCCCGTTTGATGTTCGCCAATTCGCTTTAAATCCTGCTCGTTTTAATGCCCAGTCATCATTGGCATCGGTACCGTCTTTGTTTGCTAATCCATCGCGGCTGAAGGTTTTGAAAAACGCCCGATAGTAGCCATAATCCCCTAATTCCCCACCGTAGCGATAGGCCCCAAAGGCTTTTTCTTCAGAACCAAACCCGGTAGACAGCAGACCACCCTGGGTATCTGCCGCATGTTTGGTAATAATATTGATCACACCATTCACGGCATTGGCACCCCACAGCGCCGCCCCCGGGCCGCGAATTACCTCAATGCGGGCAATATCTTCCAGCATGGTATCCTGGACATCCCAGTTAACACCGGAGAACAGAGGCGAGTAAACGGTGCGCCCGTCGATCAGTACCAGCAATTTATTGGCGAAAATGTAATTAAAGCCCCGGGTACTGATGGACCAGGTATTGCTATTCAACCGGGCTACCTGCATGCCTGGCACCATTCTCAGTGCCTCTGGAATGGATGTCACTCCTGAACGCTGAATATCCTCATTGGTGATAACAAACACAGCGGCAGGAGAGTCCATCAGGCGCTGTTTTCTTTTGGAGACCGATGTGACGTCGGGGACATCCAGTGCGATCAGCTCTTCCAGGCTGAGATCCAGCAGCCCATCATCGGTTATTTCCGGATCGGAATCAGCCTGAAGACTCATGGGAGCGATGAGAGAAGAAAAAATTCCAGCCAGCAGCAGCGCATGATTTGATGATTTCAAGGTTCCACTCCATTGGATTTATTGAACAGAGAAGTGCTGCTGAATCGTTCTCTGTTCATCCCGGGTATGACTGCTTCATTGCTTGATCTTTGAAGCCTTGTAATACCTGTTGATATTATTAGCTCTTATTAACGGTGTTTGTCAACATAGTTGTCGCCTCAACTTAAGC
>NZ_PJPV01000064.1 GCF_002864045.1 Endozoicomonas acroporae
GAGCTGGTAAAGCTCACTGACGTCACTGGCCGACAGGGCGCTGTCGAGGATCATCAGATCCTTGATGGTGCCATCGGTGGCAGTATCCTGTGGCCAGTTACTGGCACCGACCAGGTTGCTGGTCAACTCGACACCGGCGGGTCCCTGGCCGGGATTGTCCGCCACTTCAACACCGTTCTTGTACAGGTGCAAATGGCCATCAGCATCCACCGTCAGGGCCAGGTGGAAGGTTTCATCCAGAGAGAAGAAGTTATCAAACGCCACCGAGCCGACAATGGTGCCACCGTGGAAAATCTGGGCCTCTATTCGTCCTTCTGATGGGCTGGCGATCAGAATATTATCGGTACCAGCGCCATTGCCCAGGTCAACCATCCGTGCCCAGGCAGTGTGGCTGTGATAGGTAAAGGTGGTGGCAATGGTCATTGCCCCGTCAAGGGTCAGTGAACCGATGGAACCTCCGGCGCTGTTCAGTTGTACGCCTGAGTCACTGTGGGTGACGCCGCTGTTGAAGGTCAGTTGGTGGCCGTGGTCGGTCAGATCGGCAGCCACATCACCGCTGCCGCCCGCCAGGGCAAAGGCCGCCAGCGCATCGGCACCGGGGAAGGCCTGCAACTCGGGTGTTTGATTGTCCGCCGGTGGGGTCGCGGGGTCGGCCGCTACCGCCAGGGTAAAGGTGTCCGAGGCGCTGGCCAGGCCATCACTGGCGGTGACCGTAACGGACAGCGAGCCGACGTCACCACTGCCGGGAGTACCCGAGAACGTGGTGCTGGCAGCATCAAAGCTGAGCCAGGCGGGCAGGGCACTGCCATCAGCCAGGGTGGCGCTGTAGCTCAGGGCGTCACCTTCCAGATCGCTGAAGCTGTCTGCGGGCAGCTGGTAGCTGAAGGGGG
>NZ_PJPV01000065.1 GCF_002864045.1 Endozoicomonas acroporae
GGTCATGGAGTCGTTGTTGAATGCCTGTGTGGCCAGCACCTCTCCGGACGCTTCATCAACCACTTCCACCTGACCGGACACCGGCCCGTCGGACCAGGCAGCACCGTAATCCAGGCTCAGGCTGTAGTTGATGTCCGGATGGCCCTGAATCACCTGTTCCACGACGCCGTCTGACGCACCACCTGCGCCGATACCATTAAACACCAGGCGATTATCATAGAACTCCACCGATCCGGTCATGGTCCAGTGTTCATCGGTGGTGAAATCACCGTTACGCACCAGGTTGGTGTCCAGCTGCAGATCCTGGTAGGGATCCTGCGCCACCGACACGGTGTAGGGCTGTTCACTGAAAGCACCGTACGCATCGGTCACCCGCACGGTCAGCTGATGGCGGTCAGCACTGTCGTGATCCAGGGCACCGGCGACGCTGATTGCGCCGGTATTGGCATCAATGGCAAACAGACCACCGGCATCGTCAGTGAGGCTGAAGGTCAGGCTATCACCATTGGCGTCACTGGCCGACACCTGCCCCACCACGGTGCCCGGCTGGGCACTTTCATTGATGCCCAGCGGGGTCACGAAGGACTGCAGGTCGTCGCTCTGGGCGAGCTGGTAAAGCTCACTGACGTCACTGGCCGACAGGGCGCTGTCGAGGATCATCAGATCCTTGATGGTGCCATCGGTGGCAGTATCCTGTGGCCAGTTACTGGCACCGACCAGGTTGCTGGTCAACTCGACACCGGCGGGTCCCTGGCCGGGATTGTCCGCCACTTCAACACCGTTCTTGTACAGGTGCAAATGGCCATCAGCATCCACCGTCAGGGCCAGGTGGAAGGTTTCATCCAGAGAGAAGAAGTTATCAAACGCCACCGAGCCGACAATGCTGCCACCGTGGAAAATCTGGGCCTCTATTCGTCCTTCCGATGGGCTGGCGATCAGAATATTATCGGTACCAGCGCCATTGCCCAGGTCAACCATCCGTGCCCAGGCAGTGTGGCTGTGATAGGTAAAGGTGGTGGCAATGGTCATTGCCCCGTCAAGGGTCAGTGAACCGATGGAACCACCGGCGCTGTTCAGTTGTACGCCTGAGTCACTGTGGGTGACGCCGCTGTTGAAGGTCAGTTGGTGGCCGTGGTCGGTCAGATCGGCAGCCACATCACCGCTGCCGCCCGCCAGGGCAAAGGCCGCCAGCGCATCGGCACCGGGGAAGGCCTGCAACTCGGGTGCCTGATTGTCTGCCGGTGGGGTTGCGGGGTCGGCCGCTACCGCCAGGGTAAAGGTGTCCGAGGCACTGGCCAGGCCATCACTGGCAGTGACCGTAACGGACAGCGAACCGACGTCACCACTGCCGGGAGTACCCGAGAACGTGGTGCTGGCGGCATCAAAGCTGAGCCAGACGGGCAGGGCACTGCCATCGGCCAGGGTGGCACTGTAGCTCAGGGCATCACCCTCCAGATCGCTGAAGCTGTCTGCGGGCAGCTGGTAGCTGAAGGGGGTGTCCTGAGCGGCACTCTGGTCGACCAGGGCAACATCCAGTACCGGTC
>NZ_PJPV01000066.1 GCF_002864045.1 Endozoicomonas acroporae
TAATAAGCTTCCGGCTATGCCGGAAGTCATTTAACTTCTAAGGCTGGATGTCGTTGCATGGAACTGTCACTTCTGCAGGTTGTTGCTGCCATGGGGGTTGTTGGCCTGGGGGCTCTTGTCCAGGGAACCATCGGCTTTGGCATGGCGGTTGTTGCCGCACCTTTTCTCTATCACATTGATCCTGCCCTGATACCGGGACCGCTGATTTTTTCCGGTATGGCGATCGGGGCGCTTTCTGCCCGACGTTATGCCAGTGAGATCGATGTTGCCATTCTGGGTTATGCCCTGTTGGGTCGGGTACCCGGATCCATGATTGGGGTGTTGATTCTGACGCTGGTCAGTATCCAGCACCTGAGTCTGGTGCTGGGCGGGGCAGTTCTGCTGGCGGTGGTCGGCAGTCTTTTTCCTTATAAACTGAAAACTACGCCATTCACTCTGTTCATTGTCGGCCTGTGCTCCGGGATGATGGGGACGGCGGCCTCCATCGGTGGTCCACCGATGGCGCTGTTGTTACAAAACGAAAGTAGCAACCGGATCAGGGCCAACCTGGCGGTGTTTTTTGTGATTGGCAGCTTTATCTCTCTGGTTATGCTGGGTCTCAATGATCTGTTATCAATCGGGCAGTTAATCTACGGTGTGTGCCTTTTTCCAGCGGTGTTAACCGGCCACTGGCTGGCCAGCAAAATCGCTGCAAAGGTTGAAAAGGAACGGATCCGCCAGATGATGCTGGTGCTGTGCAGTATTTCAGGCATAACCGCTATTCTGTCTGCCGTTTGAAGTGACACCGGGAGAGTGAGAAAGTTGACAGAAATCACTATTTTGGATAGTTTGTCACGCCATGCGCTGATTTGACCTTGGCTTGCGGGCGCATTACAAATTCCGCTAAAAGAAGGGTTTCAATTAAGAATTCCTTATGAAACCACTCTGTTAGCATCAGGGTGGTTTTTTTATGCATATGATTGAATTGAATAACCTGACCAAGGTGTTTGCCGCCGGGGGCACCGAGGTCAAGGCCATTGACGGAGTAAATCTGTCGGTGCCTGAAGGTGCCATCTACGGTGTGATTGGCTCCAGTGGCGCAGGGAAAAGCACGCTGATTCGCTGCGTCAACTTACTGGAGAAACCGACTTCCGGCCAGGTGCTGGTGGATGGTCAGGACCTGACTCTGCTACCAGAGAAATTATTGCGTCAGGCCCGTCACAACATTGGGATGATTTTTCAGCATTTCAATCTGCTGTCCAGCCGCACTGTGTATGATAATGTCGCTCTTCCCCTTGAGTTGGCCGGTGCCAGCAAATCAGAAATAGAACAGTCCGTTCTGCCCCTGCTGGAACTGACCGGGCTGGACTCGAAAAGAAACAGCTACCCTGCCCAGCTGTCCGGCGGTCAGAAACAGCGGGTGGCCATTGCCCGGGCCCTGGCCAGTAAGCCGAAAGTGCTGTTGTGCGATGAAGCCACGTCCGCACTGGACCCGCAGACAACCCGGTCAATTCTTGCCCTGCTGAAAGACATCAACCGTCAGCTTAAGATTACCATTCTGATCATTACCCATGAGATGGATGTGGTGAAAACCATCTGTGATCGAGTGGCCATTATGAGCTTCGGCAAGATCATTGAAGAGAATGAGGTTGAGCAGTTCTTTCTCAACCCCCGGACGGATCTGGCCAAAGAGTTTGTGCGCAGTGCGATTCATGAAAAACCGGTGGCAGAAATTGAAGCCCGGTTCCAGTCTGAGCCTTGCGAAGGTGCCAGGCCGGTGGTGCGCATTACCTTTGTCGGGCAGGGGGTTGTCCAGCCGCTGATTACCAGGGCGGCAAGACAGTTCAATACGGACTTTAATATCCTGCAGGCGGATATTGAAACGGTCAATGAAAAAGCCATGGGCTTTTTGATGGTGGAAATTATGGGTGAGCCTGAAGGCATTGAGCAGTCGCTGCAGTTTCTGCAGGGCTTGCATAACTCACCAGACAATACGGTCCAGGTAGAGGTGATTGGTTATGTCAGCTGATGCATGGTCACTGTTGTTCAAGGCGCTCTGGGAAACCCTCTATATGGTGGCCTTTTCCGGAGGCATCAGCTTTCTGCTCGGTATCCCGCTGGGAGTGCTGCTGTACGTGACCCGGGAAGGACGTATTCTGGAAAACCGCGTTGCTAACCTGGTTCTGGGCGGTATTGTCAATGCCGGACGTTCCATTCCTTTTATTATTCTGATGGTGGCTATCATCCCGTTGACGCGACTGCTGACCGGTACTTCCATTGGTACCACCGCTGCGATTGTGCCACTGACCGTGGCGGCGATCCCGTTTGTTGCCCGCATTGCCGAAGGTGCCTTGAATGAAGTGCCTTCCGGATTGGTGGAGGCCGCCCAGTCCATGGGGGCCAGCCCGTTGCAGATTGTTACCCGGGTGCTGCTGCCGGAGGCCAGGCCCGGGCTGATTAATGGCATGACCATTACGCTGGTAACGCTGGTGAGCTACTCGGCCATGGCCGGTGCCATTGGTGGCGGAGGCCTTGGTGACCTGGGCATCCGTTATGGCTACCAGCGGTTTGATGGGGTCATCATGCTGGCCACGGTGGTGGTGTTGATTGCCCTGGTGCAATTGCTGCAGATGGTGGGTGATCGCCTGCAGCACTATTATGATCGCAGTCACTAATAATCATTTAGGAATTGTCCCGAAATAATTTTGACATTTTGAACTCGCTCTCCGTTCATCCTGAGCTTGTCGAAGGGTGATTGGCACAATACATGAGGCCGGAGTTCACGCCCTTCGACAGGCTCAGGACGAACGTAGTGTTGAAACTCAGAAATGTATAAATTATTCCGGGGTAATTCCTTTTATGGTGGGAAAATCCATCAACACCGCTAATGTTGATGGCATGTTGTTAAAGTCCGGGAGTAATCAATGACTTTTAATATTCTAAAAACAGTAAAAACCCTGGCCAGTTCGGCGGTATTAGCGTTAGCAGCATTGCTGGCAGGCTGTGGTCAGTCGGATGATCCAAATGGTCCGCTGAAGGTGGGGGTGATGGCGGGGCCTGAGGCCGATGTGATGAAAGTGGCGGTAGACATCGCCAGACAGGACCATAACGTGGCTGTGGAGCTGGTGGAGTTCTCTGATTATGTGTCGCCAAACGTAGCGCTGTCGGACGGCAGTATTGATGCCAATGCATTCCAGCACCGCCCTTACCTGGACAGCATGGTGCGTGACCGGGGCTTTAAGCTGGTTGCCGTTGGTAACACCTTTGTTTATCCTATTGCCGCTTACTCAAAGACGTTGAAAGACATCAGTGAGTTGCAGGATGGAGCCAAAATCGCTATTCCCAATGACCCAAGTAATGAAGGCCGCACACTGATTCTTCTGCATCAGCGTGGCTTTATTAAGCTGAATGATGTGAATAACCTGGAAGCAACACCGGCAGATATCATTGAAAATCCCCGTGACTTCCAGTTTATTGAACTGGATGCGGCGCAGCTGCCCCGTTCCCTGGATGATGTGGATATGGCCTTTATCAACAACACCTATGCGGTACCGGCGGGTTACACCCCAACCCGTGATGCCCTGCTGGTGGAAGATAAGGACTCTCCCTATGTGAACATCATTGTCACCCGTGAAGATAATCAGACAGACCCGCGCGTACTGGCCCTGGTTAAGTCGTATCAGACGGATGCGGTTGAAACCAGGGCTGCAAAGCTGTTTAAAGGGAGTTCTGTGGCTGGCTGGAAGTAAATGTTCTACATGCTGGAAGCGGTTTGCTTCCGGCATTATTTATGTTTTATGGCCTTGAGGCCGTTAATCAGCGTTACCCCTTCGTGTAAAGTGACAATCATCTGCCTCTTCTGGGATACTGATACCACTGGCCGGTTGGTTTGCGTTTGCTTTTGCTTAAGACGCTCAAGGTTCTTTATGACTTGTTGAGAAAGATGGTTGACCTTTAGAATCGTTATTTCACTTTCACTTTCACTTTCTTCTCTTGTTTCTTTTTCTATAGAATGGCTTTGTGCAGTTTGGCTGCCAGTGTTGTCACAAGTGACCTCATCCGTATCATCAACAGTTGATTCGTCGCTGTCGTAATCGGTTGATTCATCGCTGTCGTAATCAGTTGATTCGTCGCTGTCGTAATCAGTTGATTCGTCGCTATCATAAACAGTTGACTGGTCGCTGTCGCAAACCGCTGAGTCGTCGGTATTACTGAATGATGGCACATAATCTTTGGCATTTATCTCTAAGAAGGTACTGTGGTTTTCTCGTAACCACTCATTTCTGACGGGCAAAACCTCAGTTTCTGTCGTCATTTTAGTGATTTTACTGGGCTGTAGAGGATCGCATGTAGAATTTGCGAGTCTTTTTTGCGGAGTTACGTTTTCTCTACATGAAGAAGCTTCCACTAAAGGTTCTTTATTGTTCTGGCTGGTTGGCTGTTCAATCCCGGCATCATGCTCAGCATCGTGCTGTGCTGAGGTTCTCTCCAAATCTGATGGTTTCTGCGTATCGGCCGTTTTCTGTTGATTACCTGGCAAACACTGATGATTGTTACCGGAACCTGAAAGCGTAATGTTTACGGCTGAGGAGTCATTTTTTTCTTCGACCCTCAATTTTTTGCGCGGTCGTGGTATGAGTATTTCAGGAATTGGTTTTCGTTTATGTCTTTCAGGTCGACATTTTACAACGGCAAAATCTCTCCATTTGAACAGATCTTTTCTATGAAAGTCCGTAGACATTGCATTTGATAACTCAACCCAAAGCGCCAAAAGGTAATAGGCATTGCGATCCGCTGAAATATTTGGTCCGTCTTTCATTCCCAGGGAAATATCTTGTAGAAACTTGAAGTGATCTCCGTCACTGTTCCTTTGGAAAAAATCCAGGAGTTTTTCTTTCTTTGGCCTGAATTTCCAGACACTTTCCTCAATGAAATCGTGATACTTAAACGCTTTTCCAATCATTTCATAGGCAGCTTCCACCCTGATATTATCAGGCTGGCATATTTTCCTCAGAATGGGTGGAGTGAAAAATTTTTTGACCAGCCTGGGGGTTCTCTGATCTACGGTATTTTTTGTTAAACCAGTGAAACAGAAACGCTTGCCATCCAGAATGTAAATGGTTTGGTCATCCTCTTCACCTGGAGGAATTTTTTTCGAGCCAAAGTGGATATCAACATCCCGAAAGCCAAAGCTCCTGGCCTTTTTCAGTACGTCCTCAACACTGGAAGTAGTTTTGGTAGCAAAGTCCTCGAAAGTTTTGGGTTTGGAATATGTGTGATCAGTAGCAAATGCTTTGCCAGCACTCAGATCCATAATTTTATTCTCTTTAAATAGTCCGGAAAATCTAGCTCTCGACTTTGTGGTTGACAAGGAATCAAAAATGGTTGGAAAGTGGTTTCGCAGTGTGCAGGTTAATCCAGGCAGTACCCGGACGTAGCAGAAGGATTAACCTTCTACCAGGTGGGTAAATGCCGCTAAAGCTTCCGGATCTCCACGTTTGATTTTATTCGCAATGACATAATGGAAAAAGTAATGGAAGTGTTCGTGATCCTGGGCCGCAAACAGGCACTCATCGCCCGGTAGTACCGGTGTGTTTTCGACCTTTTTATCATCGGCCACCATGGCCATGACCCGGCCATCGTTGTACAAACGCCAGCTGGTTACATGAACCAGTACAATCGTTTTAAACTGGTCTTCGGTCAGAATGGCATGGGTGCCGATGGTGTCGGGGATTTCCTGAATAATGACAGCTTCATCCGACTCTATGGGTGGGTAGTAATTGGCCGCGTTTTCCAGTTCCGCAACCTTGTGATCCGGTACGTCAAAAAATGCATGGTCGTGTATCTTGTCAAAGTAACCTTCCCAGTGGCCATTTAATGGGTCATTGAGCTCACGGGCAGGTACCACCTTATTAAGCCAGGGGATAAGGGCATCAACCGTGCCGTCTTTCATCATTGCCCAGCAGAGAATTTTCATGCTGAACAGCTTGCCCGGATTGGCATCATTGCTGTAAAGCATTTCCATACCATCCAGTTCAGGAGCAATGCGCACAATCTGATGAAGGTTAACCTCGTCCAGAGGCTTGCGGGTGAACATATCGATGACATTGCCACTGTTATCATCGGGCTGCTTTTTATCTTCAGGTTCTTTGGCCATGAACAATCCCGGGTAAAGCTGAGTCTGGAAAAAATGAAGGAGTTCATAGCCCATATCGGCATGGTCGTATCATCCTGCACTATTGGTTGCAGTGGTGGGATTGTGTTGCGGAAACAGGAAGGTGTGAATCCTGACGCTGTTTAAAAGACGTTTTGCACCACAAAGGCACAAAGGCACTAAGAAGAGCAGAATACTGGTAAGAGCAAAGATCAAACAAAAAAAATGCTTTTACTTTGTGTCTTTGTGTCTTTGTGGTTAAGACAAAAATATTACTGCAGGAGTATCAAGGCACTGGCCAGGTTCCTGGCGGCCCGAATCAGGTTCTCCTCACCTTTGGCCAGGGCCTCGGTCAGTGGGACTGCACCGTGAACAATCGGGAACAACGCATCAATGCCACAGTCATAGACCGCGTCAACATCGGAACCCACAGAGCCAGCCAGAGCAATCACCGGAAGATTGAACTGTTTGGCAATCCGGGCAACCCCCACGGGTGTTTTTCCCTGTGCGGTTTGTCCATCAATCCGGCCCTCTCCGGTAATCACCAGGTCAGCGCCGATCAGTTTCTCTGCCAGGCCGACGGCGTCCATGACGATGTCAATACCCGGTTTCAGTTCAGCATCCAGAAACGCCAGCAGGGCAGCACCCATGCCTCCGGCAGCGCCTGCTCCGGGCTGTTGCCCAACATCTTTACCAAGGTCCCGATGCAGAATGCTGGCATAGTGTGTCAATGCCTGGTCCAACTGTGCAACCATCTCAGGAGTAGCGCCTTTCTGGGGACCAAACACTGCTGAGGCACCATTGGCTCCGGTAAGTGGATTGTTCACATCGCAGGCCGCAATAAACTCGATGGTCTGCAGTCGTCTATCCATCGAGCCGGTGTCAATGCGACACAGGCGTGACAGCGCTGCACCACCCCGGGGCAGCTCCCGGCCATCAGCATCCAGCAGTTTTACCCCCAATGCCTGCATCATACCTGCACCACCGTCGTTAGTGGCACTGCCGCCAATACCGACGATGATGCGTTTAATGCCCTGGACCAGGGCGCTGAGAATCAACTCTCCGGTCCCCCGGGTGGTACTGACCATCGGGTTGCGTTGATCCCCGGATACCAGCTCAATACCCGAAGCCCCGGCCATCTCAATGACAGCGGTTTCACTACCACCCAGCAGGCCGAAGCAGGCCTGAACGGTCTCTCCCATTGGGCCGGTTACTGCAACATCCATCAGTGTGCCCCCGGTGGCGTCCACCAGTGACTGCAGCGTACCTTCGCCACCGTCGGCAACCGGAACTTTGATGCACTCTGCATCCGGCAAAACCTGCTGCAAGCCGGTTTCAATGGCCTGGGCTACTTTGGCCGCGGTAAGACACTCCTTAAAGGAATCGGGTGCAATAACAATTTTCATAGTCCGTTGGACGATCTGTTGAGTTACAGGCTCCGTAGAGAAGTTTTTATAGAAATAATCGGTTAAACGCAACGCCATTCAGCCTGTCTGCCTGAGGCTGTCTTTTCTACCCAGATATATGGAGTGCTCCATGACAGAATTGAAACTGGACTCATTTGCCGAGGGCTTGCATGTTGCCGTCATCGGAGCCTCCGGTGCCATCGGCAAAGCCATGGTCCATTGGCTGGAGCAGGTACCAACAGTCACCAGAATTTATGCCTTATCACGCAGTGAGCCTGAGTTTGACCAGGTGAATAAAACCGTTTTTCACCCCATGGATCTTCTGGATGAAAACAGTATTGCCAAGGGGGCGGAGCAAATTTCGGAGCCGTTGGACCTGGTCTTAGTCACCACCGGTATCCTCCATGAGGGGGAAGGCCTGAAGCCGGAAAAATCCATCAAGGATTTCCAGCCCGATCACTTTGCCAGAATCTTCGCCGTCAATACCACCGGGCCCGCCATGGTTGCCAAATATTTTCTTCCCAAGCTGGCCAGAAACCGTAAGAATGTGTTTGCCGTGTTATCTGGCAGAGTGGGCAGCATTTCTGATAATCAATTAGGCGGCTGGTATGCCTACCGGGCATCAAAGGCAGCGCTGAATATGATTATTAAAAGTCTTGCTATCGAAATTGCCAGAAAAAACAAATCATCGATTATTGCTGCATTGCATCCGGGCACAGTGGATAGTCATTTGTCCATGCCGTTTCAGTCTGGCGTTCCTGAGGGTAAACTCTTTTCGGCGGACTACTCGGCAGAACGGCTCTTGCATGTGATTGATCAGTTGACACCAGGGGACAGTGGTCACATGTTTGCCTGGGATGGCGAAAAGCTGCCTTTTTGATGGTGCAAAACCTAAGGAGATAAAATGGTTATTATTCACTGGTTTCGTCAGGATCTCAGGTTGTCTGATAACCCCTCTTTGTTTGAGGCGGCTGGCAATGGCCAGGTGCTTCCGGTGTTTATTCTGGATGATCACTCTGCCGGTCAATGGGCTCCCGGCAGGGCTAGCCGCTGGTGGCTGCACCACTCACTGGCAGCATTAAACGACGCTCTGAAAGGCCGACTGCTGGTGCTTCAGGGCGACGCAGCAAAAGTGCTTCCGGAAGTGGCGGCAAAATATAATGTGGATGCCGTTTATTGGAATCGCTGCTATGAACCCTGGCGGATCCAGCGCGATCAGCAAATAAAGAAAGCCCTGCGAAATGACGGGCTGGAAGTCAAAAGCTTCAATGGTTCCCTGCTTTGGGAGCCGTGGACCGTGCTGAAAAAGGATCGCACGCCCTACCGGGTATTTACGCCTTACTATCGCAAAGGGTGCCTGGTAGCTGAACCGCCCAGGGAGCCATTGCCGGTACCGAAAAAAATCCGGTGTGTTGCGACAGCCTCGAAAAGCGACATCAATGACCTTGACCTATTGCCAGCTGGAGGTTTTGTCCCCGCCCATAATCCTGAGTCTGTTGGTGAGGCAAAGCAGGTGCGCTGGGACCATAATCTGTATGCCTACTGGTGTGAGCAGGGCAGAGGGGTCGGTGAGACAGCGGCAAAAAACAAACTTCAGGATTTTCTGGGCGAGGGGCTGAATGGGTATAAAGTAGGGCGTGATTTCCCTGCCAGGCGCAGCATTTCACAACTGTCTGCCCATCTTCATTTTGGCGAGGTATCCCCCAATCAGGTCTGGTACGCGTCGGCGGCTGCAGCAACCGACAGTAATGTGGAGACGGACCTTGACTGTTTTCACTCAGAACTGGGCTGGCGTGAGTTTTCTTACTATCTGCTGTACCACTTCCCAACACTGCCGGAGCAAAATTTTCAGGCAAAGTTTGACGGCTTTCCCTGGGAGGATGATCCTGAAAAACTCAGGCGATGGCAGAAGGGACTGACCGGCATCCCCATTGTCGATGCCGGGATGCGCGAACTCCGGCAAACCGGGTTTATGCACAACCGGGTGAGAATGATTGTCGGCTCATTTCTGGTCAAAAATCTGCTGCAGCCATGGCGGCATGGGGAAGCCTGGTTCTGGGACTGTCTGGTGGACGCTGATCTGTCCAGCAATTCGGCAAGCTGGCAATGGGTGGCGGGTTCAGGTGCGGATGCGGCACCTTATTTCCGGGTTTTTAATCCGGTTACCCAGGGGCAGAAGTTTGATCCTGATGGCGAGTATATACGTCGATATGTACCTGAGCTTTCCGGGTTACCGAATAAGTTTCTGTTTGCGCCCTGGGAAGCCGACGACAATGTCCTTTATCAGGCAGGCGTTATCCTGGGGGAAAATTACCCAGCGCCAGTCGTTGATTTGAAAAAATCCCGGGCCAAAGCGTTAGAGGCATGGCAGGCCATTCGCACTCAATAAGCTTGCCTTGAATAGAAGCATCTTCATTTTGAATAGCTTCTAACTCGTATGAACGCGTTTGTGTCTTTCCAGATTTACCTTTCTGATAAATCCTTTATTGCAAATCTCACATTCATACGGCCTCTCCCCTGTATGAGTGTGTTTGTGTCTTGTCAAACATCCCTTTCTGATAAATCCTTTATTGCAAATCTCACATGTATGCGGCTTCTCCCCTGTATGAGTGAGTTTGTGTATTTCCAGTTCACTCTTCTGGATAAAGCGTTTATCGCAATTCTTACATTCAAACGGTCTCTCCCCCGTATGAATGCGTCGATGTCTTTTCAGATCAGACTGATAATAAAATCTGCTATCACAACCCTCAAACCCACATTTCAATGGCCTGTGACTCAGATGAGTGAGTCGGTGTCTTTTCAGACGATGACTGCTGGTAAATGTTTTACCGCAACCATCGAATAAACATCGATGAGTCTTGCGCTTTTCTGATGGCAGGGCTGCTTTACTGGACTGCAGGAACTGCTGTTCATTAGTTTGTGAATTGTGACCGTAAAACCCAGTCGGGTGATAAAATTCGACATGTTGACTTGCCTGACCTGGCCCTGAAGGCTGTTGACCCTGTTCGCCAGCAACCTGGTTTTCAGGGGTGGTTAATTTGCACATTCTCTCCCTGAGGTCTTGAGCGACAGACCTTTCCTCCCCCTGCTTTGGTTTTATGCCCAAGTCAAGGGGCTGGCCTTGAACTTTTACCTCTCTTTTAGAGGACGTTGTGCCCGATACTGGTTGCTCAGAACTGGCTCTGGTCAATAAATATGAGGCTATAGCCTCAATTTTTGCACCTGAAGCATTTAAATGTGCTGAATTCATGTGTTTATCATTTGTATGATAATCCTCCCGAGAGGCTGACAAATTACTGTCGCCACAGTAGGGTAGTCTATTCTCGGTCAGCCACTTGGCTTCGACATGTTTGTAGGTTTATGGTTCCCGTTCACCGTCGTTCGTTTGATTATATTTAGATACCTGTTTATATATATTAAAATGGTTGCCCTGTAATTTATTCCACGTCTAAAGACGTGTATTTAGCTGGATTAGGTGATCAAAGGGGCATCTGATGAGGTGTCCTCCCTTTGGACATCGTACTGACAAGGAAGTTCTATGAACGTTGATTGTTATAGAGAGCGAAGCTGCTGCGAAAGCTGAAAAACGTTCTTAAGAATTGTCCCGAAATAATTTCCACATTTTGGACTCGATCTCCGTTCATCCTGAGCTTGTCGAAGGGTGATTGGCACAATACATGAGGCCGGAGTTCACGCACTTCGACAGTCTCAGGACGAACGTAGTTTTGAAACTCAGAAATGAGGAAAATATTTCAGGACAGCTCCATAGAGGTGGGTGACTTTACTATTGCTCCAGGTTGAAATTTTGCCGCCAGATTACTGGCGGCCATCTTTATAGTTACAGATTATTAACGGTGTTAAATAAGGTTCTTACTTCAGGATTTTCTGGGCGAGGGGCTGAATGGGTATAAAGTAGGGCGTGATTTCCCTGCCAGGCGCAGCATTTCACAACTGTCTGCCCATCTTCATTTTGGCGAGGTATCCCCCAATCAGGTCTGGTACGCGTCGGCGGCTGCAGCAACCGACAGTAATGTGGAGACGGACCTTGACTGTTTTCACTCAGAACTGGGCTGGCGTGAGTTTTCTTACTATCTGCTGTACCACTTCCTAACACTGCCGGAGCAAAATTTTCAGGCAAAGTTTGACGGCTTTCCCTGGCAGGATGATCCTGAAAAACTCAGGCCATGGCAGAAGGGACTGACCGGCATCCCCATTGTCGATGCCGGGATGCGCGAACTCCGGCAAACCGGGTTTATGCAGCACAACCGGGTGAGAATGATTGTCGGCTCATTTCTGGTCAAAAATCTGCTGCAGCCATGGCGGCATGGGGAAGCCTGGTTCTGGGACTGCCTGGTGGACGCTGATCTGTCCAGCAATTCGGCAAGCTGGCAATGGGTGGCGGGTTCAGGTGCGGATGCGGCACCTTATTTCCGGGTTTTTAATCCGGTTACCCAAGGGCAGAAGTTTGATCCTGATGGCGAGTATATACGTCGATATGTACCTGAGCTTTCCGGGTTACCGAATAAGTTTCTGTTTGCGCCCTGGGAAGCCGACGACAATGTCCTTTATCAGGCAGGCGTTATCCTGGGGGAAAATTACCCAGCGCCAGTCGTTGATTTGAAAAAATCCCGGGCCAAAGCGTTAGAGGCATGGCAGGCCATTCGAACTTAATCAAATAGAAGCATCTTCATTTTGAATAGCTTCTAACGCAAATGGCTTCTAACTCGTTTAAACGCGTTTGGGGCCTTCCAGATTTTGCTTTGTAGTAAATCCTTTATCGTAAATCTCACATTCATGCGGCCTCTTCCTTGTATGAGTGTGTCTGTGTCTTACCAGATTTGCCTTTCTGATAAATCCTTTATTGCAAATCTCACACTCATGCGGCCTCTCCCCTGTATGAGTGCGTATGTGCCTTTCCAGATCACACTTCTGGGTAAAGCTGTTAATGCACCTATCACATTTAAATGGTCTCTCTCCCGTATGAATGCGTAGATGTCTTTTCAGATGATTATTGCTGGTAAATGCTTTACCACAACCATCCACTAAACATCGATGAGTCTTGCGCTTTTCTAATGGTAGGGCTGCTTTACTGGATTGCTGGAGCTGCTGTTCATTAGTTTGTGAATTTTGACCGTAAAACCCAGTCGGGTGATAAAATTCGACACGTTGACTTGGTTGACCTGACCCTGAAGGCTGTTGACCCTGTCTGCCTGCAATCTGGTTTTCAAGGGTGGTTAATTTGCACATTCTCTCCCTGAGGTCTTGAGCGACAGACCTTTCCTCCCCCTGCTTTCGTTTTATGCCCAGATCAAGAGGCTGGCCTTGAACTCTTACCTCTCTGTTAGAGGACGTTGTGCCCGATACTGGTTGCTCAGAACTGGCCCTGGCCAATAAATATGAGGCTATAGCCTCAATTTTTGCACCTGAAGCATTTAAATGTGCTGAATTCATGTGTTTATCATTTGTATGATAATCCTCCCGGGAGGCTGACCAATCTACTGTCTTCACAGTAGGGCAGTCTATTCTCGGTCAGCAACTTGGCTTTGACATATTTGTAGGTTTAGGGTTCCCGTTTCCAATCGTTCATTTGATTATATTCAGATACCTGTTTATATATTAAAAATGATTATCCTGTCATTTATTACACGTCTTAAGGCGTGTATTTAGCTGGATTAGATGATCAAAGGGGCATTTGATGAGATGTCTTCACTTGGGACATCGTACTGACAGGCAAGTTTAATGAACGTTGATTGTTATAGAGAGCGAAGCTGCTGCGAAACCTGACAACAATCCTCTAGGTGGGTGGCTTTTCTATTGCTCCAGGCTTAAATTGTGCCACCAGATTACTGGCGGCCATCTTTATAGTTACAGATTATCAACGGTGTTAAATAAGGTTCTTAATTGTGCATCAAGTTCGTTAAAGTGACCAATGTCCGCCTTTGGCGCTTTTCCACCGGGTTCTGGTACATATTTGAGATTGCAAATGTCCCTGAAGTAAGGGGCATCAAATTCAAAACGATTTTTCAGTTGATGACCGCAGAGTTGCCATTTGTCCTTGTCAGCAGATTTGGTAGCAATCAGCTGGTTAATTTTAGATCTTAAATAATCAATTGGTTTAACTGAGTCATAAAGCTGATATTTTCTAGGACGAGTAGTATGGATCAACGATTCAAGCGGTTGCTTAAATTCTTTTAGAATATTGATAAACTCAACATTGTTTGGTTGAGAATCTGGCGGAATATCAAAGAATTTATCACTAAAACCTAAATCCAGAGTGTTGTTAACTGCCTTTAAAATGATAATATCCTTGTCAATGTTTTTCCTTTTTATTTTTGCAGGATCAACCTTAAGATTGCTGGAAATAATGTTTTTGGCAATAAAGATATAGTAGGCCTTTATTTTTAACTCTTCTAAAAGATTCAAGTAAAGGTTCAGGCAGTTTGTAAATGAGGTGTGCAAATTCTCAAGCACATCATCTTCTAGCTGTTCAGTTGAAACCGTGTCAGTTGAAACCGTACGTGAGTCGAGGGTTTTGTTGGGAACTTGACTCTGTTCGGGGTTGTCTGATCTACCGGACAGGTAATTAAAGGCAGACGAAATCGCCTTTACGACCCTGCCGAAGCAATGGCCGATCAGTTTAAACGGAGCTTTAATCGCCTCAATCAATATATTACCGGCGGAAGCTGCAATTTCAGAAATACTTTTCATAGCTTGTTTTCCCTAAGTTATTTTCCATTGTCGAAGACTGAAATTTCAATAAATTTCCTGCAATGCACCGATAGAGATGCAATTGTTAAATTCTTTGGACATCGTTCTGATAAGAAAGTTCCATGAAAGTTGATTCATCAGAGATTATCAATGGTGTCAAATAAGTCGCTTAATCGCGCTTCGAGATAGATAAATTGACCGCTGTCCGCCTCTGGAGCTCTCGCACCGGGTTCTGGTACATATTTGAGAGCGCAAAGTTCCCTGATGTAAGGCTCATCGGAGGCAAATTGCTCCTTCAGTCTTTCACCACAGCGTTGCCATTTATCCTTGTCGGCACAGGTTGTTTTCTCTTGGCTATTTTTCATATGGTTAGATACTTAAGTGGGTATCTGATGCAATAACTATCTATATAGCTTCATATTTTGAATCAGGGAACTTTTGGATAACTTTTCGACTCATAATATAAGATAAATGAATAACTAAAATAATTAACAAGTAAGGATAAACTGATGCCTCCATGTTTAAAAGTAAACTTAACCGTAAACATATCGCTTCCTTCAACCTCTGGTTTGAACTATGAAATGAATCAAACCGATCACACGGGTTATTTTCCGGGACTCGGCAAAACCTGCGCTGGCCGCATTGATGATAAACTGGCAGTTATGGGCAAGCCTCCCTCTTGCGATTATCCAGGGGGTGTTAAACTTGCTGATCGAACAACGGCTGAAAACAGTAACATGACCTCCCGGCTCACAAATGTGGTACTGCAGACAAGTCGAGGAAAAGAAACGCTCAGTAATAAAGTGCTGCTGGAAAGGATGTTGCTTGCAGAAGATCCCTGCTCAGAAACTCAACTCAAAACAAGTCTTGGCTTCTTTAAGAAGTTCAAGCAAGATCGATTGGTAAAAAAGGCAGTGAGTGATTTCTTCAAAAATTCAAACCATTTTTCGCCTGTTGACTTAGTTTGCGATGCACTGCCACAAGCCGAACAGTTGATGGCTACGTTTGTCCAAACGCAATCTGCTCAAAGGCTGTACAGAAAAGCCGTTGCGAATAACCTGGTGAACCTTGAAAGTATTTTGAGAAAGGCGGGTGTGGATATCAATTATCAAAGCCCTAAAAGTGGTAACACACCAATAATGGCCGCAGCCCGGGCAAAACACTGGGAAATGGTTAGTTTATTGCTCGATAAAAAAACCTGCGTGGATACACACAATAAATCTGATTATCATTTATTGGAAATAATTTTTTGTGCCAGGGATAAGAAAAAGATTACCGATAAGCAGCAATATGATCTTACTTTAAAAGTGCTTAAGCGTCAGCCTGATGCCAGGATTAAGGTTGCACAAGGCAAGGAGGAAATGCTACTTGCCCTTTATGCCTTTAAATATGCAATCTCGGAAAAGAATTGGCAATTATGCGATGCTTTGCTGGAACAAAACGAATTTCTGGTCACCGAATTACAACAAGAACCGATAAGATCCAAGATTATCATGGATGTAGTGACGGGCTATTATGATCGGCCAATAACAACGAAGTATCTGGCTAATTTGAAAAATAGTAAAGGGCAGCCATTGTTAAATCTCAACTGTAAGACAGCTCGTGGTGAAACACTCCTGATGCTGGCATTAAAAGGAGGCAAATCCCAGACTGTGATATCCCTTCTTAGTACCCCAGGTGGTGTACAAAATATTAATGACACCGTCTATTTTGAATCGAGAAGTCCTCATAGGTGGTCAGCATATACTTATGCTCATTACTACAGTGAATACTATCAAAACCGCTATCTCCTCAATTTGCTAGAGCGTTGTGGAGCATCGCCGATACGTGCCAGTTGTTTGAAAAAAAGGCCACCACCAGATAATAACCATGGTCATTCCTACCGTTTCGGTGTCCTTGTCCTTGATGATTGTGATGGCGGTGGCGGTGGCGGTGGCGGCTGTGATGGCGGTGGCGATGGAGGTTGTTAGTTTTTTTTCGATAAAACTGTGATGATACTCAGGTTATTTTGAACTGGTGATTTAGACCGTGAGTCATAAAAACTCAGGTGCCAGATCTTTTACGGAGAGAGACCTGACGCCTGATTTCATTTGGCTAACTACTCAGGCTGGGATCACCTGCGCCTACTAATTCAGACAACTCCATGCCTGTATCAGGGTTAGCGGTGGAAAAACGCTGACTTATGGTTTCTTTGATCCGGGTAAGCGGATAGATGGCCAACGCTTTACCTTTTAACCCTTGCTGGTAGCCCTGGTACCACTGGTACAGGGCATAAAGGGTCACACCACCGGCAATCATCCCCCCTGCCACAAGGCCGGTGGTCAGGGCTGTTGGAAATTCAACGTCAACTTCCTCGCTGTTATTATGCAGGGCAGAAGCCGTGCTGTTGATGGTCCCGTTACCGGCCGCAACAGATAATGACGATCCATTTTGCCGGGAGGGTATTACGGTTGACGACAAGTGTTTAATGGTGGCTGGTATCCGATCACGGGTGGCTACAGTACCGATGTCGGCTATTTTGGAGGGCTCAGAGTCGGCTCTGTCGGTTGCGGGGCAACTGGCATTATCGCAGGCTAGATTTACCGTGTTGCTGATACCATCAGCAAAACTGGTTAACTTAGTATTGCAGGCAACTGTGCCGGAAAAGTTACGACGAGGATCACCAGCTGCTATGCCGGCGCGATACCCTGTGATTTCACTGCTGCAGTCCCTGGTATCGCTGATCCTGCCAAAGTTATCCTGGTGACCGGCAGCAACGCCGACCGCCGCACTTCCTGTATAACTGTTCGTTTTTTCCCCGGCGAATAGTTCACATTTAATGGCGGTTGTTCGGTGGACTGTGGTGTCAGCAGCGTTAAACGCCACAGCAATTGCAACGGAACTGTTGTTCGTTTCAGCAGTGATTAACGTCCCGTCGGCAGTTGTGTTATGAATATTACAACCGTCGGCAAAAGCCGCAGCAACGGCCGCATGGCCTCCCGAACCTTCTCGAAAGCTGCTGTACAAGTCCAGATCAGATTCGACGTCTTGGGTGTGTTTGATGGTGCTATTGTGACAATCTGCGGTAACGATACCAACATGTACTGGTAATAAAGAGTTAGCGGTTGCCTTCAGGTGGTTGTCGTGGGTGCTAGTATGCAGCACTATGCATTGACGGGCATCAGCAACCACCATTGCGATGCGTCCATCAATTATTAAGGAATCATATTGAATTTTGTTTTGCCCTTGGGTCAGCGTATCTTCAATATGGGCAAACTCGGCCCTGCCGACAACACCACCGATATTGGCCGAGAAAATGCCCGAAGAGCTATTAATGCTGTTATCACTCAACGTTGAGTTCTTAACGACCACACTGTTATGTTCGTTACCAACCATTTTCCCTGCGATCAGGCCGATGTTGATATTGGTCTCGGCGCTCAAGGTACGCCAGCCACTGCCAGTTCCTGAGAGGTTTACCGTGCAGTCTTTAACCTGGTTGCTGTCGATGGTGGCTGTATCCAGCGCTTGCCCGGCCAGCATGCCGACGTCAATGGCACTGCCCTGAATAGTAATATTGGCGTTGTTGATCTGGTTGTCCCTGAGTTCGGCGCTGTCGTTCATCTTGCCCGCTAGCATCCCCAGCTGTCTGTGTTGTTTTACCCAGGGTTTTTCAGCTGTGACCTTGATCGTTGAATTTTCTACGAGGATGTTTTCCTGCCTTGAGTTTCCTGACATGGTACAGGCAACGAATGCCGTACTGCCCGCGTCGTCAGTCCCGGGCAGCCCTGCGCGTTCAATATGGCCATAAGTAATTGTGAGATTGCGTACTGCTCCATTGCCCTCCAGGCTGTTAAACAGGCAGCCCTTCAGGTTGCTGATGGTCTTGCCGTTACCGTTGTACTCACCGGTGAAGTGCGAGATAGGCGAGTGGTTGCCAGCATCAATATTAGTGGTCTGTGTGTAGGTACCATTGGCTGGATAACAGGGCTCCTTCTCCTTCCCGACTTTGGCCAGGACTGCGGCTCTATCAACAGGAATCGGCTCGCCCTTGCAGCCTGGCGGGACGGTTGAGGTTGGCGAGGTGGGTGTTGAACTTGTGTCAGGACTGCTGGCCCGCGTTGTTGGTTTGTTACTGCCAGTAGTGTTGGCTGTGGCCGAACCATGAGTGCTGGCGCTACCCTCTGAAGAAGCCCCGTCACAACCGGGCAGGCTGGCCAGCGCCATACAGGCCATGGCCAGTTGATTAATGGTATTCAGATAGCTATTGGCCGGTATGGTTTTCTGGACCAGGCGCAGGGCCAGCTCTTTGGGTTGAATATTCAGTTGTATCCATGGGGTATCCGGCTGATCAGGCCCTTGATGGGGGGCAAAGCCCGGATGGATGGATTTAGCTATCAACTTACTGACATTCCAGTAGCGTGACCAGCCAGAAGCCTGCTCCGGGCCGGGGTTGCTATCAGTGCCAGCCGAATCAGACGTTGGCGTCAGGGTTATGCAGGAAGTGAGTACAGGGGGCATTGCAGGGATTCCGGGTTAACAAGATTCTGATTACAAAAGTAGATAAAAATGAGAATGATTGTTTTTTAATTTTACAATTCCGGAATTGTTCAGCGTTCTTGCTGTCGATGTCCCGGGACGGCTGTAGAGCAGAAACGGGCAATCAGTGAAGCTATTTCGTTCTCTGGCCGCAGGAGGCATCAAAGCCATACACGGTTTCAATGCAATTGATGGGATTATTGAGTGGCCTCCAGACTCCGTTCGTCTTGAGCGGAGTCGAAAGGCGTAAGCTCCATACTCTGAATACTGTGCCAATCATCAAACTCATTGAAATGATGTATTAAGGTGTTGCTTTGACGGTTTTGTCTTTTAACAGATAATTGTTGGAAATCACTTTAAAAGAGATTCTTTCCTCCGGGTCGTTGCCGTCAAATACATAGACCAGACCTTCTCGTTTTCTCTTATTGTTTACCTTTGATTTTCCGTTAGCATCCACTAATACCTCATCAATAGTTGCAGCCAGTTCCTTGTTATTGGAAACAACAGGGCAGGTGGGTAACCCTATTTCCTGGCATATTTTTTCCATTTCAGCCTTTTTTATATATGACTGTTTGTCAATATCATAAATATTAAACACAAAAAGCTCATGTTCCTTGAGATCGTATGGATTAGCTTCTATTTTGTGACCGACGACTTCAGCCTGGATCGCTATATTTTTTCCCAGGCTCCTGAGTTTTGCTTCAATGTCATTCTTACTGGCTACCTTGCCTAGTGGGTGATCTCTATCTGTTTTCAGTTCGTAGTTCTTTGAGCAAATACCGAAATCGTTATTTCTTAAGTAAAATGTTGAACTTGTTCCGTCCAGTTTCTCTGAGACATAGAAATTTTTATCTTTGAAGGAACCAAATTCAGAATGCAGGTTTTGTATTCTTTTTTCATCGGTCTTTGGAATAAAAAAGGGAAAGTAACCTTTGATAAAGTCACGGTCCGATAAGCTTCCCGGCCGCTCATATTTTTTAATATCGAGTTTTGCGGTTACATCATCCCCCACATTGACAGTTATATCATTTCCCAATATTGAAAGAGGCAGAACCAGGCCTTGTGACAGCTGACCACGGAGTTTGATGGTTCTCAGGCGATAACCTTCACTGCCATCTGGTAAGACTATATGGGAGGATTTACTGAGAAACTCGAACTCATCCCTGACCGGCAAGACGCTGTCAATTTCGCAAAAAATAACCGATTGCCCTGGTTTAAATTCGGATTTTTCAACAATCACTTTCCAGCCATCGACCGTAGCAACTTCAATTTTATCAGCATTTTTAATAGGTTGTATTTCTGAAATGGTTCTAATGGTTGCTAACTTTCTTACATCATCAGAGATGCCCGTATTGGCCAATGGCTGGGGAGCGTCAGACTGACTTGCCGCAATCGAACGATCAGTAATAGACGTTGAATCTTTTGCAATGTCTTGTGCAATACCCGGGGGCTCCGTGTTGACCGGTGGCAATTGTGGTAAAAATTCACCTTTCTGACCAGAATCAGCTACGGTCTTGCCAGAAAAAGTCGAATTGTTTGCAGAAGCATTGTTATCAATATTCGATTGCACGGAATCACTGCCGGAAATAGTAAAGTTTGCAGCACCTCTGCTGAGGCTATCGGAGGGCAAGGACACTGGCTAATACTCCTGATAATTAATTGATCGGGTTTTCCGAGTATTCTGACCATTTGCATTAATAAAAGTTTCCTTTCCATGCCGTTGGGATCAATTTCAGACAGCCTCCTAGTTAATCTGTAACGCCGGTGCTTTGCCACATTGATCCAGAAATTCAGCCCAGATGGTGGTATGGTGCTTAATGCTCTGTTCCAGCTGATACCAGGGGCTGTGAATGTTTGACGCTTGCGTGATCAGGCTGAGATAGCGTTGAATGTCATCCCGGGGTGCAGCTGGCAAGAGGGAGAGCAGACGCCTGAAGTCATTCCGGATAATGATTCCTTCCTGATCAACCCTGGCAAGATAGGGCTGAATCTTTTCCCGATAAAACAGTCGAAAGACATTGTGTAGCCTTTCTGCTTCAGCAGGGTCAGCAGCGGGGCAAACAGGCCCTTTTGCCAGACGAAGCTGCAGTATATTGGCAGCATGGTTTAGCGTCTGACTTAACAGGGCGGCGGAGTAGATGAGTTCTCCCAGGTACCGGCTGGCGGTAACCTGTTGCAAGTGACGTTCCAGATCAGTGGCGGTATAGGGGGGCTCAAGTAATTGATCGGGCAGTAATCGGGTGAGGTAGTTAAGTGCTTCGCGGGTTCCCCGGAAACTCGACTGATCGTCAATGGCGAGCAACCTGCCCTGACTGTGCAACTGTTTGCTGAATTCAGTATTGGCAAATACCAGGTTCCACTCAATGGCTGGAAACGTTGCCAGTTTTTCGCTGAGTATCTCTTGCAGTTTGGCAATGACTTCCAGGTTGTCATTGGTTTGTTGTAAAGAGCCGATGCATTGGGGAATCAATGATAACAGGGTTTTCTCATAGAAGTAGTGTTGCGAGGGGAGCATCTGCTTGCCCAGGCTGCTGTTTCTGTAGGCCACAGCCTGACTGAGGGCAGGGCATTTGAGCAAATCCAGTGCTTCCAGTGCTTTTATACGGAGATCGGGTGCCGGGTAAGCGCGCTGTCTTAACGGGGGCAGCGTGGGGATAGCGACCTCTGGTTCAGGGATATCGACACCGGTAACCCGGCTGAGTCGATGGGGGTATTCCTCAAGAAAATACTCAGGCGAGGTGTGGTCTGAGCATCCGGATAGCACCAGGGCAAAGACAAATAACAGGGTTGGAAACCGGTCTACCGTTATCTTGATCACTGGACCCTCAGGCAGGGATGCTGTTTTTGAGGCTTTCATGTTGGTATAACATAGCCAGTTTATTATTTTTAGCTTTTTTTAAGGGTCAGCGCTGGCTGTTAATGACAACAATTTTATGAAACATCGTGTATGAAAATAGTGGCTGATGAAAATATTCCCTTGCTGATGGAGTGCTTTGGGGCGATGGGGGAGGTGGTTGCTCTGCCTGGCCGGAACATTTCACCGGAGGATGTGCAGGATGCGGATGCTTTGCTGGTACGGTCCGTGACTAAAGTGAGTCGGCAGCTGGTGGAAAACAGTTCACTGAAGTTCGTCGGTACTGCCACAGCAGGTTTTGATCATATCGACCGGGAGTATCTGGCCAGCCGGGGAATTGCTTTCAGTCATGCGCCGGGTTGCAATGCCACGGCAGTGGTTGAATACGTTCTGGCGGCTTTGGATATTCTGGCAGAACGAGACGGTTTTGAACTGCGTGATCGAACAGTCGGCATTATCGGCAAGGGGCAGGTGGGTGGTCGTCTGTATCAGATGATGGAACGGCTTGGGGTAGAAGTGTGTGCCTGCGACCCCTGGCTGGCATTGGCAGAAGGCAACAGTGGTCGCTATGTCAGTGTTGATCAACTGATTGCATGTTCGGATGTCATTTGTCTGCATACCCCACTGATAATGGATGGCCCTTATCCAACCCACTATCTGATCGGTGAGCAGCAGCTTAAGGCAATGAAGCCGGGAACGGTGTTAATTAATGCAGGGCGGGGGCCTGTGATTGATAATGCCGCTTTAAAGCAGTGTCTGCGCGAGCGTGATGATCTGACCGTTGTGCTGGATGTCTGGGAGCATGAACCCGATGCTGACCCGGAATTGATGACTCGGGTCGATATTGCGACCCCCCATATTGCCGGATACAGCCTGGACGGAAAGATTCGCGGTACGGAAATGATTTACAAGGCACTGTGCCAGCACTTTGGGCTTCCTGCCAGGGTGCGGCTGCCTGCGATTACGCCATTGCCGGTACTGAAACAGATGAAGTTCAGTGAGGGAATGACCTTTTCAACCACCTGTTCCAGGGCGATCCGTTCTGTTTACGACATTCGTCGTGATGATGCCACGATGCGCAAGGGGCTGATAAGGGCTGAAGAATCTCAACGCAAGCTGACGTTTGATTTGCTGCGTAAGGATTACCCGGAACGTCGGGAGTTCAGCACACTGCGAGTGGAGTTGAAAGACTGTGCACCAGAATTAGTGCATATCTTTCAGGCATTGCAGTTCAGGATTGGTGATGAACTCTGAATGGAGTTCATGTTGCTCTCCTAGGAGCCTGTCGGACTTAAGCGTCCGTAGCGAGGATTGCGAGAAATTGAGGATAAAAATTTCTGCTTCTGAGGAGAATAGCGGGGCTATTTGACGAAGAAGCAGGAATTTTTAGACCAATTTATCGCAACCGCAGTAGGACAGTCTTAAGTCCGACAGGCTCCTAGATATTCAGAAAGTCCTGCCAGCAAACCAGAAGAGTTTTAAAGTCATCCAGCCCACAGTGGCTGATGGATTCATGGTCGTAATAGTCCAGGTCTTCCATCTCTTCACAGTCCATTTCGGTATCCAGCAGGGCGGCCCGAACTTCGGCGTGATCCCGCGTCAGATGAAGGCGATAGTCTGTGCCATCATCAAAATATTCCCAGCGCTGTCCTTTCTCCAGACTTTCAACCACCAGTAACAGGTGCTCCAGTTGTTGCCTGTTACTGCCCAGCTCATCGGTCAGCCAGATGCCCATTGCTTCATGGTCCATGGAGAACTGAGCTTCGGGACGACCGGAAAAGTTGCGCTGGAAATGATAGTCCATAGTTGTGTGATATCAGAGAAACCAATAAAGCGGGAAAGCTATTTTAGAAGGCTGCGCAGGTTTGCCAATAAGTAGTTCAATCAAAAATTAATCAATAATCAGGTTTTGATCGACCTGAATTCCCTGAAACTTTAAAAGCCTGCTGGACAGGTTCCTGAAAGGCCAGGTCAACTGGCAAGCGGGTGTGAGTACTGAAGCGTTCTTTTGCAGTGATGCCTCAAAGCAGTGTTATGCACCAGAATTATTCCCTGAATGTCGTTCACTTACGTTTTTGGTCTTATTTTGGTGCATGGATTATCGATGGCCGGAAACCTGAGGGTATTTTGCCACCGGCAACAAGCTGCCGCTCCGGTAAATCCTGTTGTGACAGTGCTTTGCGTGTTTTGGCATATCCCCTGCATGTGGGGAGGAAGAATTTGGTTCATCAAAAGGGGAATTAGCCGAAATGAGCGGGAAACAAACCCTGGTAGTGGTCGGTAATGGCATGGTCGGTCACAGCTTTATGGAAAAGCTGGTGGCTGCTGGTGGATTAGAGCAATACCAGGTGGTTGTTTTTGGTGAAGAACCCCGCCCTGCATACGACCGTGTTCATCTGTCCGAATTTTTCAGTGGTCGCAGTGCAGAAGATCTGTCCATGGTGCCTGAAGGTTTTTATCAGAAACACGGCATTGACTTGATTCTGGATGAAGCAGTTATTGCCATTAACCGTGATACCCGGGAATTAACCACCAATAAAGAGAGTAGTATTCATTACCACAAACTGGTGCTGGCTACTGGTTCTTATCCTTTTGTGCCGCCGGTACCGGGACATGAGCGGGACAACTGTTTTGTCTATCGCACCATTGAGGATTTGCAGGCCATTGCCAAAGCGGCTGGTAGCAGCAAGGTTGGCACTGTGGTCGGTGGCGGGCTGTTGGGGCTGGAAGCTGCCAAAGCGTTAAAGGATCTTGGCCTTGAAACCCATGTTGTTGAGTTTGCGTCCCGGTTGATGGCGGTCCAGGTGGATGATGGCGGTGGTGCCATGCTGCGACAGAAAATTGAAGCGTTGGGTGTGCAAATCCATACCGGCAAGAATACACGACTGATTACGGATGGTGAGGGGACTGTCCACCAAATGCAGTTTGCTGATGGTGAGGTTTTAAACACCGATATTGTGCTGTTCTCGGCGGGTATTCGCCCTCGGGATGAACTGGCAAAACAGGCCGGGCTGGTGATGGGTGAACGAGGGGGGATCGTTATCAATAACGACTGTCTGACCTCGGATGCATCGATTTACGCCATCGGTGAGTGTGCGTTGTGGGATAACCGGATTTTTGGCCTGGTCGCTCCCGGTTACCAAATGGCCCAGGTGGCCGTTGATCATATAACCGGTAAAGGCAGCAGCCAGTTTACCGGTGCAGATATGAGTACCAAGCTCAAATTGATGGGGGTGGATGTTGCCAGTATTGGTGATGCCCATGGCAATACGAAAGGCTCTCTCAGCTATCAGTTTATTGATGAGGAAAAACAGGTTTATAAAAAACTGGTGGTTTCCAAAACCAAAAAGCGGGTCTTGGGCGCGGTGCTGGTGGGTGATGCAGACGACTATGGCACGTTATTGCAAATGATGTTGAATGGCATTGTGCCACCGGCCAATCCGGCTGAGTTGATTTTACCTCAAAGCGATGCCAGTGCCAGTGCCAGTGCCGGACTGGGTGTTGCGGCACTGCCGGAAACTGTCCAGATCTGCTCCTGCTTTAATGTCAGTAAGGGGGATCTGGTCGATGCAGTGGCCGCAGGTTGCCAGGATATTGCTGCGCTCAAAGGATCAACCAATGCCGGAACCGGCTGCGGTGGTTGTGCCCAGCTGGTAAAACAGGTGCTCGACCATGAACTGACGCAACTGGGAGTCGAAGTCAAAAAAGATATCTGTGAACACTTTCCCCATTCACGACAGGAGTTGTATCACCTGGTCAGGGTGGGTGAGTTGACAACGTTCTCTCAGGTGATCGACAAGCATGGTCGCGGGATGGGCTGTGATATCTGCAAACCAACCATTGGTTCTATTCTGGCTTCCTGCTGGAACGATTACATTCTGAAGAGTGACCATGCCCCGCTGCAGGACACCAACGATTATTTCCTGGGGAATATCCAGAAAGACGGCACTTACTCCATTGTTCCACGGGTGCCCGGTGGTGAAATTACCCCTCAGAAGCTGATTGTCATTGGTGAAGTGGCCAGAGACTTTAACCTTTACACCAAAATCACCGGCGGGCAGAGAATTGATCTGTTTGGTGCCCGGGTGAATGAGTTGCCCGCTATCTGGCAGCGGTTGGTGGACGCCGGGTTTGAAACCGGACATGCCTATGGAAAATCCCTGAGAACGGTTAAATCCTGTGTCGGCAGTACCTGGTGTCGCTATGGTGTTCTGGACAGTACCAGTATGGCCATTGCCATTGAGCACCGTTATCGCGGGGTGCGTTCACCCCATAAAGTCAAAATGGCTGTTTCGGGATGCACCCGGGAATGCGCTGAAGCCCAGAGTAAAGATGTTGGTGTTATTGCCACCGAGAAAGGCTGGAATCTTTATGTCGGCGGTAATGGCGGTATGAAACCCAGGCATGCCGACCTGTTTGCCACCGAACTCGATGATGAAATCCTGGTGAAATATATTGACCGTTTCATGATGTTTTATATTCGCACCGCTGACCGGCTCCAGAGAACCTCGGTCTGGCTGGATAATCTGGAAGGTGGTCTGGATTATCTCAAGTCAGTGATTATAGACGACAGCCTTGGCATTAATCAGGCGCTGGAAGATGAAATGACCCATCTGGTAGGCACCTATCAGTGTGAGTGGAAAACGACACTGGAGAGTCCTGAAAAACTCAAGCGTTTCAGCCATTTTATTAACAGTGACCAGCCGGACAGCAATGTTGTTTTTGTCGATGAAAGGCATCAGATACGACCAGCAACAAAGCAGGAAAAAATACAGCTGAAGGAGGTTATCTAATGAGCCAGTGGACGACGATCTGCCAGGATGAACAGCTTTCTGCAAACCTGGGCATTTGCGCCCTGGTGGGTGCTTATCAGGTGGCGGTATTCCGGGTAAAGGATCAGGTGTTTGCCCTGGATAACTTTGATCCATTCAGTGGTGTCAATGTGATCTCCCGGGGCATTGTGGGGGATCTGCGCGGGCATCTTGTTGTGGCGTCGCCTATTTACAAACAGCACTTTGATTTAACCACCGGACAATGTCTGGAAGATGATACGGTCAGCCTCAATGTATTCCCGGTGCGAGTCCATGAAGGTGCCATACAGGTGCAGCCTGCACCGCTGGTAAGACCAGTTGCTGAGCAGGTTGCCTGATGAGCCATTATCAACAGCCGGATGGTCGGCAAAAACTGGTGGTTATTGGCAATGGCATGGGCTCGGTCCGCTTTCTTGAACAACTGTTTGCCAGTGGTCAGTGCCGTTTTCATGTGACCGTACTCTCGGAAGAGGACTGCCCGGGGTATAACCGGATTCAGCTGTCCAAATTGTTGGCGGGCAGTGTCGATCTGGACGGGATTCAGCTGAAAAGTGCCGCCTGGTATCAGCAGCAGGGTATCGAGCTACTGATGGGCGAAAACTACAAAGCGATCCGGATTGATCGCTCATTAAAACGGGTCGTCACTCACGGTGGTGATACGTTTGACTATGACCGTCTTGTTCTTGCCACTGGCTCTTTGCCCAATCAGATTCCGGTGCCCGGGGCGGACCTTCAGGGCGTTCTGTCCTTTCGCAGTCTGGCCGATGTCAACTTGATGCTGGAAGCGGGTCAGGGGCAGGCCGTGGTGATTGGCGGTGGTTTGCTGGGGCTGGAGTGTGGCAGTGGTCTGGCCAAACGGGGTATGTCGGTGACCATCGTCGATAATATGCCCATGCCCATGGCCCGACAGCTGGATGAACATGCCGGTGGGCTATTGCGCAAGGAACTTGAGGGCAGAGGCATTGCTTTTCGCAGCAGTGCTACGCTGCAATCCTATCAGGGCGTTGATGGTCGGGTTTGTGGTGTGCAGATTGACGGGGAATATCTACCCGCTTCGCTGGTGGTGGTGACTGCCGGTGTCCGGCCTAACATACAACTGATGCAGGAGGCAGGCCTGACATGCGACCGTGGGGTTCTGGTCAATGAGCGGCTACAGACGTCTGATCCGGATATCTTTACTGTGGGTGAATGTGCGCAGATGCAACTGACTGGCGGGCAGGAAGCGCAGTCATTGTTGTTTGGTCTGGTTGCTCCGGTGTATCGGCATGCGGAAATTGTTGCTGCATCGCTGCTGGGGGACCATGATCAAACGTTTACGCCAGTCCCCATTCCCACCAATTTGAAAGTTGATGGTATCAACCTGTTTTCCAGTGGTGAGTTCATTCCGTCTGACTCTGATCAAGTGATGACACTGGATGCTTCAGACGCTGGAATCTATCGCAAACTGGTACTTCAGAATAATCGCATCAAAGGTGTGCTCCTGTATGGTGATGTAACTGATGGCCTTTGGTACCAGGAGTTGATGGAGTCAGGCACTGATATCTCATCCATCCGGCAACAACTTATTTTCGGGCAGCGTTTTCTGGCTGCATGACGGTTCTGATTCAGGCAAACATCATGGCAGTAAATCAATTGGCAAAGGCTATCAATACAACATGTGCCTACTGTGGTGTGGGTTGCGGTATTTCCGCCAGGGTGGTTGATCCTGAGCTGCACCTGGTGGAGATTACCGGGCGGGAAGATCATCCTGCCAATTATGGTCGGCTCTGTTCCAAGGGCAGCGCCCTGGGGGAAACGGTATCACTGGACGGTCGTCTTCTTTACCCAAAAGTCCATGGTCGTCAGGTAGTCTGGTCTGAAGCCTTGGATCAAGTGGCCTCACGGCTACAGGAAACCATTGAAGAGTATGGGCCGGACTCAGTGGCCATTTATGGGTCTGGTCAGCTGCTGACAGAAGACTACTATGTCGCCAATAAACTGATGAAAGGGTTTATCGGCAGTGCCAATATGGATACCAACTCACGGCTCTGCATGGCTTCCACCGTGGCTGGCCAGAAGCGTGCGTTTGGTTCGGATACCGTACCGAATACTTATCAGGATCTGGAGCTGGCTAATCTGCTGGTGCTGGTGGGCTCCAATACGGCCTGGTGTCACCCGGTGTTATTTCAACGTATCCGGGCGATGAAAGAACAGCGGCCGGACATGAAAGTGGTGGTGATTGACCCGAGACGCACAGAAACCTGTGATCTTGCTGATCTGCATCTGGCGATAAAACCGGGGGCGGATGTATTGCTGTTTAATGGTCTGCTTGCCTGGCTTGCCGATCAGGGTGCTTTGGATCAGGACTATATTGAACAACACTGTCAGGGCTTCGATCAGGCGCTGGAAGTGGCCAGGGCCAGTGTTGGTGATATACAACAGCTGGCGGATGCCTGTGGTGTAGAGCAAAACGAACTTATCCGGTTTTATCACTGGTTTTGTACCACCGATAAAACCGTGACGGCCTGGTCGCAAGGGGTAAACCAGTCAGCAGCCGGGACGGATAAAGTGAATGCCATGATCAACTGTCATCTGGCTACCGGCCGTATCGGTCGTCCCGGCAGTGGTCCATTGTCACTCACCGGGCAGCCCAATGCCATGGGTGGCAGGGAAGTGGGTGGGCTGGCCAATCAGCTGGCCGCGCATATGGAATTTACGCCTGATGATATCGCCAGGGTCAGGCGTTTCTGGCAGGCAGCCAATATGGCACAGTCTCCGGGCAAGGCGGCGGTTGACCTGTTCAAGTCAATGGATCGAGGTGAAATACGTTTTGTCTGGATCATGGGGACAAACCCGGTTGTCAGTTTGCCGGACAGTAACCGGGTGATAAAGGCTCTGAAAAAATGTCCGACAGTGGTCGTTTCAGACTGCATTGAACACACGGATACGGCTGAATTTGCCGATATTTTATTGCCTGCAGCACCCTGGAGTGAAAAGGATGGCACGGTAACCAACTCTGAGCGGCGAATTTCCAGACAGCGTGCGTTATTTCCCACGGCCGGAGAAGCCAGGCCGGACTGGTGGATGATCAGTGAAGTGGCTGGCCGTCTGGGGTTTGCCGAGGCGTTTAACTATTCCGGCAGTGCTGATATTTTCCGTGAACATGCGGCACTGTCAGGCTATGAAAATAACCGGGAAGGAAAAGTCCGGGATTTTACCATTGCTCCCCTGGCCAATATTACTGACTCAGAATATGACGCTTTGGAACCGTTTCAATGGCCACTATCAGCGGTTCAGGGTGATGGTTCCGGGGCGCTGTCTGACACGCAGCCGGTAATATCAACAACAGCAAGCAAGGCACGATTTTTTAAGGATGGCGGCTTCTTCACCGGGAATGGCCGGGCCAATTTTATTGCCACTGATGTTCTGCGCCCCCTGAATGCTCCCGGCAAGTCTTATCCACTGTTGCTGAATACCGGGCGGGTGCGTGATCACTGGCATACAATGACCCGTACCGGGCGTTCAGCCCGGTTGAATCAGCATACCGATGAGCCGTTTCTGGCCATACATCCGAAAGATGCTGAAAGTTACCAGTTGCGTGATCAGGCGTTATGTCAGATTTCATCGGAATTTGGCAAAGCGGTGGTGCGAGTGCAGGTTTCTGATGCTCAACGGCCTGATGAAGTGTTTATGCCCATGCACTGGACACGCCAGCACAGTGAGACGGGCTTTTCCGGGGTGCTGGTGAATCCGGTGCTTGATCCAGTGTCCAAACAGCCGGACCTGAAGTATACGCCGGTGGCTGTTGAACCTTACCACACTGAGCAGTATGGCGTGCTTATCACTCGGGAGAGAGTAGCTTTTGGCGGCATTGATTATATGACTGAGGTCCGTATTGAAAATGGCTATCGCTATGAAATGGCGGGGAGCAACCTGGGTCAGTTATCACTGTTCTCAGGGCTCAATGACTATCAGAAGGTTGAGTTTACGGACAATACCGTTGGTGAGCGTCGGGTGGCCTGGTTTAGTGATGCACAGCTTCAGGCTATTTGGGTATCAAGTCAGGCGATATCTTCCTGTGATCGGCAGTGGTTACAGTTCTGGTTTTGTCAGACGGCCTCAATTGAGGAAGCCTGGTGGGTTCTGTCCGGCAAGCCTCCCCGGGGAGAAGATGCCGGCAGGCAGGTTTGTGCCTGCTTTGGGGTTGGTGAGAAGACCATCTGCCGGGCCATTGCTGAACATGGGTTGAGTGATCCTGTGCAAGTGGGCAGTCATTTGCAGGCAGGAACCAACTGTGGGTCCTGTATTCCTGAAATCAGAGGGTTAATCAAGAGAGGTTGACATTAGCCTTTGAATTTCGGACATAGGTACAACAACAAAACAAGTAACAGGGCAAGGAACTTAAAGAACTTTGGTTAGTCTCATAGCAATAGGGACAATCCGCAATAGGATTGCGCTATTGAGAGGACTCAAGAGGTTTATAATTATGAGTAACCCTTTAAATAACTCACCATCACTACACATTGGGGGTGCATCGCCACGTCCACCGGGCCAACATGATGGCGCTGCAAGAGGAGTCGGGGCATTAGGAGCAGACTCCGGATTCCCCAATAGAGCCCAAGATGGCATTCCCCGAAATTTTTTTGGCAGAGGTATTACCATCGCCGAGCAACACCCATCATCGGTACATCAAGGGGAATTGAAAATCGTTAATGAGGGACGTAGTTACATCGGTACTTATTTACCAACCGGCCCTATGGCGTTCATTCCATCAAATCGCGTCATCCGTGAAATTAACAACCCTGCTTGGCTGACCAATTCTCCCAGTGCCGTTTATACACCAGATTCTGGAGGAGCGATTGGACCTTCCCGTAACCCTGATGCCCCCGGCTTCAGTTCTGAGATTCAGGTGCCGGATCACTGGGTGAATCCGGGGGGTATGCAACCGTTTGCGCCTTCTTCCGATGGTCCCAAATTACCAAAACCCAGAACTCTCTAGACAAGTTACAAGCCCGGCCATGCTCAATTCTAGGAGGCTGTCCGAGAATAGCGCCCGTAGCGAGGATGGCAGAAAATTGAGGATAAAAAGTCGGGAATTTTTAGTGAATAGTGGTTCTATTTACTAAAAATTTCCGACTTTTTAGACCAATTTGCTGCCACCGCAGTAGGGCAGTCTATTCTCGGACAGCCTCCTAGGAGCTGTCGGTGTTTCCCGGCAATAATTAACACCAATTGCATTTTCTAAATATCTGTTGGTTTATGACTTGTCAGACAGTGATAGAATAAATGGTACGGGCTAAAAACAAATAAAAACACGGATATTCCTGTGCCTGAATGGGCATGGAAAAACTATAAAAATGAAAATTTACTCGGAAACAATCCAGGATATAAAAGTACTTGTCGAACAGAATGAAATCAGAGACAAGCAGGATATTGCACAATATCTGGACCGCTGTTCAGAGCTTGACCCTGTGGCAGAGGGTGTTTATGCCACGGTTTATAACCTGCCCGATGAACCGGATAAGGTGGTCAAGGTGTGTCCTGACAAAAAAGATGGCTATTACCTTTTCGCCCGATGGTGCATGACACCGGAAAACCAGAGCAACCCACACCTGCCTGTTATTCATCGTGAAGATGTCATTACCTTACCCTGCGGGATGGTGGTCAGGGTTTACGTGGTGGAGCGTTTGTCAGACTTTATGGATGATGGGGCGCGGGCAAAAGAACCCCGGCACTTTCATGACTATGACTTTGGCCTTTTATGGGGTTCCTGTAAGGCGGTTATGCAGTCTTTCGGCATGGATAACAGTGAGTTTCCCGAGGAAATCAAAACACTGGAAGTGTTTGTTGAAAAGATAAAAGTATCCAGTTCTGATTTGGTACAAAGAGCAGGCAATAATATCTCCGATGTGGTTGATGACAGTATCATTGAGTCCCATGAAGACTTTCTGCAAACACTCTTTGAGGTATTGACCCAACTGTCAACGGTGGGCTCAATGGACCTTCATGGCGGTAACTTTATGCTTCGGGGTGAGACGGTTGTGATTACTGACCCAATTGCCCACAGGTATTAAGTGCTGTTCTGAAAACTGAAGCTGAACTGGAGACGATAATATTGACAAATTGAGCTAATAGCATGTTCTGCTTTAGCCCTGATACTCTCAAACTCCTCTTTAGTTGGCAAAGTATCGTTATGGATGGTTATCTCTACATTGACCCATAACCATCTGC
Organism: Endozoicomonas acroporae; assembly: GCF_002864045.1. Taxonomy (GTDB): domain Bacteria; phylum Pseudomonadota; class Gammaproteobacteria; order Pseudomonadales; family Endozoicomonadaceae; genus Endozoicomonas; species Endozoicomonas acroporae. The sequence goes on from NZ_PJPV01000066.1 coordinate 32,638, forward strand.
CGAGCCAGATCATGCTGATATTGATTTGCTGAGCGTCCCATTGTTCTGCGATGACTTTTTTTGCCGATTCTAACAGCTCTGGTGTTACCACATCTTTTAACAGCAATTGTTTAAAGTTTTTGTGCAGTGTCTTGAGGGGGAGCCCGACCAGAAACAGCAGTAGCCCTATGGTGAGTATGGAATCAATAAAAGGGGTAATCGGGTGACTATTTCCTAACTGGTAAGCTATGGCAAACGCTGCCGTGGCCGCTGCACTGACGGCAGAATCAACCAGCCACTCCTGGCATTCAAAATAGATCAGCGGGGAGGGTTTGGAACGATGAAGCAGAAAAAAAAGTGTGGCTGTAGCTCCCCCGATGATCGTTGAAAAAATCTCGTAAGCCAGGGCAAGGTCAAACTCCGGTATATACCCACCGGTGATGAGTTTGCAGATAGAAAAAGACAGTAAGGCAAGGCAAAGTCCCAGTAAAATAATGCCTTCAAAAAAAAGCATTAATGGCTCAAGGGTTGGGTAACCATAAGGGCTTTCAGGGGATGGCGGCAGCTTGACGATCTGGGATATCCTGACGTTTGCCATCATCGTCAAGGTACAAAGCAGGGAATAACAACCGTCCAGCAGTACAGCGTTTGAGCGGCTGTAGAAGGCTACGAGAATACCTGTCACTCCAAAAAAAAGTTCCAGCACAACAGAATAGCGCAGGATGTTGAGCTCATTTAGCTGTAGCCAGTGATACATATTGTGCTCATCATACATTTTTCAGGAGCGTTAAAATCTGCTCTTTATCATCTATTGTCGATGACTAAGCTATGAGACATTGCGCAGTCTCGAATGAAGCATTCATTCCCGGATTTTTAATTTGGTAATTACCTGGGCTCGCTTAAAGGCAATCATGGCAAATCAGGTATGATTTATAGCAAATCACAGAGCCACGTGTGCTTTATTCTGTGCTGAAAAAGCTGGGAGTTACATTATCCCTTCAGGTGTCTCAGCTTCAGGGATTAAGGGATAACTCTCCACGTTGGGTAGCTGGTAGTGCCACCACTCGGTTACCTGGGGCTTAAAACCGGCAATATTCATCACGCCTGCCAGCATAAGACGGTTGCGCTGTGCTTCTTCTGAAACCAGAGCGTTGCCATGATGGGCCAGCGGACGAAAGTCATCAAATTGGCTGCCCATGTCAAGCTCTCTGCCAAAACGGTCAGTGATGGTAAGATCTACCGCAACGCCTCTGCAATGAGGGCAGGGGTCGGATTCCGGGTTGCCAACATAGTCAGGGTTCGGCATGTGATGAAACAGGATGTGCTGTGCCGACAATGGACGAAAGGCATCCCAGATTTTGAGCCGGAGATTCAGTGGTCTGAGCAGCTCGGTCGCTTTCAGCAGGCAAGTCAGTGCGTCAGTATGCAGGAAGCATTGGCTGCTTTTGTAAATGGGCTTGCCGGTAAAGTTGTTGCTACTGGCATAGGTAATATCAAGGGTAACGGGGTGGTGCTTTTCGCTAAGTAGAACCAGATTGCCATTACTATTTATTGTCGTCACTGGAGTCTCCATACCAGGGCAAATAGCAAGCATAGTCACTATTTCACAGGTTTCCTGTATTTTTAGCGGGATATGGGGATCTGTTCGTCCTGAGCCAGTGGAAAGGCGAGAACTCCTGCCCCTCATCAGTTTGCCACTACCTGATAAACCAAATATATGAACTATCAGTAAACAAATCGGTCTTGTAGGCAAAACCCTTTATTCAGGTCAGCACGTTTATGGAAAGTCTTCATCAGCCAATTCCCAGGTGCACGCCACTGACTCATTGCGAGAAGAACTTTGGTTTGCAATTAGGGCCACAGTGCAAGGTTTATGCCCTGGCCGTTGTGCACCATGTTTTATGTGCCTGCGGCCAGCTGCTGCCCTACAAAAATGGTGATGCGAGTGCATTAAGCGCGCGTAAAATTGCCAAGTCCTGCGGTTCGGCCGTTGGTGAGATTACCTCGCCCGAGCTGTTCCAGAAAGTGGCCTGCGGGATGGGAATGGCCACCAGTTTACGTGAATATAAAGACCCGGTTGAGATGGTGTCGCTGCTCGACCATGCCTTTCGAGCGGAACGCCATGTCATCGTTTTTGTCCAGATGGACCAGGATACCAACAGTCACCCGGCCGCGTCCGACTGCCACAGTCAGTGGCTTGAGCACGCCATTGTGGTTGTCGGTTGGAGTTCAGACACTCTGACAACGCTTAAAGCCGAGGGTGATGTCAGTAAAGTGGAGTACAAAACGCTCAGCGTGACTTGTTTTAACCGATCCGGTGGTAAAGAAGACATCAGCCTGTCTGAGATCTACAACAGCTCCTGTCAGGTGGCGGAACAGAGAAAGCCTGAGCGTTTCTACAAACATTTGACTCTCAAGCACCATTTACCAGATCGTACTGTCAAGGACTCCTGGCTTGGCATCTGCGATTCATTTCGCAAAGGTAGGGATTCTTGCTACTGGCACGATTTTGATTCCAGCTACCATCTTTACCTCAAGCTTCATCGCGAAAAGTATCCCGATTTGTACATATCCTACGACTTGGATGCCTTATTCGACAGGGCTGCATCCGGGCTTATTCCTGAAATTGCTACCCGCGAATCGTTTTCGGACAACGGTAGTTTCAGAAAGAAACTGGTCGTTGTCTCATTGAAGACGACAGATGATACTAATCGTGCGTTCTGACTCCCGTGATGGGCATCGGATAACTTTGATTCTTGGCCGGGCTTGCGGCATGCGTTATTAATCTTGTCTCGAATATCAGCTGCGTTGGTCGAAAAAACGGAAGATATACAGGATCTTCAGGTGCCTTTATGGATGGCGTATCCGGGAATGGGAACAATCGGCCTGTGGATGTTGCCGGTCAGGATAACAAACCGATTTCATCAAAACAGCAAGTTGGGAGCGTGGGGGAGAATGCTGAAAAGGCGTTACCTGAGTCTGAGCTCCATCACCATGAAACGGGTTTAGTGGCACGCAGCGTATCCGGGACGGATCTCTCTGTGGGCTGGTCTAGCGCAGATGAAGACGCCTCCAGCGGGGATGAGGGCAACTCCAGCGGGGATGAGGACAGCGCAGACAGTGTTAACGGTGATGAAGGTTTTGCTGATGTTGAAATTCCCGGTCTCAACAGTAGTCTGGATTCTTTTTCCCGGACAGATGACGACGATAACGATATCATCTTCAGAGATGACAACTCATCCGGGATTGGAAGTGAGCCAACGACTCCCGGCGAGAAACCTGAAGACCAATGGCCGGTGGCTGCCAGCGCTGGAGAAAAGTTACCCAGGCAGGTCTCTCTGGGGGAAAATCCAGATAAGTCCAACGCTACTGCCAGTGAAATCAGCTGCAATAATAATGCTGAACCTTCAGCCTGCGAGACGTTCGTGGTCAGGTATTCACCCAGTGCCCCGGCAAAGAAGCCATGGATAATCCGAAGCCGCAGTATTGATGCCAGTGATGAAGAGGCTAAGGCGGTTTATGAGGCCGATCATCATGAGGCTCTGTTGCTCAGGTCGCTGAGCAGTGATTTTATTATCGGTTTTATTGGCTTTAACGGAATCATTGACACGAAGGACTACACCACGGAGCTGGTGCTCCAGGATGGCGGACTCAATATGGCCCGGGCGATCACTCAGGTGCTGCCGGATGAACGCGTCCCGACCATCGTTTCCTGGTTGTATGACCTGGCTCGTGGTCTGACGGTGCTGAAGCAGAACCGCATTTTGCACCGGGATATCAAACCTGCGAATCTGCTGGTTGATATGACTGCGAACCGTCTGCGGATCGCCGATTTTGGCAATGCCCACCGGGTGGTTGAGGACCGCTTTCCCCGCGATGCCTCAGGTTCTGCCCGCTATTCTGCGCCAGAAGTGAAAGAGTGCAAGCGACAGAATTACAGTGCTGATATTTACTCCGCTGGCATTTCATTTGTTGAGATTATGATGGATGCAGACTTGTTAACCATGCATACCTGGCAGGAATTTTGCCGAGAGAAGTTACCTGTAACACTTGCTGAACCTCATTATCAGCATCGGTCAGCTGCCGAGCTGGCGGCATTGATCAATGAGATGATTAAAAAAGATCCCAATGAGCGTCCCTGGTCGGAAACGATTGTTCACAGGCTGCAGGAGCATGGTTTGCAATCATAATACTGATCAGTATCAGAGCAGGGAAACTGAGGGTTACGTCAGTGTTGATGGTATCTGCTCCGGTTTAATAATGGGGTAGCTTGCAGCCTCCGGCAGTTGATAGTGCCACCATTCAGTATCTAAAGGGTCAAAGCCAGCAAGATTCATGACGCCTGCCAGAAGTAAACGGTTGCGCTGCGCGTCAGCAGAAATCTGTTTATTGCCATGGTGTGCCAGGGGGCGGAAGTCATCAAATGGGGTGCCCATCTCAAGCTCATGACCAAAATGGTCAATAATAGTGAGGTCAATTGCTATCCCTCGGCAGTGGCTGCACAGGCCGCTCTCCGGGTCGGAAACGTAATCAGGATCAGGAAAAAACCGGAATAATTCTGCCTGAGCCGTTTTTGGCCTGAAAGCATCCCATACTTTCAATTTCAAATTCAGTGGACGTAACAGCTCTGAAGCTCGTTTGATGCCTTGTGCGGCCAGTGGGTGAAGATAACAGTCGTGGCTTTTATAAATCGGGTGTCCGGTAAAATTCTTGCTGGTCGCATACGCCATTTCGATATCAATGCCAAACTGTTCTGCGGTAATGAGTTTCAGTTCTGTGGGCGCTTTCATGAAGACGATCTCACGTTTAATAGCAGGAGAATTGGCTGTGACCAGATAGAAAGAATGTATAGAACTCAGTGTTTCAAGCGCTGGCTTTATACGCAGGAGTTATTATTTATCTGAGTTTAGACGATGGGCAGAAAGGGAAAAGGTGTATAAGCCCGGTATCACTTTTGCGAGAGATACCGGGATAGAAAAGCAGCTGAGGATTAACTGCGATCAGCTACAGCTATGTAGTCACGTTTTGTCTCACCGGTGTATAGCTGACGAGGACGCCCAATGCGGTAATCACCACTGATCATCTCATGCCAGTGGGCAATCCAGCCCGGAGTTCGACCGGTAGCAAAGATTACCGTGAACATCTCGGTTGGAATACCCAGGGCCTTGAGAATAATCCCGGAGTAGAAGTCCACATTGGGGTAGAGTTTCTTCTTGATAAAGTACTCATCCTCCAGGGCGATTTTCTCCAGACGCTTGGCAATCCGGAACAGAGGGTCATCTTCAAGGCCCAGTTCCGTAAGCACTTCATCGCAGGTTTGCTTCATTACTTTGGCGCGAGGGTCAAAGTTCTTGTAAACACGGTGTCCAAAGCCCATCAGGCGGAATGGGTCGTCTTTGTCTTTTGCCTTGGCAATGTACTCATCGATATTGGCTTCATCCCCAATCTCGTTCAGCATCACCAGCACCGCTTCATTGGCACCGCCATGAGCAGGGCCCCAGAGGGCAGCAATACCGGCAGCAATACAGGCAAATGGGTTGGCTCCGGAAGAGCCTGCAAGGCGAACGGTGGAGGTGGAGGCATTCTGTTCATGGTCTGCATGGAGCAGGAAAATGCGATCCATTGCCTTGGCCAGAACAGGCTTGACTTCATACTCTTCACAGGGTGTGGCAAACATCATGTGGAGGAAGTTGCCACCATAGCTCAGGTCATTGCGTGGGTATACAAACGGCTGGCCAATGGAGTATTTGTAGGCCATGGCGGCAAGCGTAGGCATTTTGGAAATCAGGCGGTAGGCGCAGATTTCACGATGCACTTCATTGGTGATGTCCAGTGAGTCGTGATAGAACGCCGACAGGGCTCCGACAACACCACACATAACCGCCATTGGGTGAGCATCACGACGGAATCCGGAAAACAGATCGCACATCTGTTCATGGAGCATGGTGTGACGCATGATGGTGTTTTCGAACTTTTCCTTTTCCTGACGGCTTGGGAGATCTCCATAAAGCAGCAGGTAACAGGTTTCCAGATAATCAGACTGCTCGGCCAGTTGTTCTATTGGATAGCCTCGGTGCAAAAGGATACCTTTGTCGCCATCGATGTAAGTAATTTTCGACTCACAGGATGCAGTAGAAACAAAGCCCGGATCGTAGGTAAACAGACCGTTGGAAGTCAGCCCCCTGACATCAACAACATCAGGCCCGAGGGAGCCTGAATAAATGGGTAACTCCAGTGTCTGGTCCGTGCCGTCAATGGAGAGTAGAGCTTTCTTGTCAGCCATTTATGGCCTCCTGTCATGCCGTTTGGTCTCGTTATAGTTACTTTAGATGGATACTTTTTACAAAAAGAAGCCGGAAAAAATCACAAATAAAGCCGGGAGTCTGTTTGAAAATATTCAAATTAGTTGTAAGTAGCTCCCTTTTACGGTTCGACCACTATAGAGACATAAAATTTTTTGTCAAACGAACTGATTATGAATGTAATCCGTAACTAATCTATGAAAATCGGCTTGTTCTTTTAGGGGTAATTGCCTAATAAAGTGAGCAATTGTAATTACCTGTTAGAGTGTATATACTCGGATCGCGAAGTCGTAAGGGTTGGTTCTTCGGTCCACCGGCTTTAAATTGAGGGGAAATCGTATATTTCGCATTTAGCGTTTCTCCACTTGCTTGTCGTAGGGTCCAGAGAACCTGGATGTTCTTGCTGATTCTGCTGTGTACGCCACCGAGCGTTGGGGCAAATAGAGTGAATAGCAAAAGACCTGTCAATCTCGATATAACAACAATCAAATTACCCCTGCCTGCATACACTTCGATATTGCACCGCATATCGGGTGTCATCCTGTTTATTGGTTTGGGTTTTCTTCTGTACGGACTGGAATTGTCCCTTGCTTCTGAGGAGTCATTTGACGCACTCAAGACCTTGCTGTCAGCTCCCCTGGCAAAATTTATAATCTGGGGCATTCTGTCTGCCCTGATTTATCATTTGATTGCCGGAGTGAAACATCTGTTGATGGATATGGATGTGGGTGATGGCAAGGAGTCTGGAAGTCTCGGATCTATTGTGACTCTGGTTCTTTCATCAGTGCTGATTATCCTTGCGGGGGTTTGGGTATGGTAACCAATATCACCAATTTGTCCCGCAGTGGACTTTATGACTGGATGCTGCAAAGGCTGACGGCAGTGGTTCTTGGTGTCTATTCAGTGTTTCTGCTGGGCTACCTGATTATCAATCCGGATCTGCAGTATAGCCAGTGGGGTGAGCTTTTTGATGAAACCTGGATGCGGATTTTTACCCTGCTGGCGTTGATCTCTATCCTGGCTCATGCCTGGATCGGTATGTGGACGATCACCACTGACTATTTTAATGATCGCGCTTTTGGCAGTAAGTCTGTCCTTATCCGTTTTCCTTTGCAGGTTGTGTGCTTTATTGCCCTGTTCAGTTATGTGATCTGGGGCGTGCAAATTCTTTGGGGGCTTTAACCGATGTCAGCACTTCGTACCCTGACCTATGATGCCATCGTTATAGGTGGTGGGGGAGCGGGCATGCGTGCCGCGCTCCAGCTTACCCAGGCTGGAATTAAAACGGCCTGCGTCAGTAAAGTATTTCCTACCCGTTCTCACACGGTATCCGCTCAGGGTGGTATCACCTGTGCGATTGCCAGTGCCGATCCCAAAGATGACTGGCGCTGGCATATGTTCGATACAGTGAAAGGCTCCGACTATATTGGCGACCAGGACGCTATTGAGTATATGTGTTCGGTGGGTCCGCAGGCAGTTTTCGAGCTGGAGCATATGGGCTTGCCATTCTCCCGGACTGAAGAGGGCCGAATTTACCAGCGTCCGTTCGGAGGTCAGTCCAAAGATTTTGGTAAGGGTGGTCAGGCTGCCAGAACCTGTGCAGCTGCAGACCGTACTGGTCACGCACTGCTGCACACCTTGTATCAGGCTAACCTGAAGGGCGGCACAACCTTCCTTAATGAGTGGTATGCCGTTGATCTGGTGAAGAATCAGAAAGGTCAGGTTGCCGGTGTTATCGCCATTGATATTGAAAGTGGCGAAACCGTTTATATCAAAGCTAAAGCCACAGTCATGGCCACCGGTGGTGCAGGCCGTATTTACGCTTCCACTACCAATGCCCTGATCAATACCGGTGACGGTATCGGTATGGCTTTGCGTGCCGGATATCCAATGCAGGATATGGAGATGTGGCAGTTCCATCCTACAGGCATTCATGGTGCAGGCGTACTGGTAACAGAGGGTTGTCGGGGCGAAGGTGGTTACCTGATTAACAGTGAAGGCGAACGCTTTATGGAGCGTTATGCGCCAAACGCCAAAGACCTTGCTGGCCGCGATGTCGTTGCCCGTTCTATGGTGATCGAGATTCTTGAAGGGCGTGGTTGTGGTCCCAATAAGGATCACGTTCTGCTGAAGCTGGATCATCTGGGTGAAGAGACACTGAACCTGCGTCTGCCCGGTATCTGTGAACTGTCTAAAACCTTTGCACATGCCGATCCTGTGAAAGTGCCGGTACCTGTGGTGCCCACCTGTCATTATATGATGGGGGGGATTCCTACCAATGTTGGCGGTCAGGCTCTGCGTCAGGATGGGGCCGGTAATGATGAAGTGATTGAAGGCCTTTATGCCTGTGGTGAGGCGGCCTGTGTTTCTGTTCATGGTGCCAACCGTCTGGGTGGTAACTCTCTGCTGGATCTGGTGGTCTTTGGTCGCGCTGCAGGCCTGCAGATTGAGAAAAACCTGAAAGATGGCTTTGACTCTGTGGACGCCTCAGACAGTGATGTGGAAGCAGCCTTGTCACGACTTGATCGCCTGAACAAATCAAGCAGTGGTGAAAGCGTTGCCAAAGTGCGTGCTGACCTGCAGAATACCATGCAGCTCTATTTTGGTGTGTTCCGTGAAGGTGAGAGCATGCAGAAAGGTCTCAAGCTGCTGGATGAGCTGGGTGAGCGGCTGGCCAATCTGCATCTGGAGGACAAGAGTCAGGCATTCAACACCGCCAGGGTTGAAGCACTTGAGTTGGAAAACCTGTATCAGGTGGCTTATGCAACAGCTGTTTCTGCCGAGGTCAGAACAGAGTCCCGTGGTGCTCATGCCCGTAATGATTACCAGGAGCGGGATGATGAAAACTGGCTGGCGCATTCGCTTTACTCACCGATTGATCAATCAGTAAGTAAGCGTGCTGTTAACTTTGCTCCGGCAACCATGGAGGCATTTCCTCCCAAGGCAAGAAGCTACTGAGGGAGAGAGGCTTATGAAGGTAAGTATCTATCGCTATAACCCGGAAGCCGACAAAAAGCCCTACATGATGGACTTTGATGTCGATATCCCGGAAGGTCGGGACCTGATGGTTCTGGACGTTCTGAATCTGATTAAAGAGCAGGATCCAACGCTGGTTTACCGACGTTCCTGTCGAGAGGGTGTTTGTGGCTCCGATGGCTTGAGTATTGGCGGTACCAATGGTCTGGCCTGCATTACCCCTTTGTCAGAAGCTGTCAGGGGAAATAAACTGGTGATTCGTCCGCTGCCCGGGTTGCCAGTAATCAGAGACCTGGTAGTTGATATGAGTCTGTTCTACAAACAGTACGAAAAGATCAAGCCATACCTGATTAACGATACGCCAGCGCCAGCCATTGAACGGCTCCAGTCCCCGGAAGACAGGGAGAAACTGGATGGGCTTTATGAGTGTATTCTTTGCGCCTGTTGCTCAACAGCCTGTCCTTCCTTCTGGTGGAACCCTGACAAATTCGTTGGCCCCTCCGGCCTGCTGCAAGCTTATCGTTTTCTTGCCGATAGCAGGGATACAGCGACAGAGGAGCGTCTGGCAGATCTTGATGACCCATTCAGTGTTTTCCGTTGCCGGGGGATCATGAACTGTGTCAATGTCTGCCCCAAAGGCTTGAACCCGACACGGGCAATTGGTCATATCAGGCAGATGTTGTTTAAGAGTGCAACATAGTATAGTTGTGGGTCATTCCAACCTGTCGTTGCTGGTTGGTGATATTAGAGTGCCCCTGTGAAGTCTTTTTCCGGGGCACTCAAGAACCATAGAGCTGAAAAGTCAGCTATGCTCTGTCAGGAGAGTGCAGGCGACCTCTGACAATACAAAGCCTGTAATTGAATATATTTTTAAACTAAATAAATTGTGCTGCTGCCATCCGGAATTATGGGGCCGCAATAGCTTGAACCAGCAGGGGTGGTCGGAAAACATCCGACCCTATCTGAGGGGGATCGTTCACTGACTGGCTATCGACATCATCAGTGACCTCTGTTTTTCAGCCAGTCAGGGTTGTCAAAGCAGATTTCCCGGGATAAGCCCCAGACTCACGGGGTAATGATCATGCAAGAAGGTGTAATGCAGCGGATGTGGAGTTCTTCCCACATTGCAGGGGGAAATGCTGCATACGTCGAGGATATGTACGAACGCTATCTGCGCGATCCCAACAGCGTAGAAGTACAGTGGCGTGACTATTTTGAAAAGTTGCCCCCGGTAAGTGGTGGTGGAGCAGATGTTCCACATTCTACCATCCAGGAAAATTTCATCCTTATGGCGCGTCAGCGTCAGACTACCCGCCCGATTCAGACTTCATCGGTTTCCAGTGATCATGAACGCAAGCAGGTTCAGGTTTTGCGTTTGATCAGTGCTTTTCGGATTCGCGGTCATCAGCAGGCTGTTATCGATCCTCTCGGTGTGATGAAACGGGAAGAGTTTCCTGATCTATCCCTGGCATACCACGGTCTCAGTGAAGCGGATCTGGATACCGAGTTTCATACTTCAACGCTGTTTATTGGCAAGGAACACGCTTCTCTCCGGGAAATATACGATGCCTTAAAAGCCACCTATTGCCAGTCAATTGGTGTCGAATATATGCACATTCCCCAGACAGAAGAACGTCGCTGGTTTCAGAGTCGTATGGAAAGTGTTCGCAGCCGCCCGGAAGTAGGAGTAGAAGCCAAGCTGCACTTGCTGGAACGATTGACTGCAGCGGAAGGTCTGGAAAAATACCTGGGGACCAAGTTTCCCGGAACCAAACGGTTTGGCCTGGAAGGTGGTGAGTCTCTGATCCCCATGCTGGATGAGATTATTCAGCGCTCCGGCTCCTATGGTTCGAAGGAGCTGGTGATCGGCATGGCTCACCGTGGCCGCTTGAACGTACTGGTCAATATTCTGGGTAAGAAGCCCGGAGATCTGTTTGACGAATTTGAAGGCAAGAAGCTGGTTGAACGTGGCTCCGGTGATGTGAAATACCATCAGGGCTTCTCTTCCAATGTGATGACGCCGGGTGGTGAGGTTCATCTTGCCCTGATGTTTAACCCATCGCATCTGGAAATTGTTACCCCGGTGGTTGAGGGTTCGGTCAGAGCCCGTCAGGACCGCCGAAAAGATTCAGTGGGCAACAAAGTAGTCCCAATTGCCATTCACGGTGATGCCGCTTTTGCGGGGCAGGGTGTTGTGATGGAAACCCTGCAAATGTCTCAGACCCGTGCCTATAAAACCGGTGGCACCATCCATATCATCATTAACAATCAGGTTGGCTTTACCACCAGTTTCCGCGAAGATGCCCGTTCGACGGAATACTGTACCGATGTTGCCAAGATTGTCGGGGCACCGATTCTTCATGTTAACGGTGATGACCCTGAGGCGGTTCAGTTTGCCACCAAACTGGCCCTTGATTACCGCATGGAGTTCCATAAAGACATTGTTGTAGACCTGGTCTGTTACCGTCGTCGCGGGCACAATGAGGCGGATGAGCCGTCCGCCACTCAGCCGATGATGTACAGCAAGATTAAATCCCACACGACCACCAGGGATCTTTATGCCAAGGTTCTGCTGGGCGAAGGTGTGATCAGTGAGGCGGCTGATAAAGAGCTGGTAGAGAGTTTCCGTAATGCCCTCGACAACGGTGAGCATGTGGTCAAGGCCCTGGTAAAAGAGCCTAATAAAGAGCTCTTTGTGGATTGGGCACCCTATCTTGGTCACGAATGGACTGCCCGTCATGATACCCGTGTCGCCGTGGGAACACTGCAATCATTAGGCCAGAAGCTGTGTGAAATTCCCGAAGGTTTTGTGCTGCAGCGCCAGGTCAGCAAGATCGTTGAGGATCGTCGCAAAATGGCGGCAGGTGCCCTGCCGATTAACTGGGGGTGTGCTGAACTGCTGGCCTATGCGTCACTGCTGATGGAAGGCAGTGAAGTTCGAATTACCGGGCAGGATGTTGGTCGGGGAACATTTTCGCACCGCCATGCGGTATTCCATAACCAGAAAGATGGCTCGACCCTGGTGAACCTGACCAAACTTTCCCCGGAGCAGCCACGATTCCAGATCTGGGACTCATTCCTGTCCGAAGAAGCGGTTCTGGCTTTTGAGTACGGCTACGCAGCAACAACGCCCAATGCACTGGTTATCTGGGAAGCTCAGTTTGGTGATTTTGCCAACGGTGCCCAGGTGGTTATTGACCAGTTTATTTCCAGTGGCGAGCACAAGTGGGGGCGCCTGTCAGGCCTCACCATGCTGCTGCCCCATGGTTATGAAGGTCAAGGGCCGGAGCACTCATCGGCCAGACTTGAGCGATTTCTGCAGCTGTGTGCGGAACACAACATTCAGGTCTGCGTTCCGACAACGCCAGCCCAGGTGTTCCACATGTTGAGACGGCAGATGTTGCGTCCGCTGCGTAAACCGTTGGTGGCATTTACCCCCAAGAGCCTGCTCCGTCACAAACAGGCCACCTCCTCTCTGGAAGAGCTGGCAGAGGGCAGTTTCCAGACGATTATCCCCGAGGTTGACGGTCATGAGCCATCAGCGATCACCCGGATGATTATGTGCTCAGGAAAGGTCTACTATGACCTGCTGGAAAAGAAGAGAACGGAAGGGCTGACTGATACGGTGATTATCCGCATTGAACAGCTTTACCCATTCCCTCAGGACGATTTGGATGAACTCATTGTCAGTTATCCAAACCTGAAAGATGTGGTCTGGTGTCAGGAAGAGCCAATGAACCAGGGGGCGTGGTACTGTAGTCAGCATCATATGCGTCGCTCAGTTGCCGTTCATCCGAATAAAACAATGAGTCTCAAGTACGCAGGGCGCGAAGCATCAGCCGCTCCGGCATGTGGCTATATGTCAATACATGCCCAGGAACAGCAGCAATTGGTAAATGATGCTTTCAGCATTTGAATAATGATAATTTACTGCTCATGCTGAGCAGTAATATTGGTTAAACGGCCAGCAGGTACTATTTATCGATCTGGCCAGAGCGTTTAACACAGTTTCTGTGAAAAACGCTCAAAGGGGCGAAGACGCAAAGGATCAATAATGGCCACAGAAATTAAAGCACCTACCTTTCCTGAATCCGTTGCTGATGGCACCGTTGCAACCTGGCACAAGCAGCCCGGTGAGCAATGCCATCGGGATGAACTGCTGGTTGATATCGAAACCGATAAAGTGGTTCTTGAAGTTGTGGCACCGGCAGATGGTGTTTTGAGTGAAATTATCAAGCCTGAAGGTGAAGTTGTTCTCAGCAGTGAAGTGGTTGGAATTTTCCAGGAAGGGGCTTCTGCTGGCACCGTCCCAGCTGCCGCTGAAGCTTCAGCCACTCCGGCAGCTTCACCGGAAGCCATTAAGGAAGAGCCCATTCTCAATCCTGCAGCACGCCGGATGGCTGAAGAGAAAGGCCTTGATCCAGCAGCCATTCCCGGTACCGGTAAAGGTGGCCGTGTAACCAAGGAAGATGTGGTTCGTCATGTCGAAGCTGGTGCTCAGGTGTCACCAGCCCCGGCGGTTGCAGCTACTCCGGCAGTGTCCAAGTCTGCTGCACCAGCACCTCAGGTCGAGGCAACCGCACCGGTGTTTGCCGGTGAGCGTGTAGAGAAACGGGTACCCATGACCCGCCTGCGTGCCAAAGTTGCCGAGCGTCTGGTTCAGGCCCAGCAGAATGCGGCCATGTTGACTACTTTCAACGAGATCAACATGAAGCCGGTTATGGAGCTTCGTGCCCAGTACAAAGATGTCTTTGAGAAACGTCATGGCGTACGACTCGGTTTTATGTCTTTCTTTGTCAAGGCCTGTGTTGAAGCGCTCCGCCGTCATCCGGTGGTCAACGCCTCTATTGATGGCAATGATATTGTCTACCATGGCTACCAGGATATTGGTGTTGCCGTTTCCAGTGATCGCGGGCTGGTAGTGCCAGTGCTTCGTAACACCGAAGATATGAGCCTTGCCGATATTGAGGCGAAAATCCGTGAGTTCGGTAAAAAGGCAATGGATGGTAAGCTCGGCATCGATGAAATGACCGGTGGAACGTTCACCATTTCCAATGGCGGTGTATTCGGTTCACTGTTGTCAACGCCCATCCTGAATCCACCACAGTCGGCCATCCTGGGAATGCATAAAATTCAGGAACGTCCCATGGCGGTTAACGGCAAGGTTGAAATTTTACCGATGATGTACCTTGCCCTGTCCTATGACCACCGACTGCTGGATGGCAAGGACGCAGTCACCTTTCTCGTGACCATCAAGGAACTGCTGGAAGATCCGGCCAGAATGCTTCTGGACGTTTGATTCCGGATTGTATCGGGCAGCCTTATTTTTCTATTAAGCGGTGCTGCCCATTATTGACTTGACCCGTATACTTTGTTTTATAAACCGTTTTGGAAATAACTTATGGCAAATCAGTTCGACGTGGTAGTTATTGGCGCAGGCCCTGCCGGTTACGTCTGTGCTATTCGTGCAGCCCAGCTGGGGCTGAAAACTGCCTGTATCGAGAAGTGGTCCGATGATAAGGGCAAGGCTAAACTGGGCGGTACCTGTCTGAATGTTGGCTGTATCCCTTCCAAGGCCCTTCTGGATAGCTCTCACAAATATATTGAAGCCAAGGAAGATTTTGACAAGCATGGCATTAAGCACAGTGGTGTAGACATCGATGTCCCTGCAATGCTTGCCCGTAAGGACAATATTGTGAACCAGCTGACTACCGGTGTTACAGGTCTGTTCAAGGCAAATGGTGTGACCTTGCTGGAAGGTGCCGGTAAAGTGCTGTCTGGCAAGCAGGTTGAATTAACCAGGGCTGACGGTTCCGTCGAAGTGGTTGATGCTGCCAACGTGGTGATTGCCACCGGCTCCCGTCCCATTGAAATTCCCCCCACACCGCTTACTGAAGGCCTTATTGTTGACTCTACCGGTGCTCTTGAGTTTCAGGAAGTCCCGAAGCGTCTCGGGGTTATTGGTGCCGGTGTTATTGGTCTGGAACTGGGCTCTGTCTGGGGAAGGCTGGGCGCTGAAGTGGTTGTCCTTGAAGCCCAGGATAAATTCCTCGCCCTGGCTGACCAGCAAATCGCCAAAGAAACCCAGAAGATTTTCAAAAAGCAGGGACTGGATATTCGCCTGGGTGCACGGGTGACCGGTTCTGAAGTCAAGGGTAGCGAAGTTGAAGTTACCTATCAGGATGCCAATGGTGATGAACAGAAGCTGACCTTTGATAAACTGATTGTTGCTGTCGGTCGTCGCCCCTATACAGAAAACCTGCTGGCTACTGACTCCGGTGTCAATCTGGATGAACGCGGTTTTATTTTCGTTGATGATAACTGTGCCACTGACGTTCCCGGCGTTTATGCGGTTGGAGACGTGGTTCGGGGCCCGATGCTCGCTCATAAGGGCAGTGAAGAAGGCATTATGGTGGCGGAAATCATTGCTGGTCAGAAAGCACAGATGAACTATGACCTGATTCCTTCGGTGATTTATACTCACCCTGAAGTGGCATGGGTTGGTAAAACGGAAGAAGAAGTCAAGGCCAGTGGTGATGAGTACAAAGTGGGTACCTTCCCGTTTGCCGCCAGTGGTCGTGCGCTGGCTGCCAATGATACCCATGGCATGGTCAAGGTGATTGCCGACAAGGTAACGGACCGTATTCTTGGCGTTCATGTTGTGGGCCCAAGCGCAGCTGAGTTGGTGCAACAGGGGGTTATTGCCATGGAGTTCGCTGCCAGCACTGAAGATCTTGCGCTGACCATTTTCTCACACCCAACCCTGAGTGAAGCGCTGCACGAAGCAGTTCTGGCGGTTGATGGCCACGCTATCCATATTGCCAATCGCAAACGTCGTTAAACGTATCTTAAGGGGAGCGGTCAGGGTCGACTTGCTCCTTTCTTCATAGACAATATCCAGGGATATGGTTTGACGAGAAACTTAAAAACAACGCTCAAATAAAAAAGAGGGCCGCGTCAGAATGAATCTTCATGAATATCAGGGCAAACAACTCTTTGCCAAATATGGACTGCCCGTCTCTCAGGGCGTCGCTGCGGATACGCCAGAGCAGGCCGCTGCTGCTGCCGATGAAATCGGTGGTAATCAGTGGGTGGTTAAGGCCCAGGTTCACGCCGGTGGTCGTGGTAAGGCGGGTGGTGTGAAACTGGTCTCCAGCAAAGACGAAATCCGCGCGTTCGCCGAGCAGTGGTTAGGTAAAAACCTGGTCACTTATCAGACCGATGAAAATGGCCAGCCGGTCAGCAAGATACTGGTTGAAAGCTGCACTGATATTGATCAAGAGCTTTATCTTGGCGCTGTTGTTGATCGCGCAACCCGTCGCATCGTGTTTATGGCCTCCACTGAAGGTGGGGTTGAAATTGAAAAGGTGGCGGAAGAAACACCGGAAAAAATCCTTAAGGCGACCATTGATCCCCTGACCGGTGCCCAACCTTATCAGGCCCGTGAACTGGCTTTCAAACTGGGTCTGGAAGGAAAGCAGATCAAGCAGTTTACCCAGATTTTCCTTGGTCTGGCGAAACTCTTCCAGGAGTGCGACCTTGCCCTGCTGGAGATCAACCCGCTGGTGATCACCAAAGAGGGTGACCTGCACTGCCTGGATGCGAAAATCAACATTGATAGCAACGCCCTGTACCGTCAGCCACAGTTGAAAGCCATGCATGACCCTTCCCAGGAAGATGCCCGTGAAGCCCATGCCGCTGAGTGGAAGCTTAACTACGTCGCACTGGATGGCAACATTGGCTGCATGGTGAATGGTGCAGGCCTTGCCATGGGCACCATGGATATTGTCAAGCTGCATGGCGGTGCGCCTGCCAACTTCCTGGATGTTGGTGGTGGTGCAACCAAAGAGCGTGTCACCGAAGCCTTCAAGATCATTCTTTCCGATGACAGTGTGAAAGCCGTTCTGGTCAATATCTTTGGTGGTATTGTCCGCTGTGACCTGATTGCTGAAGGTATTATCGGTGCGGTTAAAGAAGTCGGCGTTGAAGTTCCTGTCGTGGTTCGCCTGGAAGGCAACAATGCTGACCTGGGTGCGCAGACCCTTGCCAACAGTGGACTTGATATCATCGCGGCCAACAGTTTGACCGAGGCTGCCCAACAGGTAGTTAAGGCAGCGGGGAACCAGTAATGAGCATTTTAATTAATAAAGACACCAAAGTTATCTGCCAGGGGTTCACCGGTGCCCAGGGGACTTTTCACTCCGAACAGGCCATTGCTTACGGTACCCGCATGGTGGGTGGCGTAACACCCGGCAAAGGTGGTCAGACTCACCTGGGGTTGCCCGTTTTCAATACGGTGGCTGAAGCAGTTGATCAGACCGGTGCTGAAGCGTCGGTTATTTATGTTCCTGCGCCTTTCTGTAAGGACTCCATTCTTGAAGCTGCTTATGCTGGCATCAAGTTGATTGTCTGCATCACTGAAGGTATTCCTACGCTGGATATGCTGGAATGCAAGGTCAAGTGTGATGAGTTGTGTGTTCGTCTTATCGGTCCCAACTGTCCGGGTGTTATCACGCCAGGTGAGTGCAAGATCGGTATTATGCCGGGCCATATCCATCTGCCGGGCAAGGTGGGCATTGTTTCCCGTTCCGGCACGCTGACCTATGAAGCGGTCAAACAGACCACCGATTATGGCTTTGGTCAGTCCACCTGTGTTGGTATTGGTGGTGACCCTATTCCCGGTTCCAACTTTATCGATATTTTGGAACTGTTCCATAATGATGATAAGACGGAAGCTATCGTGATGATTGGTGAAATCGGTGGTTCTGCTGAAGAAGAAGCGGCTGCTTATATCAAGGAGCATGTTACCAAACCCGTGGTCTCTTACATTGCCGGCGTGACAGCGCCTCCGGGCAAGCGGATGGGCCATGCCGGTGCGATTATTGCCGGTGGAAAGGGGACTGCTGATGAGAAGTTTGCGGCTCTTGAATCTGCAGGCGTTAAGACGGTTCGCAGCCTGGCTGATATCGGTGAAGCTCTGAAAAAAGTGACCGGTTGGTAAAACGATCGGTTTAGGTAACACAAAAAAGGCCGGATTTATATCCGGCCTTTTTTGTGATGGAAAATACTGGATCAGAGTTCAGGCTGCGTAAGCATCTTCAAGGATTTCACGGGAAGTATTGAGATCCTGGTCACCGGTCTCTGACAGAGCCGTCATGCCATGGGCTTCCAGAGCCTTGATCACGTTCTCAATCTGGTTATGCTCAACACCATACTGCGACAGTCGTGTTTTTACACCCAGGGATTCAAAGAAATCGCGGGTTTTTTCAATAGCGAGATCAACCTTTTCATCGTCGCTACCTTCTCTGATATCCCAAACGCGCTCTGCATACTGCACCAGTTTTGCCCGCTTCTTATCTTTGCGCAGCTTCCACAGGGATGGCAGAACCACTGCCAGACTCTGGGCGTGGTCCAGGCCAAACAGGTCAGTCAGCTCGTGGCCAATCATATGGGTGCCCCAGTCCTGGGGAACGCCGACACCAATATAGCCATTCAGGGCCGAAGTGGCACTCCACATCAGGTTGGCACGGGCATCGTAGTTGTCTGGCTCAGCCAGCGTTACCGGGCCCACTTCAATCAGCGTTTTCAGAATACCTTCCGCCATACGATCCTGAATCCGGGCGTCAACAGGGTAGGTAACATACTGTTCAAGTACATGAACGAAGGCATCCACTACACCATTAGCGATTTGCACCGGTGGCAGGGTGAAGGTCAGTGATGGATCCAGAATGGAAAACTGAGGGTAGAGCAGTGGACTCATAACCGGCAATTTGCCAATGTCGTGAGAAATAACGGCACCCATGTTCATCTCAGAACCTGTGGCCGGTAAGGTGGCAACCGTACCCAGTGGAATGGCGGAGGTGATCGGCGCACCGGCAAAACCTGCCTTGAGCAGATCCACTTCGTCACCTTCATAAGGTGCCGCTGCGGCAACAAACTTGGTGCCATCCATGACAGAGCCGCCGCCAACCGCCAGCAGGAAGTCAATGTTTTCAGCGCGGACGATCTCAACAGCTTTCATCAGGGTGTTAAAGGTTGGGTTTGGCTCGATACCGCTGAACTCAAAAACTTCACGGTTACCTAATCCGGCCAGCACCTTTTCCAGGGTACCGAATTTCTTAACACTGCCACCGCCGTAAAGGACCAGTACTTTGGCATTAGCCGGTACCAGTTGATCCAGTTCCTGCAGACGGTCCTGGCCAAACACAATGTGGGTTGGGTTTTGATAATTAAAATTCATCATTGCGATTCTTCCTCATGAAATATCCTAGCTAGCGTAGATTATCCTTTCTGTGCAGGAATAGAATAGCCATAACTAGCAAAGTCATGCCTAAAACGATCAGTGGTGGTTTTTTTATGTATTGGGTGAAGCTATGCTGTGCCTAAATTACCGATCAGAAGATAAGACATGACGCCATTAGCCCAGACCCTCTCTCCTTTGGCCAAAGAAGAGGGCTATAACAAAACCCATATTCCCGGCGTTGGCGTTTTTAAAGCCAGCGAATCCAGAGAACGTGAGCCACTATGCTATAGTCAGGGCATTTTCATTGTAGCCCAGAGTGCAAAACGGATTTACCTGGAGCAGCAGGCTTATGAATATAATCCGGATAACTATCTGGTACTGACTTTGCCTATTCCTGCGGAATGCGAAACCATTGTTGCTGAAGATAAGCCATTGTTATCCATGCTGGTCGATATTGATATCAGCCTGTTGCATCCGCTGGTGCGATTGTTCGACCACCATCAACAGGCGACAGACACCATGGAAGATCTGTTAGAGGCACGAAGCAGTTTATATGTCAGCCCGGTGACGGATGCTTTCTCAGCAACGGTGTTAAGGCTGGCTCAGTGCCTTCACTCGCCGCTGGAGAGTGAAGCCTTGGGAAAAGGGCTGGTGCAAGAGTTGCTTTTTCATGTTCTTAACGGGGAGCAGGCCGCACCATTATTTGCCCTGGCCAGACACAATACGCACATTGCCCGTCTGGAGCGGGCAATGAAGTATATGCACGAGCATTATGATCAGTCCCTTGATGTTGGGCACCTGGCCTCTATGGCTAATATGAGTCCATCAACCTTCCATCGTAATTTCCGGTTTATGACATCATCGTCGCCTATTCAGTACCTGAAGAAACTGCGCCTGAGTCGGGCCAGAGAGTTGTTACAGGATCACGGGGTCAGAGTAAAGCAGGCAGCTGCAGAGGTTGGCTATGAGAGCCCAACGCAATTCAGCAGGGAATTTAAACGTTACTTTGGGTTAACACCTCAGGCATGTGCGGCAGCCTGATTTTGTCAGGTGGTGGCAGGGTTGATTATTAGCCATTGTCGGAAGTTACATTCAATTTCAATGCTGCCTTTTTCTGGTGTTCTTATAGCCATCGTCGTGAAATTTCCTTATCCTCGCGCTTTTTTCTCAGGAGCCTGCCAGTGGATGCCCTTGATCTGAATCCGGACAAATATCGACTTGCCAGAGCTCTACGCCCTTTCTCATATTCTGTCGCCCTGGTAACCTGCGGCCTTGGCGTGGTATTGGCTTATCAGCAGGGTGTTGGCGACTGGTGCAGAGCACTGCTGGTTATGTTGGCTGGCGTATTGCTTCAGGCTGCCAGCAATCTTGCCAATGACCATGCTGATCTGGTGTTGTGGAAAAAACGTTCTGGAGAGTTGGCGAGGCAGGTGGTTAAGCAGATTCATCGAAACTTTATCCTGGCGGGGGTTTGTGCCCTGATTGCCTGCATGATGGGACTATTGCTGGTAATCGATGTTGGCTGGCCGTTATTGTTGCTTGGTGTCTTTGGTGTCGTCGGCGGTTATTTTTATACCGGTGAACCCATTGTCTATAAAAATCGCGGCTGGGGGGTGCCGGCAGTATTTCTGTTCACTGGTGTGCTGATGGTCAGTGGTGCCTTTTATGCCGTTGGAGGGTACTGGAATAATGAAGTGGTCTGGATGTCGATTCCGGTGAGTTTGCTGGCTTCTGCGTTGTTGCTGTCCAATGAGATCCGGGATTACCTGGATGATATCAGTCACAATATTCGCACGTTAACCGTTCGTATGGGACTGGTTCCAGCGAAATGCCTTTATGCCGTGCTTTTGCTGACAGGGTTTCCTCTCAGTTTTATGTTGTACTATTTGGGAGAGCTGGATAACCCGCTTTATCTGCTGATAGCGCTGCCTTTTGCCATTGCGCCGCTCAAACTGCTTGCCAACCATTCCGGTGATGCTGAGATGGTTCGTTTGCCTCCTCTGACAGGACGTTTTTTTATCATCTTTGGCCTGGGCTTTATGCTTTCAATTGTTTTTTAAGAGAGAGGGCGTAAGGTGCTCTGAAATACAAGAAACCCTATGCCGTTTATCGGGTTTCTTAAAACCCCGCTTGAGTTTCGGCACAATACAGGCCATTACCGTCAGTCCTTGTTTCTCAGGTCATAGGTTTTTGCATCAAATAACTCCTCGGGTCGGTTCGGAAGGTTAATAGCCTGTCTGGCGTTGCCATTACCGATAAGCTTCAGCTTGGTGAATCGATCCCGGGTCGCTTTTACCAGTGTTTCCGAATTACGCATGATGGTGGGGCGGATAAACAACATCAGGTTCTTTTTTTCATCGCCGCTCTGGTTATAGCGGAAGAGGTTGCCCAAAATCGGGATGCTCCCAAGCAGTGGCACTTTTTTCCTGCTTTTGGATTTGATGTCTTCAATCAGTCCACCAATAACGACGGTTTGTCCATCATCCACCAGTACCGAGGTCTTCAGGGAGCGGGTATTGAACAGCAGGTCATTGCTATCGGAGCCAAGCAGCTGTTTGGTGGTGCCCACATCCAGTGAAGAAACCTCCTGCTCCAGCATTAGTCTCAGGCTGTTGCCTTCGTTGATATGGGGGGTGATCTTGAGTTTTAGCCCCACATCCTTGCGTTCAGTGGTGGTAAAAGGGTTATTACTATTGCCACTGGATGACGTCTGATATGAGCCGGTTTTGATGGGAATATTTTTGCCGATAATCAGCTCTGCCTCTTCATTATCCAGGGTCAGCATACTGGGGGTAGAGAGGATATTGTTATTGGACTTTGCGCTTAACGCACTGACCAGAACACCGAAGTTATCAGCGCGCAGCGCCAGGGATCCGAGGGCAATACTAGGCTTATCATCCAGAATATGCCCGGTTATGCTGCTTTTAATAATGTTACCTGAATCGGATGTACCACGGATCGTGTTAGTCCCATCAATGCCCCATTGAACACCCAGCGCATCATTAATCCCACCAGATACTTCAACAATAACGGCCTCCAGTAACACCTGGGCCCTGGGCACATCAAGCTGGCGGACAATTTTCTCCATCTCCTGAAGGGTTTCCGGGTCGGCAATCATAACCAGGGCATTCTGGGTTTCATCTGCTTTGACAAACGCCGTCGTGGCTGCGGACTTGCTTTTGGCCCCAGACTTGGTGGTGGCCTGGGAAGAGGACTGGTTTGATGAGCCGGGAGAGACTGAGCTTGATGCAACCGGTGACGATGGCGTTGCAGCGGTTCTCTTTCCCTGACTGTCCTGAATAATGCCTGAGGCTTCCGAAAGAATTTCCGCAATGTTTTTGGCATCGGCAAAACTCAGGAACATGACTTTGGTGGTCGATTTTCGAATACCTTCCTTATCAAGGGTGTCAGCCAGTTTTCTGACCCGTGCCCGTTTGCTGGCATTGCCCTTAACCACCAGACGATTGCTTCGCTCATCGGCGATCACCTGGAGCCCGCTGGGTAGCTGTCCCTTGCCGGTGACCAGGGTATCCGAGATTATTTTTGAGACATCCCCCACCCAGGCGTGTTTCAGCTGGATGACTTCGTAGTCGTTATTGCCGGCATCATCCAGTTCCCGTATCAGTTTGGTGATGCGCTCAACATTATCGGCAAGGTCACTGATGATGACCGCATTACTGGAAGCAGATGCAGCAGCGTGTCCATACTGGGCAATCAGGGGGCGAATAATCGGGATGACTTCGACAGCGGATACGCTGTGCAGATCGACAACCCTGGTGGTCATCACGCCATCAATGGGCTTCTGAGTGTCTCCGGGGCTGCTGGTTTTTGCCGTGGCTGTGGGGACAACATTAATAATATGGCCATCGGCCTTGGGAATGACGGTATAACCATTAGCGGAGAGGACTTCCAGGAAAACATCGTAGACCTCATCCCGGCTCAATGGCTTGCTGGAAATGACGGTAACGGTATTGCCACCTTTAATCCGAGGATCGATAACAAATGTCTCTCCGGTTATTTTGGCCACCTGGGTGATAAATTCACGGATATCGGCATTCTGCTGATTCAGTGTCCAGAGCTTATCATTGGGCACCGGTACGGTGTTATTGGCAGCAGGCTGTAAGCCGGTATTTACCTTGCTGGCAAACAGTGGGGTGACAGCCATCATCAGCACCAGAGGAATGGCTCTGATTAACTTTCTGTTATGAGAGTGTGGTAAACGTGGTAAAAAGAGTAGCGCTCTGGTGTTCATGATGTGACCATTAACTCAGCAGTTTGTCATTGTTGTCATTACAGTTCCTGACTGGCGTCCTGCAGCTTCTCCCTGAGGTCCTGCATTCGCTGTTCAAGAGACATATCATCCGGATAATCATGGTTGCCCGGACGCTGCTCCATTGACTCGGGGATGTCTTCCGCCACAGGCCTGAATTCCTGAAAGGCTCTGGAATCTCTGGCTGTTTCCGGAAAGTATAGTTTTTCAAGCTGGTTACCCCGTTTAATGACAATGTGATCGGAATAAACCTGATTCAGAATGGCACCTCCGGGAAGTGCGTCACCAATTTCATATAACTTGTCCTGGTTGGCTATTTGAATAATTGCACTTGCGTACTTTTTGTTTTCAATGCCTGAGAGTGCCCCTCTGAGAATCAGGTTCATTTTTGTTATGGGGATCTCTTTATTGTTTTGAGTTATTTCCTGATTGTCACTAAAACCAAAAATCAGCTCAAAGTCTTCATGTTTGATGGTTGAGGAGTTTTTCAAAACGATAGTTTTATTATTAACACTATTTTTCAAGGGTTCGCTGCTGACGATTTGATAAAAGTGAAATGCTTGAAAACTGAGGCTAAGGATCATGACGATGAAAATAATCAGAATGATAAGGTTCCGATTATTTTTATGCCCCCATTGCAGAAATGTGGTGAAAACCACTGGTTTCATGGTCATATCTTCTGAAGTTAACGAATAGGCTATTCTTTACTCTAAATAAAAGCATAAGAGTTTTGTTTTTTAAAGAAATAAGTTTTTTCAAAAAGGAAAGGCCTAACCGCCTCCCGGGTGCTTCCTTTTTGATTTAAGGAGTTCATGATATTGGCTACACCTCTGACCGCTGACTATGACACCGAAGATGATGCTGAAAGTGAAGCCAGCGTTTTACCAAGACTGCCTTTTAGTTTTGCCAAAAGGCATGGCGTTGTGCTCATTGAGAATGATAATGGGATAGCCACACTCTATTTTCATAACACACCACCGGCTGAGCTGATTGCTGAAATCAGTCGCTTTTCCGGTGTTTTTCCTGCCTATGAGCAGGTCGATGCCGAAAAACTGTCAGAGGTGCTGGCTCACTGCTATCACAATGACAGTTCAGAGGCATTGCAGGATGCCGCTGGCATCAGTGATCACCCGGACCTGACCAGTCTGGCGGATGCCGTTCCGATCACGGAAGACCTGCTTGAACAAAGTGACGATGCCCCGGTTATCCGTTTAATTAATGCGTTGCTCACTGAGGCGATCAAGGAAGGTGCTTCCGATGTGCATATTGAAACCTTTGAGTCGGCACTCGTGGTTCGGCTGCGGGTGGATGGTGTGTTAAGGGAAGTGCTGTCACTTAAAAGAACCATTGCCTCTTTGCTGGTTTCCCGCATCAAGGTGATGGCCCGGCTGGATATTGCCGAGAAACGGGTACCCCAGGATGGTCGGATCTCGCTGAGGGTGGCCGGCAAGGAGGTGGATGTCCGGGTGTCCACGCTGCCTTCCAGTAATGGCGAGCGGGTCGTTCTCCGGCTTCTGGACAAAGCAGCAGGTCGTCTTGAACTCAGGCACCTCGGTATGACCGAGCGAAACCGTGCACTGATCGAAGGACTGCTGAAAAAACCTTATGGCATTATTCTGGTGACAGGGCCAACAGGATCCGGCAAGACAACGTCTCTATATGCCAGCCTTACCCTTCTGAATGACCAGACCCGAAATATTCTCACCGTTGAAGACCCCATTGAGTATCACCTGGAAGGGATTGGCCAGACCCAGGTAAACACAAAAGTCGATATGACTTTTGCCCGGGGATTGAGAGCTATTCTGCGACAGGACCCCGATGTGGTGATGGTCGGAGAGATCCGCGACCGGGAAACCGCTGAAATAGCGGTACAGGCCAGTTTGACCGGGCATCTGGTACTTTCCACGCTTCATACCAATACGGCGGTCGGTGCCCTGACCCGTCTTCAGGATATGGGCATTGAACCTTTTCTGATGTCGTCCAGTCTACTTGGGGTGATTGCCCAACGTCTGGTCAGGGTGCTCTGCAGTGACTGTAAATTGCCATATAGCCCTGATGATGCCGAATGCCAGCAGTTAGGCATTGATGCTTCTGATGGGGTAACGCTGTATCACGCGCAAGGGTGTAAGGCCTGTAATTTCAGTGGCTATCGTGGGCGTACCGGCATTTATGAAGTTTTTGTTATTAATGAGCAGGTCCGGCGAATGATCCATGGGCTCAAAGGGGAGCAGGAGATTACGGACAGTGTTCGTGAGTTCAGTCCCGGCATCCGTGAAGATGGCAGCAGAAAAGTGCTGGAAGGGGTTACAACACTTGAAGAGGTACTTCGGGTTACCCAGAAAGACTGATTATGGCTGCTGAAGAAAAGGCTCAGGATTATGGCCGCGTTTGAATATATAGCCCTGGACCATCAGGGTAAACAGCATAAAGGTACCCTGGAAGCGGACAGTGGGCGTCAGGTTCGCCAGATGCTGCGGGATAAACAGTGGACACCGCTGTCAGTTAATACACTTGCCGATCGCAAACAGCAGGGAGAGGAAGGCAGAAGCTTCTTTCTGCGCCGGGGCATTTCAGCCGTTGAGCTGGCTACGGTAACCCGGCAGCTGGCTACGCTGGTCCAGGCGGCAATGCCTATTGAGGAAGCGCTCAATGGTGTGGCAGCCCAGCAGGAAAAACGACGAATAAAAAATATGTTGCTGGCTGTTCGTTCACGGGTGCTTGAAGGCTATACCCTGGCCAAAAGCCTGGAAGCCTTCCCGGAAGTCTTCCCCCAGATGTATCGGGCAACGGTTGCGGCAGGAGAGCATGCTGGTTATCTCGACCGTGTTCTCAATCGTCTGGCCGACTACACTGAGGCCAGAATGCGTTCTGGTCAGAAAATACAGCAGGCACTGGTCTATCCGGTCATACTGATGCTGGCTTCCATTGGGATTGTCAGCTTCCTGCTGGGATTTGTGGTGCCGGATGTCATCAAGGTCTTTCTGGATTCCGGTCAGGAGCTGCCATTAATCACAGAGCTATTGATTAATGCCAGTGAGGGGTTTCAGACATGGTGGCCGGTGATCTTTGGTGTGATTGTTGCGGCTATTGTGGTTGTCCGGCATTTACTGAAAAAGGCCTCCACACGACTTTCCTGGCATCGGGTTCAGCTAACTTTGCCATTGGTTGGGCGATTTGTCCGAACGGCCAATTCGGCCCGTTTTGCCAGTACGTTGAGCATGTTAACCCGAAGTGGGGTTTCGCTGGTAGAGGCCCTGATGATTGCTGCCCAGGTGGTTAATAACGATGCCATCAAACATGCCGTTCAGGATGTTGCCCGGCGAGTCAGTGAAGGAACCAGTCTTAACAGGGCGCTGGCAGAAACCGGCTACTTTCCACCCCTGATGCTCCATATGATCGCCAGTGGCGAGGCAACCGGAGAGCTGGATCAGATGCTGGAACGAACTGCACAGAATCAGCAGATGGAGCTGGAAGGGCGCATAACCGTCATGCTTGGACTGTTCGAGCCTTTGATGCTGGTCCTGATGGGGGGAGTGGTCATGATGATTGTTCTGGCTATCCTGTTGCCGATACTCAATATGAACCAGCTGTTGAATTGAGGTGACAGCCTGGGAGGCTGAAGCAGAGTTAAACCGTCCCGGATGAAAAATGCTGAACGGCCTATTCACAGAAAATCGAGGTCAACCAACATGATAAAAAACCGGCTTAGAAGAAGAGGGCCTGATGCGGCTAATTCAGTGCACGCTGAACAGGGCTTTACACTGATTGAAATTATGGTGGTGGTGGTCATTCTGGGAATTCTGGCAGCTATGGTGGTTCCCAAAATTCTTTCCCGGCCTGATCAGGCAAAGGTCACCGTTGCCCGTGCGGATATTGAAGCGATTTCTCAGGCGCTGGAGCTTTTCAGGCTTGATAATGGTTTTTATCCCACCCTGGACCAGGGGCTTGAAGCACTGACTCAGAAACCATCTTCTCCTCCAGAGCCCAGAAACTGGAATCCCGAAGGGTACCTGAAAAAAGTGCCATTGGATCCGTGGGGGAATCCCTACATGTATTTACAACCTGGTAATCACGGCAAGTATGACCTTTATTCCTTCGGAGCGAATGGCCGTGAGGGCGGCGAAGGTCTCGATGCTGATATTGTGAACTGGGATAACTAGGTTTTTTTGGCAAACAGGACAAGGAAATGGCATCACCTCAACAGCAAGGATTTACCCTGATCGAAATGCTGGTGGTGGTGGTCATCATTGGGGTTCTTCTGGGTATTACCCTGCTAAGCCCGATAACCGGCAGCATTCACAAGGTGGTGCAGAAAGAAGCGACACGATTGCAGGCATTATTTACCCAGGTTCGTGACAAAGCGCTGCTGGAAAATAGTCACTATGGCTTCTCAATTGATAACGAGGGGTATTACCGCTGGTGGGTATTACCGGCAGATACTCAGGAATGGGCTGAGTTGGAGCAATCCCCTTTTCAGCCCAGGTTACTGCCAGACACATTAAGCCTGAGCCTTGAGTCCAGTGAGAATTTCATGCCTTTTGATGTGGATGAACAGTATCCATCCGTTGTTTTCTATTCAGACTACCAGGTAACCCCGTTCAGGCTCGGCATTGTTCCGGTTGCCAACAGCAAACAGTCACTCTATCTGCGCACAGACGGATTGTCAGATATTGAATGGGTCAGGGAGTAACGGGCGTTGATATGAGTTACAGGCTAAACCGGCGATTTCTAGCCAACAGAAATCAGAATCGATGTCAGGGTTTTACCTTGCTGGAAGTTATGGTGGCTCTGGCCGTATTTGCCCTGGCCGCTTCTATGCTGATTCTTTCTGATGGCAACAGTATTCGCCAGACCCGATATCAAAAGGAAAAAATACTGGCTTCGCAGATTGCCGACCACTATCTCAATACACTTTATGCTGAGGGGCGCTGGAGTGGTTCGGCAGTGAGGCCTCAAATTGAAAGCTATGCCGGTTTTCAGTGGTATGTTCGGGAAACATCGGCATCCACCGGGTCACCCGATTTCAGACAGGTGCAGGTCGAAGTATTTATCGGTGAGTCTGAACCAGAAAAAGGTGCTATTCCCCTGGCAAGGTTATCTACCTGGCTGAGGAGGCCCCGGCCATAATGCTCAACAAACGTTTTTGCCTGGTTATGGGTAGACACTTGAACATTGTTCAGGTCCCGGGTGGCTTTACCCTTCTCGAGTTAATGGTCGCTATCGTACTGTTCAGTATGATCAGTACGGCAGCCTATAAGCTGTTTATCTCAGTCACCCGTGCACAGGAAGCAACGCAGTTGGTGCTGGATGACATGGATAAATTACAACGGGCCGAAATCATTCTGGAAAAAGACGTGTTGCAAATAACCCGAAGACCGGTCAGGGATGAACAAGGTTTGCAACAGCCTGCGCTGAAAGCACCGGGTCCGGGCAGGACGTTAATGGAGTTTACCCGTTCAGGATGGCAAAACCCCCTGAAGGCAGCACGAAGTACACTTCAGCGTGTGGCTTATGCTGTGGAGGGTCATCAGTTAATCCGTTATTACTGGCCTACTTTGGACAGGGCACCGGAATCTACTCGTATTCGTCAGGTTGTGCTGTCTGGTGTGAACAGCATGAAAGTACGATTCCGCAATGATCACAAGGAATGGATAAACAGCTGGCCTCCAAAACAGAACCTGCAGTCAGCTGCTAATGTAGGACGCGCAGATCAAGTGCCAACGGCCGTGGAGCTAACCATTGTTCATGAGGCGATGGGGTCCATGGTCACCGTGGTTCCGCTGATCACGTACAAACCTGATCAGGGCAATAAAGAGGGAGACCCATCTCAGGAGAACAGGAATAACGCGCCGGGTAACATACGGCCACACCCCAGAGGCCGCTCCGGAGATAGTGTCGATGGTTATTGAGCCTGCTGAAAACCGTCAGCCAGTCAGGGCTTCGCCCGGTAAATTTCCGTCATGCCACCAATCAGGGATTGCTCTTATTTACGTGCTGTTGATTTTTTTGCTGATCACAACGGTCGCTTCTGAGATCGTTATGAATCTCTGGCTGCACACTGAGAAGAACGCCCGATATCTGGAAAGAACCCAGGCAAAACACTATGCACTGGGCGCTGAACAGTACGTCGCATGGCTGCTGGAACAAGATTTTCAACAGGATAAAAAGAATAACCGAATGGTGGATCATGAAAATGAGCTGTGGAATGTAGAAACCATCAACTATGACGTAGAACAGGGTGTTATCGAGTTACATGTTCAGGATGAGCAGAGCCGGTTTAATTTGAACTGGCTTGCTGATGACAGTAAGCCCTCAGGTGAACAGCGGGCTGAAAGAGGTGGTTCACCGGCTGTGCAAATGTTTGAGAATCTGCTGACAGTGCAATCCATGGACCAGCAACTGGCCGACAACATAGCTCGCTGGATGAACAAAGAGCAGAAAAGTGTCTCCCGGGGAACAGAAGATCAGGTCTATCTATCCCTTGTTCCCCCAAGACGAACCGGACAGACTGAAATGACATCGGTCTCGGAATTGATATTAATTGATGGTTTTAATAACGAGGAAGTTGAAAAACTGTTGCCATATATTACGGTTATACCCAGATCATCAAAAATGAATATGAACACTGCCCTGCCAGAGGTTATCCGCTCGTTAAACAAGAATATCTCCGAAGGGGATGCCTTAATGATCATTAACCGTCGGGGCGATGCCGGGTTATCCAATATTGAAGAATTGAATCAGCTTGTCGCTCTATCTGGAAAGGCCGGGATTTTTAATGAGAGAAATCAAAATGAACGGGTGGTATTCGACAGTCAGTATTTCAGTGCCCGGATTAAGGCAACCTTTAGAGAGACCACCTTTTACTTAAAAACGATTTTTTACCGAAGCAGTGAGGGGCATGTGCAGGTTATCGGCAGAGAAATCGGGCCGGGTCAATATTGGGCTCCTGCTAATAAGGCCGATTTAACAGGGAACTCAGGGGCTAATAAATGAAAAAAATACTATTGGTTCGAATGCCTGCTCCAGTCAGCTCTGTTGATGCCAATACCGTTGTCCAGTGGGGGAAGTTCACATCGGCAGGCTCTCTGACCGGAGAACTCCATCTGACAGCAATTGATCAGCTCAGGGCTGCATGGTGTGCTGACGAGCCTGAAGATCGAGAGGACGTTGGCCGCCTGCCGGATGAGGTGATTCTGCTCCTGGGAGGATCGCTTTGTTTGTATAAACACCTGACGATTAATGCGGGCCAGAAAAAGCACCTGGCAACCGCACTCCCTTATCTGGTGGAGGAGCATCTGGCCCAGGATATTGAAACCATGCATATTGTTCATGGTTTTCCTGACAGGGACTTGCAGGTTTCTGTCGCCGGTATTCCCCACTCAACCCTACAGGCCTTGCTGGCCCTCTTTGCGGAACATCAGTTACCCCTGACCAGCATCCTGGCTGACATGCAGTTTCTGAAGGCTGAGCCGGGATACACCTGCCTGATAATGGACAATGATGCGGTGATGATGGCCTCACCCGGTCGTGAAGGCGTTACCCTGAATTACGAAGCGCTCCCTTTCGTATTTCCGGATCATCCCGATCAGGGAGATCATCAACTCCCTGATACTCTGGCCAGCTCTCTCGATAATACGGTTGCTGAAACAGTGAATGAGCTGCCCTCAAAAGTCAGATTGATGTTCTCTGACAATACGCTGGCGGTTACCGCAACCAGAATGGATGAAACATCCGGTTTGCTTGCTGAGCGTGGCTGGCTCGTCGATAAGGTACCGCTTAAGGGCTCGGTCTTTGAGTATTTTGCCGGGCTCTATTTTACTGCAAGGCGCAACAATCAGCTGCTTGATTTCCGACAGGGGGCCTATCAGTGCCCGAGAAGAACCGGGCGATTTATCCGGCGCTGGTGGCCCCTGTTGGCTGCGGCTGGCTGCTGGCTGATTCTTGAGCTTGGACTGTCAGTTACAGAAGGTGTGATTTATCAGAATAAGTCGGAATCCCTCTGGCGGGATTCCATAAAAAACTACCTCGCGGTATTCCCCAGTGACCGACAAGCCCAGCAGGCACAGGCACGACAACAGATGTCTTTTAATGTTAAGCAAATAATGGAGCACCGCTTTCGTACTCTGGATACTCAAACCTCCGAAACCCCTTTTCTATCGATGCTTCAGGCTCTTTCCCGGGTTTCTGGCACCATGGGCGACAAGGTAAAACTTGAGCCCAGGCATCTGGATTTCAACGAGGCTACCGGTCAACTGGTCTATGAATTTGCAACCGGTGAGTTGGACACGGTGAACCAGCTTCTGGAAAAACTCAACACTTCCGGCTTACAAGGTAAGCTGGATAACGCTAACCAGGGTAAGTCCGGTGTGATTGCCAGAGTTACGATCAGGAGATGATTGGGGGGAACCATGCAAAAACTGAATCGCCTGCTCATGGCTAACCCGTACTGGCAGCGTTGTAAATCCTGGTATGAAATGCGGCCTTCCGGAGATCGTAAAATACTCCAACTGCTTTTTACTCTGGTGTTTACAGCACTCATCTATCTGCTGATTTGGGAGCCCGTAAGCCAATGGTCGAAGGCTCAGAAAAGTAACTATCTCTATCAGCAGGAAATGAACACCTGGTTACACAATAATTTACCCAAAGCCCGTGACCTGCAGAAAAATCAACAAAGAGCTTCACCCCGTCAGGAGCTCTCCTCCATAGCTGCCAATGTTGCCCAACAGGCAGGTATTACCCTGGGAAGAGTGCAGCCAGACCGCAAGGGTCTCTCGGTTTGGGTTGAAGATGCGGCCTATCAGAAACTGCTTAAATGGCTTGTCCTGCTGCAAACAAAGCATGGTGTTGCCATCCAGCAGGTGCGTATTGATCAGCTGAAAGAAGAGGGGCGGGTAAAGAGTTATATCCATCTGGGGGGCTGAACAAAACAGTATAAGGTTTACCCTGAGTTTGATGATTGTTATCCGACGCTCTTGTTGTTTGAAATTGTTGTTCGAGGATTGTTCAGATAAATACCGCAAAAAGGGATTGACACTATCTCTCGATTCGATATCATACCGGCCACAAGCTCAGGGTGATTAGCTCAGCTGGGAGAGCATCTGCCTTACAAGCAGAGGGTCGGCGGTTCGATCCCGTCATCACCCACCAGCTAGAAACTAGTATCTTGAAACTAGAGACTAGATAGCGGACCGGTAGTTCAGTCGGTTAGAATGCCGGCCTGTCACGCCGGAGGTCGCGGGTTCGAGTCCCGTCCGGTCCGCCATACACCTTAACCCTTACGATACCTGTCGTAAGGGTTTTGTCGTTTTTAGAGTTTGCAAAAGAAAAAGCGGAAGAATTGCCCCTTCGAGTTCTCCATTTTTTTGTCTTTCAAGATTAGTGCGTTTGTTTAAAAATTTGCCGAAGTTCACACGGGTGGTTAGCAGGTGCTTTTGCTATAGGGTTTGGGGCTGGATTCGAAATGATCCCTGTTCTCGCCTCTTTTGGCCAATACATAACTGTGCCGGTGTGATTCGATTACTCTGATATTGGAAGCAGGAATTCCCGACTGGTTTAACAACCTCGAAAGTCTCTGTCCTTTGGTAATATTGCTATTTCCTCTATCAACTCCCGCAATAGCAATAACCAGAAGTCCTCTAAGAGGAGCCAGCAGTTCATATATTTTCTGGAAGAACTCTTTTGCCTGGTCTTCATCCTGGCGGTCAAACTTCTCAATAAAGGGAATGTATATCTGGTCAAATGTCTTTGAAGCCTCAGTTTGTTGTGATTGATTGTTATCGTTGACAAGGCTGTCATCCATAAGTTTACCCGGATCAGGTGTGATAACCTGCATTGCCCTGTCATTAATCCAGTCCGTTAGAAAGTTATCAAAAACCCAGCCATAGGTTGGGTGAGTGCTTATTTGATCCGGGAATAGTTGAGATTGATCTGAGGGGAAGGGAAGGTTAAAAATAGAGCGAAACACGGGCTCTTCATCGTAGATACCATTTAAGTCATTTAGCCAGTCCCTTAAATCACCGTAGTTTATATGGTCATCCTTACTCAATATTCCTTGTGGCCAGGGATCGGACGGCGGACTGTTCTTGATCATTGAGTAATTATCGTGAAGCCCTGAGGTCTGTTCAATGCTGATGCTGGTGTCGGGCGTCACTACGGCTGACATATCGGTGGCTGTTGAGCTAATACTTCCAGTGTCTTGAGTATCTATTTCGCTCCAGGATAAAGAGCCTGGAATCGCGTTTTCGTCAAGCTCTACTATTTGATAGTCGTTAAGTTCTTTGCTGTTAATTGGGGGACTGTCGTGGGTAATACAAGAAGCCGAGAAATAAAGTGCTGCTGGTGAGGGTATCGGGTAAATGGGTAACTGCTGTTTTGCAGAGGCAATGTCAGACGGTGACATATCAAGCTGATTTATCGAGTCGATGGGGCTTAATTCACCGGTCAGTAAAGATTTGGCGCTGCCTGTAATCAGGGCTATCAAAGGAATCATTTGTAATCGGTCGCTTCAGATGTTTGTGCTGATAAAACGGTAGTCTGCTTACCAGTGGTCTTCTCTCGTTCTTGATCACTGGTATGCTTGAAAGCTTCATGGGAAGCACTCTGTAAAGCCTTCCTTTTCAGGGACTGTTTCCGGGCTCGATAGGCGGCGGCTTTCCCCTTTTCGGATTGTGCGTAAGCTCGTTTGCTAGCTTTTCCTCTCTCGGACTGTGAATAAGCCTTCTTGTATGCCTTCCTTTTCAGAGATTGTTCCCAGGCTCGTTGGGTAGCTCTCCCTTTTTCGGAGTGCCTGTAAGCTCGTCTGGCAGCTTTCGCTCTTTCGGACTGTGAGTAAGCCTTCAGGTAAGCCTTCCGCTCCCAGGACTGTGAGTAAGTCTTCTGGTAAGCCTTTCTTTTCTCGGAATGTGCGTAAGCCTTCCGGTAAGCGCTGCGGTAAGTCTTCCCCTTCTCAGAATTTTCCCAGGCTCGCTTCACAGCCTTTCCTCTTTCGGTCTGTGACCAGGTCTTATAGTAAGCCTTCCGTTTCTCAGCCTGTTCGTTTGTCTTCGTTTTCTTGGCCTCGGTACAGGGGATCTCTTTCCAGGGCTTAGCCTGAGCTTGTTTGGCAACGCTTCTTTTTCCGGACTCAGCCCGTGTTTGTTTGGCAACGCTTACTTTCCCGGGCTGTGCGTTAGCCTTCCGGTGAGGCTTATCATGAGAGGGGGGCTGAGATTCACCAGAGCTGGAAGCAAAAGCGTTAAAATACAACTCATTTCTTGCGGGAGGTATATTTTGTTGAAGCTGTTCA
The DNA here is from genome assembly GCF_002864045.1 of Endozoicomonas acroporae. Classification (GTDB taxonomy): domain Bacteria; phylum Pseudomonadota; class Gammaproteobacteria; order Pseudomonadales; family Endozoicomonadaceae; genus Endozoicomonas; species Endozoicomonas acroporae. Next base: position 67,692 of record NZ_PJPV01000066.1, read on the forward strand.
CTATTTGTTCGAGGGTTGATGATAGAAACTGGCATTGCTCGCACAAAGCGAGGATCAACAAGATGTTGATTATTGGGTAATGGATTAGCAACTTCACAAGAATTGTGATGAATATTAATAACTGAGGAGCTTTGAGAGTAAATAACCCTGACGGGCGCTTTTTTAAAGCGGGAATCACTGAATGGATTATGTAGACTTGCACTACATGGAATTAAGTTGTTGAAATAATTACTGGGTTCAGTTTGACCAACTCGCAGCCCGAATACCAAACTACTTTGTTGTGGACAGGCTTTAAAAACCAATCCACTGCCTGACATAACAGACTCATACGCTTTTTGAAATTCCGCATACAGGGAGCGTGAGGTTAAATAGGGATTAGTCATTGAATTATAGAATTAAAGGTTTACAGTGTGAGACCACTCGTTCTTATAAAAGTTCCTCTCTGATACAATCTGGTCAATATCAAATTCTTCAAAAGCCAGCGCCTCATGAATGATGAGGGCGCTGGTGGTTGGATGGTTGGGTTTTCCTGCTGTTGAGCAAGAATTGGTGTTACGGATGATGATCCGGCATCGTCAGTGAAATGATGGCAGTGAGCATGATAAAGAGTGAAGAGATCCACAGGCAGGCTGCCAGTCCTCCCCATTGAAAAGCCAATCCCGAAAGCACGGTTCCGGTTAAACGCCCCATGGCGTTGGCCATGTAGTAGAAGCCAACATCCATGGATGCACCTTCTTCCCGGGCAAAAGAGACAATCAGGTAAGAGTGCAGCGATGAGTTGATGGCGAAAACCCCGCCAAAAATCAGTAGGCCAATAATCAGACTCAACTGTGGATACCACCGGCATGTGATCGCCAGTGCCAGCAGGACCGACACCAGTAATAGTGTTGCTGACCATAATGCAAGGGCGGTGCGACTCTGGACAGGCTGACTCTCAGCCCCGGTAATTTTGGGCGCAATACCCTGAACCAGGCCATAACCAATCACCCATATAGCCATGAAACTCCCCGTTTCCACGTGGCTCCAGCCAAAAACGGCACTCAGGGAGACAGGAAGGGCGATGACAAACCATACGTCCCGGGAGGCAAAGAGAAAAAGGCGGGCCGCAGAGAGAGTATTGATGGCCTTGCTCTTGGAGAATATCTGGGTAAATTTGGGCTTGCTTCGGGCTTTACCCAGGTCTTTTTGCAGCCATATCAGGCTGCCTGCCAGTACCAGGGTCAATACAGACGACATGGTCAGCATGGCACTCTGAAAGCCAATCAGACTGAGCAGGGCACCGCCCAGAAAGAAACCTGCACCTTTCAGGGCATTTTTGGATCCCGTCAAAATGGCTATCCAGCGATAGAGTTTTCCTGTCTGCTGGCTACTGACCAGGGTTTTTATGGAGGTCTTCGCGCTCATCTTGTTCAGGTCCTTGGCGATGCCTGAAATAGCCTGGGCAAACATTACCAGAGGTATAGACAGGAACTGGGCAGGGACTGAGAGCATCAGCAAAGCGGTGATCTGCATAAACAGGCCGATATTCATGGTTCTGTTCAGGCCGATTCGGGCGCCCAGCCAGCCGCCAAGCAGGTTAGTGACTACCCCGAAGAACTCATAAAAGAGAAACAGCATGGCAATTTCCAAACCGGAATAACCCAGTGCATAGAAGTGGAGAACCACAAGCATGCGCAGGGCACCATCGGTCAGGGTGAAGTTCCAGTAGTTGAAGGTGATAAGCGCATAATTTCTTATCTGCTGTTGCCGGAACTGCCTGGTGTTTTCAACGTGGGTAGTCTCAGTCATCAGGCGTTCTCTCTGCCAACCTTTAGCGCCAGCTCTGCCGTACGACAAGCGTAGCCCATTTCATTATCGTACCAGGCATAAATTTTTACCATGCGCTGGTCAACCACCATGGTGGACAGTGCATCAATAATTGAAGAACGCTGGTCGCCACGGTAATCGATGGAAACCAGGGGCCTTTCTTCATAACCGAGGATGCCGTTCAGTGAATCCCCGGCGGCTGATTTCAACAGCTGATTAACTTCCTCCACCGAAGTATCCCGGGATACGTCAAACACCATATCAGTGATCGACGCATTCGCCAGCGGCACTCGGATAGCATGGCCATTCAACCGGCCCTTCAGATCAGGAAAAATCTGAGTGATGGCAGTGGCAGAACCGGTTGTTGTCGGGATCAGGGACATGCCACAGGCGCGGGCTCTTCTCAAGTCCTTATGGGGGGCGTCCAGAATCGTCTGGGTGTTGGTCAGGTCATGAACGGTGGTGATAGCGCCGCGGGTAATGCCAAGGTTTTCGTGAATGACCTTAACAACAGGCGCTATGCAGTTGGTGGTGCATGAGGCGGCGGTGACAATGCGATGCTGGCTGGCATCATAGAGATTATCATTTACCCCCATAACCACATTCAGAACACCTTCTTCCTTGACGGGGGCGGTGACGACCACTCGTTTAACGCCCTGCTCAAGATATTGGTTAAGTTTGGCTGTTGCCCTGTGAACACCTGTGGCATCGATCACCACATCACAATCCGACCAGTTTACGGCAGTGATCTCTTTTTCCTGAAAGCACTCAATACTCTGACCATTGATGACAATATGCCGGTCGTCCGATGAAATGGTTTCCTGCCAGGTACCTTGTACTGAGTCAAATTCCAGCAGGTGGGCCAGTGTTGCGCTGTTCCCGGCCACGTCATTGATTCTGACGAACTCAATGTCCGGCCAGTGCCATGCGGCTCTCAGGGCAAGTCTGCCAATGCGGCCGAAGCCATTGATACCTACTTTGATCGTCATTTTCTTACTCCTTAACAGGGCGGTCAGGCATGGATTCCAGCCGATCGGTATCCTGCTGGTACTCACTTTTCAGACAGTTTGAGTGGCGAAGGCCGTCAACGATTTTGTTCATCCAGCCGGGCAGACCTTCTGCTACGGAATAGAAAATCCATTGATCTTTACGACGGGTTTTTAACAAACCGTGATTTCGCATTTGTGCCAGATGTCGAGATATCTTTGGCTGTGGCTCATTCAGGGCAGATACCAGTTCATAGACACACAACTCACCTTGCCGGGCTATCAGCAGCAGGCAGCGGAGGCGAATTCCATCCGCCATCATTTTGAAGAACTCAGGGGGTAGCATCAAAATTGCTCAAACATGTGGATATGCGAATATTCGCATACTGCGGATAAAATACAAGTCCAATATGCGCAGGCTCACCAATTTTTGAGTAGTTGTGTGCTGGTATTGATTATGGCAGGAGAGTGAGGGATTGATTCAATTAGGTATTCGTTATTGAAGACTCAGAGGGCGCTTGCTACTCGGGCGGTAGAGAAGGGCAGTTTAGATTTACATAAGATAAAGCATGGCCATAAAGACAAAGCCGGGTAGAAAAAAACCAACCAGGGCTCCGGATTCCCTGTCTCCCCAGCGTTTCTCCGTCGCCTTGCCGGAGTAGTGGATAATAGCAATCCATGACAGCAGGCAGAAAGCTGCAATCATCCAGCTGACGGGTGACATTCCCTCGATAATTTTCATCAGATTGAACACAATCAGGAGTCCTCTCAAGCATGGCTTACTAGAAAGATAGACTCTTTTTGATGAAATAAGTTCCCTTCCCGGAGAAAGGTGAAAAATGGTTAAAAAAAGGGGCCTTAGCCCCATAAAGAATGAGATGAATATTACATGGCCGGGTAAGTGTAAGAAGCCTGAATACCCAGTGGCAGACCAAGCGCCCAGTAAGCCAGCAGGAAGATAGTCCAGCCGATCAGCATGGCGATGGAGTATGGCATCATCATGGAGGCCAGTGAGCCGATACCGGAGTTCTTCACATAACGCTGGCAGTAAACCACCACCAGGGGGAAGTAAACCATCAGCGGAGAAATGATGTTGGAGACCGAGTCACCAACACGGTAAGCCGCCTGAGACAGTTCTGGGGAGATGCCCACCGCCATCAACATAGGTACCAGGATTGGACCAATCAGTGCCCATTTGGCAGAGGAAGAGCCGATCACCAGGTTAACGGTGGCGGTCAGCAGGATCATACCAATAACGGTGATTTCACCGGGCAGGTTCATGGCCTGCAGAACTTCCGCACCGCTCAGGGCCAATACGGTACCCAGGTTAGACTGGGAGAATGCGTACAGGAACTGCGCACAGAAGAAAGACATAACCAGGTAAGAGCCCATGGTGGACATGGTGCTGTTCATGGCAGCTACAGTGTCTTTAGAGGTCTTGAAGGTGCCAGAAACTTTACCGTAGACAATACCCGGAATGATAAACAGGATAAAAATCAGCGGCACGATAGACTGCATCAACGGCGCGGAGAATGCTGTGATTTCACCGGTCGGAGAGCGCAGTGGCGAAGTCTCGGGAATCACGGCAGCAACCAGCACTGCGATACCCGCCAGCATAGCCAGGCCAGCGGCATTAAAGGCTTTGCTTTCTTCCGGCGTAAAGGAGCTAAGGTCTGGTGCTTTCTCTGCATCTTCATCCAGAGCAGCAGTTCCCCGCAGGCGTGGCTCAACAATTTTGTCAGTGACATACCAGCCAATAGCGACGATGACAATACTGGACGCACCGGTGAAGAACAGGTTCGCCAGTGGGTTCATCTGGAAAGCCGGGTCCAGAATCTGTGCAGCCGACTGAGTAAAGCCCTGCAGCAGTGGATCAATACCGGATGGGATAAAGTTGGCAGAGAAACCACCGGATACACCGGCAAATGCCGCAGCGATACCCGCTAAAGGATGACGGCCCGCCGCATGGAAGATAATACCACCCAGAGGGATAACCAGAACGTAACCAGCATCAGCTGCGGTATGGCTGACAATGGCAACCAGGATCAGCATTGGGGTTAACAGCTTGACCGGGGTGACACCCAGCATTTTCTTGAGACCGGTATTAATGAAACCGGATTTTTCCGCTACACCGATACCGAGCATGGCAACCAGTACGATACCCATGGGGGCAAAGCCAGCAAAATTCTTAACCATACTGGCAAGAAAGGCTGCAAGGGCAGAGCCGGTCAGCAGGTTTTTTACCGCCACAGTTTCACCGGTGGCCGGATGTACCATGTCCAGGCTCATCTGGGACATTAAGGCAGACAAAACCCAGACGATGACCATGCCATAAAGGAATAGCAGTGTCGGGTCCGGCAGTTTGTTACCTGCCTTTTCAACGGCGTTCAGGAAGCGATTCATCAACCTGGAATCGCCCGGTTTCACCTCCGGCATTGGAGAAGCTTCAACTACACTCATGGATGACTCTTTCTCTTACTACTATTTATTGAAATGGTGATTATGTAAAGACTTTAAAAAATCAAAGATGAGATAAGGAATGATCCAGATCAATTAAATATAATAAAGGGAAGTGCAGTGATAATATTTAGAGGTATTTTCTGATAAGGGTGGTGAAATTCGAGAGATATCACTGGGCTATCTCATACTGCTCTTTCGTTTTTCGAGGCTGAACCCCATCCATTTGTAAAGACTGTCGTTTAATACTTTATCCGCATAACCTGATTCCTGTCGATTAACCAGTTTCTCTGAAATTTGGTTGACGGGCAGAGTGCATCCAAGCGCTTTGGATACCGCAATGTAAAGATCAAAGGGGGAAAGCTCAACGGGCATTTTTTCCAGGTAGATATGGTAGACCTCATTCAGGTATTTCTGCTGATAGGTCATGGCCGGATTAATATGGATGATACCCTGGCGAAGTTTGTGGGTGACCCGATTGGCTCCGCCAAAGTAATCATTAATGATAACAGAAATCCACTCTGGTGTGTTGCATGGGTATTGATATTCGTCATCTGAAGGATGGTTGTAAAATAGAAGACAGTAATCACTTTCGGTCAGCACGCATCAACAGTCAGGGGTATTGGTGTTCTTTCAGGGATGGGGCATCGTTCTATCGCCGTTGCATGGATGGCTCAATAGTGTTGGGTGCAGAGGCGAGGCGACTGCCAGCTGGTGAGATGGACAGGGTGCTTGAGGCGTATCAGGGGTGGATCAAAAATATTGCTGCTGATAATAAAGTCATCCGGGCAAGCCAGCAGCTAACCGATAAAGATTATAACGATGTTGCTGATCTCTATCGTGAAGTCTATCCCGAAGAAGTCCCCATTCTCCCGCCTGACCGTTATGGCGATATTGTTATTATGCCAGCAATAGGGTGTCCGAACAGGCGGTGTACGTTCTGTGCCTTCTATAAAGATAAGCCCTATAAGGTTCTTAATGAACAGGCGTTTGCTCAACATCTTGCTGATGTAAAAAAACTGTATGGTGCAAAGGTGCATTCATCTCTCGGTGTATTTCTTGGCTCAGCGAATGCAATGGCTCTGTCCCAGAGGCGGCTGATGTGCTGTTTGACCTTAATCAAGGAAAAGCTTGGCACTTTTACAAGGGAGGTTAGTACATTCGCTGATCCTGATTTCAGTGCAAAACGGACAACAGCGCAGTGGAATGAGTTGCGTGAGAGCGGTTTGCGTCATTTGGTGATTGGTCTGGAAACCGGTTGGGGTGAGTTAAGAGCTAGCCTGGGGAAATCAGGAGACCTTGATAAATGTATAGCCATGATTAACAGTGCCAGGCGGGCTGGGATCAATATTGGTCTGACGCTGCTGACCGGAGCGGCACCAGGGGAGTTAAGAAGAGAAAATCTGAAACAAACGTTGATTACCCTTGAAAGTCTGGAGCTTTCCGGGGGGGATCTCATATACCTGTCACCGCTCAGCAAAAATGGCTTTGTGGACGATGCCGCTTTAGAAGAGCAAAGTGAGATGATGGCGGTGATAATGACGATGACTGAGGCGAAAGTGGTGCCTTATCAAATGCAGCGTTTTCAATATTTCATGTGAACTAAAGACGACCGTCTTTTAATGTTTGCAGCAATGGTTGATTGATCGAAAGAAAAACAACCGGTTTATACATCAAGTCGGCGCGGTAAGATGCGCCAGCCCTGGCAGGGTTTCGGGCAACGTCAGTGAGTTGGAAAGCTTCTTTCTTCTTCTGAAAAACGAATACTTGATTATCTCCCAACTTATACCAGACTGACTCGTTGGTTATGTCCAGTGATCGGCCCGCGCTTTTTTAAATGGATTTATTGGATTGAAATTTACTAAAAACGCACCCGGGAAGATGTATTATGAATACCGTTACGCCAGAGGCTCTCACGGCTTTCAAGTCGGTCAATAAATTACCCACGATAGTTTGCCACCACTTGTCAATACAGCCTGACGATGCAGGGGAATTGAATGGTCGTCAGTTGGTCGTGTGCAAAACCCCCACAACGCAATTGGTCCGCTCCCCGGATTGTCAGTGCGATACGCTGTTTCGTCACAATGCCAACATTCGGGAATTAGATAAGCTGTTACAGGACCGTTCCATCGATCTTCACGCCAAAGATGCCAGCTCTATTTCCCAGGTATCTGCATATGGATCCCATGATACGGTGTTTTGGCATTCACCATTTGGTGTCAAGGATCAAGACATTCTGGACAAACTGGCATGGTACTTGAGCCAGGAGGGGGTTGATATCGATCAGCCCATCAACCATACCGGTGAAACCCTGTTGCACCGGTTTTGTCATGCAAGCTGTGTTCATCGCAGAAACAGTCTTTATTGGCCTGATTACCCAGAGCATCCAGATAACGTCGTTAAATTGCTGTTGGAACACGGGGCTTCGATGAAGCCCGATCGTCTGGGTAACACGCCATTACACACTGTCTGCAAAGTTGGTGCTACCACGGAGCTTATGGTCATATTGCTGGATGCAGTCAGGGAAAACCCGAAGATACTCAATGCACAAAATGGTGAGGGTAACACCGCCCTGATTGAAACCATGTGTTCATATTACGGATGGAATGGTACGGCAATTCTTCTTTTACGGGCCGGAGCCACTATCGGTGATGGTGATAACCGTTCCGAATACTGTCCACTTGGCCCAGCAGTCAAAGGCCGCAAACTCAACAGCGAAAAGCTGGCACTGCTTGATCACTATGAGCTGGATATCACTAAATGCACCAGTGAGGCATCGAATTTTGTCAGCATGATGATTCCTTACTATTACTATCGTGATACCAAAATACTGCTCTACTGGATAAAATCAGGGTTGGCCCTGAACGGTATTGACGACGATGGTCGGTCATTGCTTTGGGTGTGTTTCAGTACCTTTGAAAACAATAAAAAGGGTGAAGAAGATAGCGGGTTGCAACGAAAGCTGACATTATGCAATAACGTACTGAAAGCCGCCTATAAATACCACTTTCCCGGAAACATTGACGTTCTGAAGGGGGCAATTTCAGATACATTGATAGAAACCCGGGCAGAGGATATCGGTAAACTGCTGAGAGGTTTTCGAGATGCTTTTTATCTGATCGATAACACGGTCGAGGTGATTGCCAGCAACCTGAATGACCAGAATAAAATGAAGCTTGAAGCGTTGCTGGCACAAGCCCGGGGTAAGCACCCCGAAAAGATGAGTCTTAGTCCGTTCATCTACCAGCCGAAAGATCATTATATGCACTATTGCTCCGACGCTTTCATGGCTCACATGGAATCTACTTTCAACGCTCCACCCTCAGATTTTATCAGGCTCAAGTTAGCGCCTGACCGGTGTGATATTGAAAGCACTAAGCGTAAGCGTGACAGGGGGGAAGAGACTGATGTTGATGTCAGGGCAAATGCTAACAATTCCCTTTTTCCAAAGCCAAAAAGACCGAGGGTTACTGAAGGTGAGAGTGGACTTATTCGCACCCGCACCCTCCTTAGTCATCAGAATGTAGGCTCTCAAGAGAATCAGCCAATCAACTATTCAGATATTCAATTATACGACTGGCTTTTCGAACACCGGCAGGCATCATTACGGCAACTGCTGTCGTCACACCATGAATTGCATAAAACGATCTGTAAACATCAAACTGAGTTGGTTTGTGATTTATCGGATGAAAATAAACGGCTGCTCGAGAGAATACTTGGTGAGACAGGTTCAGTTGAAGAGTCCAGATGATAAATGCGTACGTTTAATAAATGAGATTGTGTTCCTGACTTAGTAAATTAGCTTTACAAAGCTCCCATTAACAACAATGGGAGCTTTTCTATCGCCAGTAATGAATATCCAGGTAGCTCTGCCTCAGGTGCTTGCAGGGTATCAGGATTCATCAGTATCTATCAAGATCCTTATGAACATAGTGTCATTCTTTACGTATTTATCCAGGTTCTGTGCAGATAATTCCAGTAGAAAAGGGCAGCCAGAAGCGATGTTGCGATCCTTTTTAGGCCTTTGAAAAGATGAAGAATTCGGGTCGGGGCGAAAAGCATCATGCCTGTTTTCGCCGTGCGTCAGATCAAGAATATTAAAATGGACTTTGTGTCGGAACGGCCAATGCAGGGTTTCGTCGTAGTCACCTTTCATCACCACCAAAAATAAGCCGATATGCGTTCCTTTTCCCAAGCCGTCACCATTCAGGTAGAGCTTTGCACACAATTTATAGCCATAAGTGTTTGTAAAGAATACAGGGGAGATTAGGATATTCGTTTTACCACTTATAGCATCATTTCGTTTGGCATTGAATTGATCAATTTTCCAAAGCAGGGTGCCGTCTGTGGGTACCGGATTTTCTTGTACGGCTTTGGCTTTGAGAATTTGATCTATCAAATGAAATGCATTGGCCAGTTGGTTTTCAAGATCTTTAACAGTATGACAATATTCTGTGTTGCGTTTTTCAAGGTCAGTGATGCGTTGCTCGAGCTCGGATGTCAGCGAGGCACTAGGGTGCAGTCTTGGATTTTGAGGAGAGAGGTTAAAATCCCGGGTAAGTGTTTGCAGTTGTTGGTTCAGTGAATCAATTTTTTTATCCAGTGACTCTATTTTTACATCAATCAGGGATTCTTGCTCTTTGAGCAGTAATTGCCTCATCTGTTCTACCTGTTTGATCAGCTTTTTCACGCGTATATCAAGCGCTGAGTGGCTTTCGGTAGCCTCCGAACGCGCGTGTTGGAGCATGCTAATCCTGTCTTCCAAAGTAAAGTTTTCACATACGTCAATGTGCTTCAGGAGATCCCTATAAAGCCCGTGCCATTGACAACCAGTATTTTCATTGGTGGTGTTTGAAGGGCATTGATATAAATGTGTGGATTCGATTTCACGGGATAGAAATTTGTCCGGATAAGTCTCGGAGTTATCGATAGGGCAACGGTATACAGGTACATTATCCGGGGTACCTGGTTGTTTAGAGCGTGGACTTGGTTGCTCGTGCTCCAGGCAATGACGACACAGCAGGTGAATAACTTCATCAGAGGTGCAATGGTACAGTTCTCCAGGCAGGTGATTCATTTTATTGCAACGTGCTACTTTCGTGAATAATTCAGGCATTTCGGCCATAACCTTAACGCCACGGTAGTAAAAACAGGTTATGGTTTTTGGTGGGAGTGTATACAGACTACTTGCTATTGATGTGTCATGACTTCCAATTGATGTGTTAGTAAAGGTTGCCCGGCTGGCGGGCTTGGTAGGTGATAACTGACCTGCGTGCATTTGATTTTCCACTTATTACTGGTTTTAATAATCATTCGATTACGAAACTGAATGAAAGTTCAGACCAATAATGCTTTGTCATGCAAAGACCTCTCAGGCGGAAAATAACCCGGCACTGTAGAGAGTGGTATTTTCATTGTGCAGCCAATTGAGCACTTGTTTTACCGGCTCGTAATGGTATCCATAATCTATAAGTCAGATGTTGTAGGTGATTGTACGTAAAGCTATCATCGCTTATTGATTAACATCAAAATTTCTCTATTATTCGCACCACTTCCACGGACTCACCCAAACGGTCATCCACGGATCAGCAGTATGAATCATTATCGCTGACCGGGAAGTGCGGTTTGAAAATGGGTTGTTTGGATTGAATGAAAAACAACCGGTTGACAAATCAAACTGGCGCGGTAAGATGCGCCTCCGCTGACAGGGCTTCGGGCAACGTTGGTGAGTTGGAAAGCTTCTTTCTTCTTCTGAAAAACGAATGCTTGACAACGAAAGCCGCCACGGTAAGATAGGCGGCCTTGCTTTCGGTGGTCGGTTGGCAGTTGCCAGTGACCAGTTATGCAAAGCAAACGTTCTTTAACAAGATATCAGACAATTCGTGTGGGCGCTTGTGC
>NZ_PJPV01000067.1 GCF_002864045.1 Endozoicomonas acroporae
TGACCAGAAGGCAGCCATCGAGGCGGCGTTCAGCATTACCAACACGGCGGATAACACCAACAACGGTAGCGTCGGCTGGGATTACCGCATCACCGAGGCCGAGCTGGACTTCCTGGGCCAGGGAGAAACCATTAAAGCCGTCTTCACCGTCACGGTGGATGATGGCAACGGTGGCAAGGTTCCGCAGGACGTGACCGTCACCATCAATGGGGCTAATGACAAACCACTATCAACAAACGACAGAGTTCGTATTAATGAAGATGAAGTAAGAATTCTTCGTGTTGACGATTTTGGTACATACAGTGATGCTGAAAATGATGCACTTACCACGATTAAAATTACCTCGTTGAGTGATTCTGGTTCCTTGGAGTATCAGGGAGAGAATGGCTGGGAGCCTGTAACGGCTGGGCAGGAGATTTCAATAACTGATATTAATGGGAACAAGTTACGATTTATTCCTAATGACCCAGATGATCCAACAGCACATGAAAGTGGTGATCAATACGCAACAATCAAGTTCAAGGTCAGTGACGGTAATGACTTTAGTGAAAGTGATTACGAGTTGGTGATTGATGTCACGCCGGTTGCTGATCAGCCTGGTCTTCAGCTTGATGAAAATATCAATAATTCTGCTGATAGTGGTCTGGCGGTGCCCCCTCCACCTTCTACAGGCCTGCTCTATCGTTTCTACGATGAGTTGGGTAATGGTCCGCAGAATGTGAATGGCCAGAATGCCAGTGAACAGGAAGTCATTATGGATAATGCGACTCCCACCGAGGAGTCGAAAAAACTGGATGGTTTTGGTGATGCTGGAAATCGCATCAATATTGATACGGATGACTCCTATGCCGTAACCGGGCTGATTTACCTGGAAGCTGGGAAGAAATACACGTTTTCTGGCTACCATGATGACTTGATGAGGCTGGAAGTTGGTGGAGCGGTGCTGTTCACAACTAAGGGTAATAGCTGGGGCAATTATACTACTGATAAATTTATTCCTTCAGAGTCTGGATATTATACGCTTGAGCTATATGTCCATAATGCATCTCATAGGGGGGCTTTCTCCCTGAATGTTGCTGTTGACGGTGGTAGTCCTCAGGCATTAACCGGCGCTAACTTTCATATTTACGCCAGTGTTGATGATTTGGAAAATGCCGGTGGTCAATTCGGGAACTTTGTGTCAGGTACAAATGATGGTGGTTACTTTCCGATAGCAGTGAATACGGGAGCAAAAAACACGTATATTGAGATATCAAATATAAATGCAGTGCTGATCGATGATGATGGGTCAGAGATCATCAGTGAGATTATGTTGAGTGGTATTCCTGCCGGTGCACGGTTATGGGATGGATCAAATATCACCAATCTTTCAGAGGGCATATCCAGCGTTAATATCACTGACTGGGATTTGAGTAATATTCGGATTCTACCACCGCCTGATTTTACTGGAAAAATCATACTGGCGGTCAGTGCCACCAGTCAGGAGCAGGCCAATAAAGATGAAAAAACTATTGGAAAAAATATCACTGTAACGGTACATGACCCTGCAGGCAGTGGGATTGATGCTGATATTCTGAAGATTCCCGGGGATCCTGATAACACAGCTCCGAATATTGATGCTTATTTGGTTCAAACGTCGGGCTCTGGAGCTGGGCTGATTGATGGTTCAGGAACCAGCGGAATTGATCTGGTCGTTGCAATTTCTGATCAGGATGGTGATACGACTGAAACAACGGTTACAGTGAACTTTACAGCCTATCAAACAGGCGATAATGGCTCTAATGCATTGGAGGGTACCGAAGGTTCGGATTATCTGGCAGGCGGGGCCGGTGACGATACGCTGAAAGGTGATCCGGATGGAGTAAGCGCTACCGATGTTTTTGCTTTCAATATTTCAGACCTGATTGATGGTCAAACGGTTCAGACAGATACTCTGCTGGATTTTGCTCTTGGAAAACCGGACGCTGAGAATGGCGATATTCTGGATATCTCGGGGCTTGTGGACTTGGCTACCGGTGAAACACTGATTGCTGAAATATTAGGGCGGGAAGGCATTAGCGCGTCTTATGATGAGCAGTCACAGATAGCCACCATTAGTTTTACAACCAGTAACGATGAAAGCAGTTCAGACTCTCTAAAGATCGTCTTTAGTAATACCACTGGCTGGAGTGATCTGGATAATCCGGGCAATGGTATTGATGGCAATGATGTACTTCAACAGCTGATTAACAACGGCCAGCTGATTGTTTAAATACGCAATAAAACTAACCATAATTCGAATTGGAAAAGGAGCGAAAAAAGGATGTTTCCGACGTTTTTAAAAGTATCACTGTTGTCTGCCGCAGTGTTAACCGCCAATACCCGGGCAGATACCCTGCTGGATTCCATCAACCAGACGCTGGCGACCAATCCGGAAATTCTGATCCGCACTACCGAAGCGGATGCCCGTATGGATGAAATTACCCAGGCTAAGGCAGGGTATCTGCCCAGTGTGGATTTAACGGCCGGGATTGGGTATGAGAACAGCCGTAACAGTACAACGATTGGTGCGTTTAATGCGGGCGATGCTGACAGTAAAGACCAGGACAGGACCCGGCGTGATGCCTCCCTGATTGCACGTCAAATGTTGTTTGATGGTTTTGCGGTTGGCAGTGAGGTGGATCGCCAGAAGGCGAGGCAGGCGTCCGCTGCCCAGGAGGTGTGTTCGGTAGCCGGTAATACGGCACTGCGGGTGACCCAGGCCTATATCAATGTCATGCGTCAGCAGTCGGTTGTTGAACTGATGCAGGCTAATTCTGCTGAGCATGAACGTGTCGTTGAACTGATCGAAAAACAGGGGCGCAAAGGCCGCAGCAATGAGGCCGATGTGGCTCAGGCCCAGAGTCGTCTGGTGCTGGCCAGGGCCAATGAGATCAGTGCCGAGTCTGTACTTCGTGATGTAAAAACACAGTACCAGCGTCTGGTGGGTAATCTCCCTGCTTCCTATACGTTGCCTGAAGTGCCAGCAGGTACACCGTCTTCTCTGGAGGCAGCGTTAAAGTTGGGCACAGAAATTCATCCGGTGATGAAATTGGCCAGCGCAGATGTGCAAGCAGCGGAAGCTCAATATGAAGCGAGTAAGAGTGCCTTTATGCCCCGCCTGGAGCTGGAGGTGGGAGCCAACTGGGATACCGATGCCAATGGTGGTAAAGGGGATACCTATAGCCATGTAGCTAAATTGAATATGACGTATAACCTCTACAACGGCGGCGGTGATAAGGCTCGCCGCAGCCAGACCAGCAAACTGGTGAATGAGGCGATGGAAGTGCGCAACCGGGCTCGTCGTCAGGTGGAGGAAGAGATTCGACTGGCCTGGGTGGCGATTGATTATGGATTTCGTCGTTTGCGGCCGCTGGAAGAGCATGTGGTTCAGGCGAGCAAATCCAGAGGGCTTTATGACAAGCAGTTCCTGATCGGTAACCGTACGCTCATTGATCTGCTGGACAGTCAGAATGAGTACACATCTGCCCGTCAGAGTGAAATCAATGCCCGTTATGATCTGCTGTTTAACCAGTTCCGCCTGTTGAATAGCACGGGTTCGCTGTTGACGGCAATAGACGCCAGCCTGCCCGTTGAGAATGATTGTGGTGTGAAAGTGGTTGCGGCACGTTAAGTCGATAGTCAAGGGGGCAAGTGCCCCCATTTGGATTTAACCTTCTCCTTTGAGCTTACGCCTGAGAATGTTGTAAATTTCCTGTTGGTCCCTGCTGTGGACAAACCGAAGTGCTTCTCTCAGCGTTGGCAGACTGCCGGCAATCATCGGACAGTCCAACAGCTTTTCAAGCTTTTCCATATGCTGGATATCCGGGCGTACCTGCTTGACCGGTGTCTCTTTAATCTCGGCAGAACCCATCACCAGCTCGGCAAGACTGATCTGATGCAACAGGCTTTTAATGCTGAGAAGCGCGAAAGCAAGGTGCAGACGTGAATGAGGGAATGGGTTATTGAAGCCGTAGCAGATCATCCGGCTGTACATCTCAATCTGCACCAGTGTGCTGTCATGGCAGCCCAGCGGGTTATCTATACTATCCATACTGTGCAGGCCAACCATATCCTGGCTCAGGTCCTGTATGGTTAACTTCTGCTCACCGAAAAATGGCCTGATCGATTCCATGGCGGTACTCCCCTGCAAGTCAATGTCAGTCATTTATACCATTGATTTTGCAGCAGATTGTCTAACAACTCCGCCAGTATTACTGACTTTTTTCGGGTGACACCATTCAGGGGACGTGATAGCCCATTGGCATCTGTTCATCGTATTGCAGCCAGACTTTATTCAGCCATGCCTCAGAGCCCAGCCAGTCAAGCACCCACTTCAGGCCCTGCCCCATGTTTTCCTGGTTCCAGGCCAGCAGACAGCCGTCATTATAATGCAGGTCTGGCACTTCTTTGCGAACCAGCAAGCCTGCTTCGATATAGGGTCTGGCAAAGTGGTTGGGCAGAATCGTGGCCCCCAGTCCTCTAAGCAGGCATTCAATAGCGGCTCTGAAACTGGGTACCAGAAGCACCTGCTGGTTTTCCAGCAGCAGGTTGTAGCCATGACGGAAAAACCGCGAGGTATCCTGGATACAAATTGAGCGGTGCCCCTGCAGCTCTGCCATGGAAAGAGGTTCATTTTGCCCGGCCAGGGGGTGGTCTGGCGCAACCACAAAGTCCCAGGTCATATTACCCATTGAGCGCCAGGCAAAACGATCCTGGTTGAGGATGGCTTCCGGGATATCCTGGGGGGCACCAATCACAATCTGACAGCGGCCATGAAACAGAGAGTCCCAGGAACCGTTATAGACTTCGGTGTTGATCACCAGCTCGGTTTCCGGTCGAACTTCCTGCAGATCATTGATCAGGTCGTAGACCTTGCCCTGATTGACCACGTTATCCAGGGCGATACGCAGCTCCCTCTCCCATCCGGTAGCCAGTTGTTGTGTACTGTTTTCAAGCTCCTCCAGATCGGCAAGCAGTTTATCGGTATGTTCGATAAAGTGTACACCGGCGGGTGTCAATTCAACACGTTTGCTATCGCGCAGAAACAGCTGTACGCCCAGGCGGTCTTCCAGTTTCCGAACGGTATAGCTGATTGCCGAGGGCACTTTATGCAGATGCCTGGCGGCCGCCGTAAAGTTACGAAAATGGGCAACTGCCCGAACAATCTGTAGCGTTTCCGTTGGGATCATAGAAGGCGACAATGAGTTGAGTAGATAAGGCTGGCAATCATACCTGAACGGCGTTGTTTCTATTCAGAATTTTTCACTACAAATTTCATAAAAGAAAACGGTTTAGATTACTGGTTGGTATACTATTGAATCAGGCTCCACTGGCTAATGAATGGAAGTGAAGCTTCCCGTTCATTGCTACTCTCAACTACCCGTCAATGCCCATTTATCCAGAGGGGTTGCCCCATGACTGATCTTAATGCCCGTAGCCGTCAGGCTGTGCAATTGATGGATCTTACTTCCCTGAATGACGATGATACCCCGGAGAAAATCATTGCTCTGTGCCATCAGGCCCATACCGAAGCCGGAAACACGGCGGCTGTCTGTATTTACCCCCGCTTCATCCCTATTGCCCGTAAAACACTGAACGCCCTCGGCCTGAACGACGTTGCTATTGCCACGGTAACCAACTTTCCTGCCGGCGATAATGATATTGAAATCGCTGTTGCAGAGACCAGGGCTGCGATTGCCTATGGTGCTGATGAGGTTGACGTCGTATTTCCATACCGGGCACTGATGGCGGGCAACGAAGAAGTTGGTGCCGAGCTGGTTCGCCGCTGCAAAGATGTTTGCGGTGTTGACGACAGTGGCCAAAAACAGGTCCTGCTGAAAGTGATTATTGAAACCGGTGAGCTGAAGGACCCTGCCCTGATTCGTAAGGCCAGCGACATCGCCATTGCGGCCGGTGCTGATTTTCTTAAAACCTCGACTGGCAAGGTACCGGTCAATGCGACACCAGAGTCTGCACGGATCATGCTGGAAGCCATCCGCGACAGTGGCAACACACAGGTTGGTTTCAAGCCTGCCGGTGGTATCAGAACCGCAGAAGACGCGGCATTACACCTGGACATGGCGGATGAAATTATGGGCGATGGCTGGGTAAACTCGCGTCACTACCGGTTTGGTGCCAGCAGTCTGCTGGGGAATCTGTTGATTGCCCTGGGCCTGAAACAGGGTGAAGCCAGCAAAGAAGGGTACTGATATGTTTCTGCCACAGGAAGTTATTCGACGTAAGCGGGAAGGTGAGGCACTCAGCGAGCAGGAGATTCGCAGTTTCATTGCCGGTGTCACGGATAACTCGGTGTCGGAGGGCCAGATCGGTGCGCTGGCCATGGCCGTGTACTTTCAGGGGATGAATATTGATGAGCGAATTGCCCTGACCTGTGCCATGCGTGATTCCGGCGAGGTGATGGACTGGTCGTCAGATCATCTCCCGGGCCCTATTCTGGATAAACATTCCACCGGCGGTGTTGGCGATGTGGTCAGCCTGATGCTTGGCCCCATGACAGCCGCCTGTGGTGGTTTTGTGCCGATGATTTCAGGCCGTGGTCTTGGGCATACCGGGGGCACGCTGGACAAACTGGACAGTATTCCCGGCTATACGACCAGTGCCTCAGAGTTGCTGTTCCGGAAAGTGGTCAGGGAGACCGGTGTTGCGATTGTCGGCCAGACTGGTGAGTTGGCTCCTGCGGACAAACGGATTTATGGTGTTCGTGATGTGACGGCAACGGTTGAATCCATTGCCATGATCACCGCCTCTATTTTGTCGAAAAAACTGGCAGAAGGGCTGGATGCCCTGGTAATGGATGTCAAGGTAGGCAGCGGTGCCTTTATGCCAACCTTCGAGCAGTCGGTGGAACTGGCGCAGAGTATCGTTCAGGTAGCCAATGGGGCCGGGGTGAAAACAACGGCATTGCTGACGGATATGAACCAGTGCCTTGCCTCTTCTGCCGGGAATGCGGTTGAGGTTCGTGAAGCCGTGCAGTTCCTTACGGGTGAATATCGCAATGACCGCCTGCTGGAAATTACCATGGCGCAATCCGCAGAGCTGCTGGTATCCGGGGGGCTTGCTGCCGGAATTGAGCAAGCCAGGGAAAAACTGCAGTCAGTACTGGACAATGGTCAGGCGGCTGATGTCTTCGGCAGAATGGTGCACGGTCTTGGTGGTCCGTCGGACTTCGTTGAACGGTACAACCATTACCTGCCCACTGCGGCCATCGTTAAGCCCGTGTACATGGAGGCCGAGGGTTATCTTGCCGCCATGAATACTCGGGAAGTGGGCATGGCCGTGGTGCAGTTGGGCGGAGGTCGAAAAGTTGCTTCTGATACCATTGATTATGGAGTAGGCTTTACGGAAATTTGCCGACTGGGTGACAGGATTGATCCTTCACAGCCCATTGCCATGCTCCATGCCAGTTCAGAAGCGTCATGGAACCAGGCGGCAGATATGCTTCGCGGTGCACTCAGTTTTGCTGAACAGGTGCCGCCAACCCATTCTCTGGTTTACCAACGGCTTTAAGCTGACAATGTACCTTCGAGTCACGGGTTTGGAAACAAGCCGGAAGGTGCATTTTTATCAACAAATAGCGGTCATAACCATTGCAGGTCAGGAGTAGCGAATGAAACGTGCAATTATCCTTGTTATGGATTCATTCGGTATTGGAGCTACGGAAGACGCTGATAAATTTGGCGATGTTGGCTCCAATACAATTGGACATATTGCCCGGGCTTGTGCCGATGGCGAGGCAGATATTGGTCGACAAGGCCCGTTAACCCTTCCGGAGCTGTCCAGTCTTGGCCTGGTTCATGCGGCAAGGGACGCCTGTGGTGAGTTCCCCAAGGGGATGGTCAATGATATGCCGATTATCGGTGCTTATGGCTATGCCAAAGAACTCTCCAGTGGCAAGGACACGCCCAGCGGCCATTGGGAAATGGCAGGTGTTCCGGTGCTGTTTGACTGGGGCTATTTTCGCGATGAGAAAAACAGTTTCCCGCAGGAACTGCTGGATGAGTTGATCGACAAAGCCGAACTTCCTGGGGTTCTGGGTAACTGTCATGCCTCGGGTACCAGCATTCTGGAAGCGCTGGGTGAAGAACACATGAAAACCGGCAAGCCGATTGTCTATACATCGGCCGATAGCGTCTTTCAGATTGCCTGCCATGAAGCAACATTTGGCCTTGATCGTCTGCTTGACGTCAGCAAGATTGCCCGTGAGATTCTTGAACCATACAACATCGGACGTGTGATTGCCCGACCATTCATTGGTGATGATGCAGGGGACTTTCAGCGCACCGGTAACCGTCGGGACTTTTCTGTATTGCCCCCGGCACCCACGGTACTGGATAAGCTGGTAGCCAGTGGTGGCGAAGTGGTCAGTATTGGCAAGATTGCCGATATTTTTGCCAACCAGGGGATTACCAGAAAGGTAAAGGCAACGGGTATTCCAGCCCTGTTTGAAGCAACCCGTAAAGCATTGATTGAAGCGGGTGATCGCACCATTATCTTCACCAATTTTGTGGATTTTGACTCTTCATTCGGGCACCGCAGAGACGTAGCCGGTTACGCCGGTGCGCTGGAGCAGCTGGATGCCATGCTGCCAGACCTGTTTTATTATATGGACGACGATGATCTTCTGATTATCGCGGCAGACCATGGTTGTGACCCAACCTGGCCAGGAACGGATCATACCCGTGAACACATTCCTGTTCTGGCATTCAGTAAAAAGTTGATGCCATGTGCCCTGGGTCAGCGGGAAACCTTTGCCGATATCGGGCAGACACTGGCCAGCTATTTTGAGTTGGAGCCTATGGACTACGGCACATCGTTTTTGCCTGAGATCTTTGAGCAGGGCTAAGTTTGGCTATTGCCACCTTATCCGCGTCAAGGAAACCATCCTTGATGCACTTTAATCGTCGTGTTTTATCGAGAACGAGGATTTAACTGTGACACCTCATATTAATGCCAAGCCCGGTGCCTTTGCTGATGTCTGCCTGATGCCAGGGGATCCTTTACGTGCCAAACATATCGCCGAAACGTTCCTGGAAGGTGCCGAACAGGTAACGGATGTGCGTAACATGCTGGGCTTTACCGGCACCTACCAGGGTGTCCGGGTGTCTGTTATGGGGTCTGGTATGGGCATTCCTTCGGCATCTATTTATTACAAAGAGCTGATTACCGAGTACGGTGTTAAGAGCCTGATCCGCGTCGGTTCCTGTGGGGCTATTTCCAGGGACGTTCAGGTTCGCGACATTGTGATCGGTATGGGTGCCTGTACAGATTCCAAAGTGAATCGCATGCGTTTTCGGGACCACGACTTTTCGGCGATTGCCAATTATGGGCTGCTGGAAAATGCCGTGAATGCTGCCCGTGCCATGAACCTGCCGGTGAAAGTGGGCAACCTGTTCTCTGCAGATCTGTTCTACAATCCGGATGCAGCCATGTTTGATACCATGGAGAAATACGGTGTACTGGGTGTCGAGATGGAAGCGGCTGGCCTGTACGGCGTTTGTGCTGAGTTTGGCGCACAGGGTTTGGCCATCTGTACCGTCAGTGACCATCTCCGTACCGGAGAAGCACTGCCACCGGAAGACCGTCAGTTAACGTTCAATGAGATGATTGAAGTTGCGCTGAAGTCCCTGCTGTAGTTTCAATGCGTTTGATAGGTACAACCTCCGCTCACCTTGAGCGGAGTGATTCAGTCTTTATTCAGGGGCTGTGCCTTCCCCCTTCGTTCCCATGCTCTGCGTGGGCACGAGGTATTACTGATTGTCAACCCACTCTTGCTCTACAACCAGGTCCAGTATCCATCGTTTGCTGGAGGCGTCAGCTGGCGGGTTTGGAACATCAAATTCTTTGATACGCAGGCGATAGGCAATCCCGGGCGTAAACTCAAAACCTTCGATATCACCGTAAAACAGGGTCCAGGGATCTTCTTTAGACTCACGAATCTGCAAACACTCCATTGGGGCTACGCCAGTACAGGGTGTTTTTTCCGGGGCAACATAAATAAAGCGGGTCACGCCATCTTCCATGTTGGGCTGCTTGTTGAAGACATAGCTGGAAGTATTGGTACTGAGTATCAGTTGATCACCGGACATCTGAACCCTGGGTTTATCACCCAATAGCTGTTTTAAGGCTTCTTCCTTTTCGGCTTCTTCACCATGGCACATCATCAGTGTACTGGCGAGCTGCTCTACGACCAGCCGATCACCATGCATTTTGACCGAACCCATCAGTCGGTTGCACCCGGCATGGGCAGCAATGCGATCATCTTTGATATCCAGGGTAATGGGTGCAGGGCTGGCTTCCTGCCATCGACCTTCAGGCAGGGTATTACAGGCGGTCAGAAGTACCGACATTATTACAACCCCAAGCTGCACAATTTTCATTGATAACTCCGGCAGGCTACCGATTTAAGACAAAAAAATAACGATAATTATCGCTGATTATAGTGCCTGCCAGCTATTAAAAGAGTATCTGAAAACCCAAAATATTGAATTAAACCAGTAGATAAAAAAGCAGCTCAACAGAGCTGCCTGATAAAATGAATCAGATGGAATATCACTGATCAGATAGTAAAGTTGTAACTTAACCAGGCTCGCAGTTTTTCTGATTCATTCTGACCGGTAGCCCTACGGAATGCTTCATCATTCCTGTAATAGCCATATTCAAGTTTGAATTGCAGGTCCTTCATTCCCCACTGGGAAAAATTGTATTTCATGGTCAGGTCATGCTCGTGTTCGGCAACGTCATGTGCAGTACCATTCAGTTCTTTTGCCTTCATTCCTGATCCATAGACGAAGTTGTAACCCAGTGATAAACCTTCAAGCCCAATATCACTGAAATCATATTCAGCCCCAATCAGCCAGGCTTTCTCTTTATTGAAATTAAAGTCGGATATGTTGGCGGAAGTGGGTACATCCCAGACACCGTGGGTGTTATCACCGAAGTTATAGTTGTAATGGCCTATAGTGTGATGGCCATTAGTAATAGAGTTGGCTGCTGTGTTGGCCTTTGTGTAATTGAAGGCTGCATTAAATGTCCATGGACCACTGTTCAGGGTTGCATTCAGATTTCCTAATTCCGCCTTGTTTTCAAATGAGCCATCCCGCTCACTTGCTCCCCAGAGGTCTCCATCCTGTTTGGCATAGAAGTACATCCCACCAAGAGTCAGCTCGGAACCACCATAAAGGGGCATTTTTAACCAGACATTACCGTTATGAGCCGTTAAATAGTTATCTGCAAGACCATTACGGTATTGGAGTTCAAGGCTGTTCTGGTTGGCTAATTCAAAGGTGTAGCCCAGCTGCATGCCCATTACCCAGTCAATTTTATTACCGTCTTCATTCACAATAGGGTGAAAGCCTGACTGAGTTCTTCCGGAAACTTCATTTAACCAGGCAACCTTGCCTTTGAAACCGTCCATGGCAACACTGGCATCCACTCCCTGCCAGGCACTGGGAACCGAACGGGAGCCTGAGATGGTGACCAGACCGGTTTCAAGCAGCTGACGACCAATTTTGACATCGGCAGAAAGGCCTTCATAGCTGTCAGGCAATTTGAAATCCACCCATATCTGACCGATTTTACCAAAGCCTTCGTTATCAGCATTCAGCAGGTTGCTGGAGGTGGCATTACCATGCTTCATATCCAATTTGGCAACCCGGTAGGCCGAGCCTCCAACACTGACAAAGTCAGCCAGGTAGCCAGTTTCTGCATTAAGCCATACTGCACCTGTCCATGCACCTTTGGTTATATTGTCAGTGGTATTCTCATCATCGAAAAATACACTCTGTACTTTGCCATCGATTTTGGTATCACTGATAAATGAATCATAACTGTCACTGGCTATAACAGGCACACTGAAAAGAGCAACAGCATAAGATAATAAATAGGGTTTTAAACGGGTCAAAATAAATACCTGCTTAATCAATGATTGTGATTGAGTAGAGCAAGTATAGATGCTTTATCAGAAGCTGAGAGAAATTAACCGATAGAATAAGATAATGGTGTTTTATTAAGCGGATGTAAAAAAAATTTTATTACTATAGTCTCATTAATAACCGTGTTTGAATTAAATGGTGTACTCAATAGCCAGGTCCGGATTCTAATTGGCTAATAAGATTGATTTTTAAAGAGTTTATTTTCTTTAACTCCCCATTACGAAATTCCAGGTCAATTCTTTTAATGGCTGAGCAGCATTCAGATGCATTTAAAGGTGTACCGGATTCAGTCCTATGGTAAGACTCATGGTGGGGTAGGGCACTATTACCTACCAGCAGGTCAATACCTTCCATTTTGGCTACCGGAAACACTGGCTTGCTGCCAGATCTGATCAGTTTTGGGTAATGGATGGCATGAGTGGCAACAATAACAATATCTGCCTGTCTTCTCAGATAGGGTATCAGCTCTGACGTTGCCAGTGCCGGATCAATCAGTTCAATACCCCGGCGGTACTCTGAAATGACATCATTAACAGCGCCTGGCCTGGTAATCCCCATAACGGCAATGCGCAGCCCATCGAAGTCAAACAGGGCGTAGGCATCAAACACGGGACGGCCTGTTTCAGATTCATAAAGGTTGGCGGACAAAAAAGGAAAGTCAGCAGCGGCTTCCTGGTTGCGGATATTGTTCAGCGGCTCATCAAATAATAATGGGCTCACCGCCATGGCGTTATAGCCCAGCTGGTTCAGTTGTTTCAGGTTCAGGATGTCATCATTGGTGCTGAGTTCTCCTCCGGAGAGTAACAATAATTTCCCGCCATCGGCTTCTACTTCTTTGCGTATTTTATTGATCAGCGCCTGCCGTTGAATCAGTTGATCACTGCTGTTTGACTTTCCATTGTCATATTCATGAGTAAGCTCACTGGTGTTAAGAATGGTCAGCTTGTAAGTCTTGTCATAAATGTAACCGGGTTTCTGGTTTTCCTGTGAGACCCAGAAATAAGCCAATGCAACAAGCACAGAAGCTAATAAGGCATTGATGATCAGTTTCGGCCAGGATTTATGCTGCGTAACTGCTGTACACGCCGGTTTTGACTGCATAAAGATGACTTCCGGGAAGAGTTATCTCCAATATAACATCTGTTCCCTGGTACTTGTGTCTTTATGAGTTAATTATCCTGCAAGTATTCTGTAAGCAATGAATTATCGATTTGAATAGGGATTCTACAAGGCTGGCATCCTTGCCGGGTAAAATGAAAGGAACAGAATTA
Source organism: Endozoicomonas acroporae (assembly GCF_002864045.1). Classification (GTDB taxonomy): domain Bacteria; phylum Pseudomonadota; class Gammaproteobacteria; order Pseudomonadales; family Endozoicomonadaceae; genus Endozoicomonas; species Endozoicomonas acroporae. Next base: position 13,244 of record NZ_PJPV01000067.1, read on the forward strand.
TCAGCAATGGTTATTAAAATTTATAGCTGATCGCAAAGAAATGGCTGGTGCCGCTTGCTTTGGTTTTGGCTCCAAATGCGTTACCTCCATCTTTTATCAGGTAAACATTTGAATACAGTTTTAAACCATAACCCAGTGCAAACTTGTCATAGTGCCAGTAAAGACCATTGAACATTGCCCCACCGCTGGTTGCATGATCCTTGTCAGGATTAGCACTGTTGGGATAGAGAGTCTTGTTCTGTTTTCCTCCAAACTGATAATCAAGGTATCCCTGGTAACTGATAAATGAGCCGTTCTGAAAGGTATAAAATGGCGTAAACCAGTTAGTGGAAACTTGGTAGCCATTCCACTCTTTTCGGTTAAGATCATAAAATCCATACAGGTTGAGCCCCATCTTGCCAAACCAGGGAACCTGTAGGTCGGAGCCAATACCCCAGAATGAGCTGTTAGCATCTTCTCCCGGAATGTTTTTTTTGCTGACAGGGTCGAAGTTAGCGCCACCACCGCCACCCCAGTTAAACAGGGTAGCCAGGTAAATATCTGTCACCGGCCCCCAGGGCAAGTTATTAAATAACCCTGCCAGTGATAACCGTGGGGCAAACTTCATGAACATTTTGGGTTTGTCTTTCTTATCACTGTTATCCCCGTTGGTCAGATTAAACACATCCACATACCCATACAGATCAAGAATGCCTGAACGCCCGCCAAACTCCAGCTCCAGATAGTCATGCCCATCATTGGCTTCATCTTCTCTTCGAGGTAGCTCTTTGTAGGCATACATCAGGTTCAGATTCATCCACTTGAAGTCATTACTGAGGGGCGTTCCATCGTTATGGTCTGTGGCCAGGGCGGTGGGAGTAAGTAGGGGAACAAGAGCGGCGACACAGATCAGCCACCATAATTTCAGGCAGTAGCTTTTCACAATCAGACTCCGTTTCAGACTCAACAGTGAGCAGTGAAATTGAAGAGGGAAGCCTGTGAAACCTCCTGGTGACACAGGCCCGATGTGTGACAAGTATAGAAAAGATTTTGATGAATTCTTGCCAGCTGCCCGATCGATCCAGCGCGGCCAATTAAAGCGTACTCCACAGTGTCTCGAAGATAATTTGCTGAGCTGCGGCAATTTCCGGTGAGTCCAGCACGACAGCGACCGGGTAATTTCTGGAACCCAGGGAAATCATCGCAACTTTTGGCGGATATATCGCAATATAGCTGGCATCCATGCGCCCTTTGGCGTCAATCCACTTGCGCTCAGACAGCTCGGCATCCTCCCCGCCTTCACCAATGGCAATCACCCGCACCTTGATATTCTTGCGGATACGCTGCTGTGTGTAGTTGGGAAACGGGCGGTACAGGTGATGGCGAATCAACTTGGAGGAAAAGACACTGTATTCCCGGTCTTGTTGCCGGGCTACCGTATTGAGAATGTCTTTGAGTACAAACTCAATGCCACTGTCTCCTTCGTAGAAGCGGACATTCCCGGCACTGAAATCCGGCTTAAGATGATTCAGTTGCGGGATCAGCCTGAGCTTCATCTCTTCAATGGTAGTGTCCAGAGACTGTCGTTTTTCCTCCGCCAGCTCCAGCAGCTTTTCCGGAGGTTCAGCCGAGAAGATGCGACGCTTACCTTTCGGGAAGTAACTGACAACACCTTTGCCAGCGAGGTCTTTCAGGGTTTCGTAGGTGGTGCCGCGATTGATGCCGGTTTGCGCAGCAATATCCCGGATGGATGCTGAGCCAAGTCTTAAAAGGGCCAGATAAGTACTGACTTCCCGTTGGCTAAGACCAAGATTTTCCAGAGTATCAAGATTCATAGCACGGGTATCGGGTTAATGTGGTCGGAGTCATAAACAGTGCCTGTCAGAAAACCCGCATTTTCACCAAGGGCAGGAGGATTGGCAACCAGCCCGGCGCGCCAAAGGTTTTTGACCTTGGGCAAGAATAGCCTTCTTACTGTTTCTTGCTGAAAAAAAATCCGGGAATCGTATTTTTTCGATGGTGCGGGAAGTTTGGAGGCAAAACGGTGCGACAGTCTTTTAAGTGGTGAGCGTAATTGTCGATGGCTGATATAAGCAGCAGACAAACCCGTGGAGATTTCATGCCTGAAGTCCGGCCAGCGCAAGCTCAGACCCAGTATGTTTCCAGAGATAATCACTATGTTTATTCTCACAACCGCTTTGGCCGTGGTTGCCATTACCTTGGCCGGTTTCTGTCCCGACCGGTTTCTCTGGTCGCCGATTCGGCAACCAGGCTGTTCGCCCATGACCGACCCGGCAAAAGCAGCACGCCTTCCGAGGGTGAAAAACAGACGCAAAATGTACCACTGTGGGCCAGGAAAGTAGCCCGGGTGACTGCCGTCACCTTATTTCTGGTGCCTTCATTGGCATTGGGAATCCTGGGGTTCTCCCTGCGCATGATCGGTAACCTGTTCAGGAACGACATTTCCCTGATTCAGTCTTCTGTGCCACCCGCCGTCTATCATCCTGAGCAGGGCCTGCATTTGATGACCTACAACACTGGCCTGATGCCGTCGTTTATCCGTAATCTCAATGACCTGCGCTCATCACAGCAGCGCAGTGGGGAAATTGCCGCAGCATTAACCTGCAATCCTGACGTTATCCCTGATGTTGTCTGCTTCCAGGAGGTGTTTGACCAGCAGGCGGCGAAGCGACTCTGCCAGGATCTCAGTGGCCACTACCATCATATTGTGCACAGTGTTGCCCCCCGGGAAACCGGGTTGAACAGTGGCCTGGCCATTGCCAGCAAATATCCCGTACAGGAGGTTTCATTCCGGCCGTTCTCTGATCTGGCCGCAGAAGACCAGCTGGCCAATAAAGGGCTGCTGCGCATCGTACTGGATCTCGGTAACGATAAAACGGCCGTGGTATACAATACCCACCTTCAGGCTAAGGACGGTCAAACCTATGATGCGATCCGCGTTGCCGAGTTGAAGCAGATCAGACGGTGGGTTGAGGCGGATAGCAATAACGACAGGCAAAATAACAGACACCATCATGGCATCTTCCTGATGGGAGACCTGAACATTGCTCGGTCAGATGAGCAGGGGAGGGTCATTAAAAACGAACAGTATCAACAGGGCAGGCAAGCACTGGGGGAAAAATTTACTGACAGTTACTACGAGACCCATGATGAAGAAAGCGATACCCGGCTGGTTGAGCGCAGCGAGTCATTTTTTGTCAATAGCGACCAGGCAACCATCAAGGCGGCAGATCGCCGGGAGCCGGATGGGTCATGGTATCTCGGAGCCGGAAACAAAGTGCGTTACCCGTGGGGCAGCAAACGCTGGAAAGCACATCCCCAGGTGGCAAGCCACTGTATTTATGACCGCCAGCTGGTGTACAGGGACATTGAAAAAAAATGGGCATCCCATACCGAAATACGGCAACTGGGGCTGGATGTTGCTGATGATCTGGAAAGCGGGTTATCTGACCATTTGCCGGTTTCTGTTATCTACCGGGAAGCGGAAGGTTTTTCTGCGGCCATTGCCCGTCTGAAGCCGGAGAATTTTACCACCCGAGAGGTCAGGGATCTGGTGAAGCAATTGAAGTTTGACTATGGTCGCCTGATCAGTGATCAGACCGGTGAGCATACCATTGATGAAGAGTTCTCAGGCGTCAATCCCCTGTGCAGAATTGCTGAATGCAGGACTTATTATAAAAGACAGTCAGTGATTGTGAATGAGCTTGACCGGCTGGAAAAAATGGTCAGGCAAAGTATGAATCCTGTTTCCGGAACACCCGGGTCAAACACCGGGTAAACCGTGCTGTCGGTACTGCTGTTGCTTGCGCTGTTGTCAATTATTTTATGACATAAAGGGTTGTCTTTTTACGCACTGTGATTAACCTACTGATGTGTAGTAGATTTTCGAGCATTCAGGAGTCAGTGGTTGGATAACTGTGGCAGTCATTCCAATGACTCCAACCGTTCAATATTCCTGACATTTCAGAAAAACATAATTTCTGTTCTGGTATTTTTCTCCCAAAAAACACTCCGATTTATCAGGCTTGATACCTGAAAGTGCTTTTGTTTTTACGTTGCCAGACGAAACAGTTATAAAGCAGATGCTCCCGCCGGGGCACTTTGTCGACCGAGGCTACCATGAGAGCTGATATCGTTATTCTTGCTGCCGGGCAGGGCAGCCGCATGAAATCCAAACTGCCAAAGGTGCTGCATCGTATCGCTGGCAAGCCCATGCTGGAGCATGTGATTCTCAGTGCCCTGCACACGCAGAGAAAAGTCGGTGACGGCAAGATTCATGTGGTGATTGGTCACGGCGCAGAGCAGGTAAAACAGGCACTGGGCCACTACGATCTGAACTGGGTGGTTCAGGAAGAGCAGTTGGGTACCGGCCATGCTGTGCAGCAGGCACTGCCGGGCTGCAAAGGTGCCGATGTGGTGCTGGTGCTCTATGGCGACGTTCCCCTGATTCACTCCTCTTCCCTGCAGTCTCTGCTGGCGGCCAGTAACGGTGAGCGCCTCGGCCTGCTGACCATCAACCTGGCCAACCCTTCCGGTTATGGCCGGATTATCCGCGATGGCTTTGGCAATATTCAGGCCATTGTTGAGGATAAGGACGCCAGCCCGGAGCAGCTGGCCATTAATGAAGTGAATACGGGCATCATGGCCATTCCCGGCAATAAGGTCAGTGGCTGGGTTAATGGCCTGAAGAATGAAAATGCCCAGCATGAGTTCTATCTCACCGATATTGTCTCGATGGCCGTGACCGAAGATACCCCGGTCATTCATGTCCAGCCGCAGCTCCCAATTGAAGTGGAAGGTGTGAACAGCCGTGTCCAGCTGATGGAGCTGGAACGCGCCCGGCAACATCAGCTGGCCAATAACCTGATGGTGAATGGTGTCACGATTATTGACCCGCATCGTCTGGATATTCGTGGCGACGTCAAGACTGGCCATGACATTACCCTGGACATCAATGTGGTTCTCGAAGGCAAGGTTGAGCTGGCAGATAACGTTTATATCGAACCCGGTTGTGTGATTCGCAACTCTGTTATCGGGGAAGGTGCCATTATCAAGGCACACTCCATTCTTGAAGATGCGGTTGTCGCTGCCGGGTGTGAGGTTGGCCCGTTTGCCCGATTGAGGCCAGGTACCGAACTTAAGGAAAAAGCCCGGGTCGGCAACTTTGTGGAAATCAAGAAAACCGTGATTGGCAAAGGCAGCAAGGTCAATCACCTCAGCTATGTGGGCGACGCTGAAGTTGGCGATGAGGTGAATGTTGGTGCTGGCACCATTACCTGCAATTACGACGGTGTCAATAAATTCAGGACGGTGATTGGCGATGGCGCTTTTATCGGCAGCAACAGTTCGCTGGTGGCTCCTGTGACCATTGGGCGTGGTGCAACCACCGGTGCTGGTTCCACCATTACCAAAGATATTCCCGATGAACAGTTGGCCGTGGCACGTGGCAAGCAGCGCAATATCGAAGGCTGGCAGCGCCCGGTAAAGAAAGACTGAGATTTACAGGAAGGGGGGAGATGACTCTCAGGTCATCCACTCCATGATGATTTTTGCAACGTTTATGATGATCCAGGGGATCGACAACTATGTGTGGGATTGTTGGGGCTGTAGCGCAAAGAGATGTAGCAGATATTCTGCTGGAAGGGCTTCGTCGTCTGGAATACCGGGGCTATGACTCAGCAGGTGTCGCTATTATTAACGACAATGGCGAACTTCACAGAGAAAGGCGTACCGGCAAGGTATCTGAGCTGGCCGAAGCGGTTTCCCTGAACCCGCTTCGGGGCGGTACCGGCATTGCCCATACCCGCTGGGCCACCCATGGGGCACCCAGTGAGCGTAACGCCCATCCTCACGTATCAGAAGATCATATTGCCGTTGTTCATAATGGCATTATTGAAAACCATGAAGCATTAAGAGTGTTTCTGCAGGGCGAAGGCTATGTCTTTACCTCGGATACCGATACGGAAGTTATTGCCCATCTGGTCAGCCTGGAACTCAAGGGCAGCGACTCCCTGCTCGACGCCGTGCAGAAAGCGGTAGCCAGGCTGGAAGGTGCCTATGGCATGGTGGTGATGGACTGCAACGACAATGAACGTCTTGTGGTCGCCCGCTCCGGCAGCCCGCTGGTGATTGGGGTCGGTATTGGCGAACACTTTATCGCCTCCGACCAGCTGGCACTGTTTCCGGTGACCCGCCGATTCATGTTCCTGGAAGAAGGCGATGTAGCGGAAGTGACCCGCAACGGGGTGACGATTCTGGATGCTGCTGGCAACCCTGTTGAGCGAGATGCCCGGGACAGCGACATTGAACATGATGCTGGTGATAAAGGCCCTTATCGCCACTACATGCTGAAAGAGATCCACGAGCAGCCGGAAGCCATCGCCAATACCCTGGAAGGTCGACTGGGCAAGCATCAGCTGAATCTGGATATCCTGGGCAAAGAAGGTCAGGAGATCCTCAATAAAACCCGTGCCGTGCAAATCGTCGCCTGCGGTACCAGTTACCATGCCGGTATGGTGGCTCGCTACTGGTTTGAAGAGCTGGCGGGTATTCCCTGCCGTGTTGAGATTGCCTCTGAGTTCCGCTACCGGAAATTCTTTGTGCCGGAGGATTGCCTGTTTGTCACCATCTCCCAGTCCGGTGAGACCGCCGATACGCTGGCGGCATTGAAACTGGCGAAAGAGCTGGGCTATATGGCTTCACTGAGTATTTGTAATGTGCCGGGCTCTTCCATGGTGCGGGAATCGGATATCGCCATGATGACCCGGGCCGGTGCAGAAATTGGCGTGGCATCCACCAAGGCATTTACCACCCAGTTAACGGCACTGCTGATGCTGGTGACGGCCATTGGCCGTCATACGGGAATGACCCCGGAACAGGAATCCAATGTTGTTTCAGCATTACGAAATCTGCCACACATCCTGAAGAGTACCCTGGCCCTGAGTGATGACATTGAAGACATGGCGGAAGCCTTTGCCGATAAGCATCACAGTCTGTTCCTGGGCCGTGGTACCCAGTACCCCATCGCCATGGAAGGGGCTCTGAAGCTTAAAGAGATTTCCTATATCCATGCCGAAGCCTACGCGGCCGGTGAACTGAAGCATGGCCCGCTGGCCCTGATCGATAACGATATGCCGGTAATTGTGGTGGCACCGAACAACGACCTGCTGGAAAAACTGAAATCCAATATGGAAGAGGTGCGGGCAAGAGGCGGACAGCTGTTTGTCTTTGCGGATAAACAGGCCAACCTGACCGAGACCGAAGGTGTCCGGGTTCTGCCAGTGGACGAGGTGCCGGAAGTGGTTGCCCCGATTCTTTACACCATTCCCCTCCAGCTGCTCTCTTATTATGTGGCGATTATCAAGGGTACCGATGTTGATCAGCCGCGCAACCTGGCCAAAAGTGTGACGGTTGAATAATTCGGGTATTTGGTGGCAGTGATGTTGTGGGTTGACAAAAAACTATCATACTTTGCTGGATTCTGAGTTATGCTGAGGTTATTGGCATAGCTCGGACGCTTGGTATGAATAACTATAAGGATTTTCTGAAGCCACAGCCGAGGATTATTGTTGATCTACTGGAATCAGCGATAATCAAGAGGCTGACAAAAGAAAAGCGGGGACAAGGCTTTGGAATGGATTACAAGCCATTCTTAACCGTTCGCGATGTACCCAGTAAAGGTCGCGTGCACAGGCGGCCTTCCATCACCCATGGTCGAATTGTTCACCTTCTCTCTGACTTGGAGCTTGCAGTATTTCTTTTGTTCGACTGGATGCCTGATGTTGTTGATATCCGTGAACAGTTTCCTCTTGATCCAGAAAAAACGCTCACTATTTCGAAGCGTACCGGAATCAAACACCCAGCAGCTAAAGGCACTCTGCAAGTCATGTCGACGGATCTATTTGTTGATTTCGACCGTGACGGGCAGATTGTCAGTCAGGCCATCTCAGTCAAATACCGCGATGACCTTGAAGATCCCCGTGTTGTTGAAAAGCAAGAACTGGAGCGACGTTATTGGGAGGCAGCAGCCATTGAATGGTTTCTGTTTACGGAAAATGAAATTCCAGTCACGCTAATCCAAAATATTAAGTGGTTGATTCCCCACCTATATAGCTATGAACTGGATAGTAATGCCCAATGGTCCACATTCAGTAGAGTGCTTAAGGCGATCGAAACTTTCCCGGAAAACAAAATTGCTATGGTGATGAGGCAATTGGATGAGCAGCAGTCTCAAAAAGCGGGAACCCACTTGCAATATCTCCGACACCTGCTTGCACAGGGAGCATTCACTTGGGATATGGCAGAAATCAATCATCGTTCCCTTAGAACAGGTCAGCTGGTTCCTTCGAAGCACTGGCTGAATGAGGACTATGAATATGTTTATGCCCAATGATGTTTATCTGATCTCTCAGAAACGGGTGCGAGTATTGTGGTCTAACCGGCAGGGAATCGTCTGGATTGATATTGATGATGAGCGAGCCTTACCTGAAATAGCACCAAGAAGTGAGTTTGAGCACTTGATGGCTAAAGGTGAGCTGCAGGGAATAAAAGACCCGTACCTCAATATCTCAATGAAGCCACCAAAACAGGGTTCTCGTGCTGAAGAAGTACAGAAAAGGGCTTGGGAAGTTATTGAATCATTGGTTATGAAAGAACCTGAAATCTATCAACGGTCAGAAAGAGGTCAGCTTCTAACTCAAGCACTAAAAGAAAGTGGCTCAACCAAGCAGACCATTTACCGATGGCTTCGTCGATATTGGCAGCTTGGCTTGTGCAAAAACTCACTAACAGCACGTTATGATCTATGCGGTGGATTAGGAAAGACAAAAACTCCGGGCAGCAAAAAGCTGGGAGCCCCAAGAACCACAACGCCTGGCACAGGTATCAATGTTGATGATCAGGTGAAAGCACTGTTTCGTGTAGCTATCGAAAAGTGCCTGCTGCACGAGGGAGAGTATGAGTTTGATTACGCTTATAATCAGGTTCTTATTGCATTTGGTGTGCCGATACCGTGTAAAGCAGACGATTTGCTCAATGTTCCCACAGAGCGACAGTTCAAATACTTCTACGAAAAAGAATACTCACCCATTGAGATTACGCAAAAACGAAAAGGCGAAGTAAACTACCTGAAAGACTTCCGTCCCGTGCTGGGAACATCTACAGCAGAAGTGGCTGGCCCTGGCAGTCGTTATCAGATTGATGCGACCATTGCAGATGTCTACCTTGTTTCAGAGCAGAATCGAGAGAAAATCATAGGGCGCCCAACCTTTTATTTAGTGGTTGATGTCTTCAGCCGGGCGATTGTCGGAATGTATGTTGGTTTGGAGAATCCGTCATGGGTGTCTGCAATGGAAGCCTTGGCAAACGCGATGACTGATAAGGTGGCTTATTGTGCTGAGTTTGGCATAAATATCACCGAAGATGAGTGGTCGATGTCGGGATTGCCTGAAGCAATTATTGGTGACAGAGGTGAGCTATTAGGTCGTCATATTGAGATTTTAAGTCAATCATTCAATGTCAATATTGAAAACACACCACCGTACCGGGCTGACTGGAAAGGTGTAGTGGAGAGATATTTCCGAAGCCTGCAGGTTAAGATGAAACCGTTTGTTGAAGGCTATGTGACTGGGAATGTGATTGGCAAAAAACGTCACGGGAAAGATTATCGGCAAGATGGGATTCATACCCTACGCGAATTTACCCAGATGCTCATTAAAATTGTTCTTTATTATAACAATGAACACACTATTTCAACCTATGACCCTGATCCTGATATTCCTCCTGAACTTCCATTCAACCCAGCCACACTCTGGAACTGGGGTATAGAGTACCGAACTGGTCGCTTGAGAAGACCTGCTGAAGAACTTGTTAAAGTGAATCTGCTGCCTCATACGACAGCTTCTGTCACGGAACACGGGCTCAAACTTTTTGGTTGCTATTACACCTGTAAAGAGGCAATTGACTGGGGATGGTTTGAGGTTAATTACAGTGGACCTAAAACAGTCACTGTGGCTTATGATCTTTTTTCATCAAATATCATCTATATACGGCCTTCAAGCTCCTATGCAGATTACATAGAAGCCAGCCTCACACAAAGAAGCCGTGCGTTTAGGGATCTGACCATATGGGAAGTCTGGGAGAGAAATAACGTCAGAACTTCAACAGCAGCAACGTCAAAATTAAAAAAACGTGCTGGATCAGTGAATCTCGTTCACGATTTGGAGCAGATCGCAAAAAGATCCAAGGCAGAAAAGCCTGAAAAGCAGACATTGACAAAGGCGGAGAAAGTAAAAGGAATATCCGATAATAAGAGACAAGAACGCCAGTATGAACGTACGAAGAAAGGCGGTCAGGAGCGAGAGCAGAGAGAAACAGCTTCAGCAGATGTTATTCAGCTTCATCAGCCTCAACAAGAAAGAAAAAGTTTTAAGTTACCCTCCCGATTAAAAGATCTGCTGAAGGAAGAGCATGATGACGACCAAAACTGAATTGCAACGATTTCCAGTTGCAGAATATAAAGATATCGGCTTACCAGAATATACAGAGAACCCCCTTATTGCGGCTTTGCCAGAAATTCTAAGCCCAGTTGATACAGTAGAAAAGTTGACCAAGAGGCCTATATTTCATGCCAATGAAGTCAACCTGGAAGGCCATGTCAGAGTTCATGCTATTGCTCGACTGCGCAGAAATTTTTTGTTCCTCAGACAACGCACTTGGTGTTAGAGCAGAAGTTGTCAGAGTTAATCAGGGTTAGTTATCTGGGACGAAATCCGAAAACTGCCACCTTCAAGCGTAAATTGAATGCCATTAGAGACCTGTTAAAAAAACAAGACCTAACATCTTATGTTCATGACGATATGGTGAATTCGACAGCCTCATCAACAACCCTGGCAGGGATATCAGGTGCAGGAAAGTCCACCGCTACCAATATTATTTTAAACACCTATCCCCGAGTCATTTACCACCCGGAGTATCACTTGCTGCAAGTGCCCTGGATCAAAGTTGACTGCCCTTACGATGGATCTCTATCCGAGTTTTGTGAGAGCTTCTTTATTGCCTTGGATAGGCGGCTGAATACTAACTACCGTCAAAAGTACACATCGGGTAAGACCAGTATCGGAAAAATGATTGCTGATGTTGCAGACCTGTGCCTGATACATGCCATTGGCTTACTGGTTGTGGATGAATTTCAGCACATGAACCTTGCCAAGAGTGGTGGCGAAAAGAAGATGATCAACTTTCTTGTCACCCTCGTAAACGTGGTAGAAGTGTCTGTAGTGTTAATTGGCACCCCAAAAGCACTTAAGCTATTTGCCAATGAGTTTCGTCAGGCTCGGAGAGCAAGTGGCTCAGGTAGCCTCGTATGGGACCGGCTATCATTTGATGAAAGCTGGGATGATTTTCTTGATGAGATCTGGGATTACCAATGGTTAAAATCTCCCATCCCAAGGAATGAAGTCATAACAAATAAGCTCTACGAGTTAAGTCAGGGGGTACCGGATATACTGGTTAAACTGTTTTGTATCGCACAGGCAAGGGCAATACTTATGGCTGAGGAGCCAGGAGAGGAGTGTTTATCTTCTGACCTGCTTGATGATATTTTTGAAGAGCAATTTTCGATTGTAAAGCCAATGCTGACAGCATTGGGAAGCAACGATACGAATAAAATAGAGCGTTGTGGAGATTTAATTATTCCCGAAATCGACAGTACTCTTATTATTGCTTTCGACCATCTGAAGCCCAAACCGCTCAACAGGCACAAGAAGGTTGATATGGGAGAAGCTTCTCAAACCAGTGTCGCTAACGACGCAAGAGCTGCTTTGGTTTCAATGGGGGTGGCGGATGATATCGCTGAACCCTTGGTAAGAGATGCTGTTGAAGCGAATCCCGAACTACAGCTAATACAAATTATTCAGCATGCGACGACAGCCTTGAGTGGCTTGTCACAGAAACCAAAAAAATCAAAGGAAAAAGAAAAAGCACCACTAACCTGTCCAGAAAACTGGTCACAGCTGAAATCGCCGGATATGCGAAAATTGTATGCGGATAAAACGGGAGCAATGTATGAATTGCTTGCTGAACACTCGGTGATTTACCCAGTAGAGACTCTACTGGCAGGCTAAGCATGGTGCTTTCCTATTTTCCAGTACCCTATCCTGATGAGCTGCTTTACAGCATCATTGCACGATACGGGATTCACACAGGGCAATCGGGTAACCGGAAAGCAATACTACGGGACGTATTTGGTACTGATACGGCTACCGCTATTCCTGATTTGCCGAGCCACCTTCGTTATCTTGTTCAGCATGTAGGACAGGTATGGCAAATTTCCGAAAAAGACATTATCAAACGCTACACTCTGGCACCATTTTATTTACCATTTCTGAAGCCTGACCTTGCTGAAAAAATCGTCAGCTCCATGAATTCCAACCGGGGAGGTGATATTCATACACGTTGTGGGATATCAGCTGGAGCCCTGACTCAACCGGCATTCTTTCGTTACTGCCCTTCCTGCGTTCAACAGCAAAACGAGCAGTTTGGTGAGTCCTGTTGGTTAAGAAGTCATCATATACCGGGCATTGATGTCTGCATCTATCATAGTCAGGAGTTACTCTCTGCAAAATCCTATTTTCATTCAAGGCATAAGCACCTTTTCTCCCCTGCTGTGAGAGAGGTTACAGACCAGACGTCGGCCCATGTTGAACTGAAAGATATTGAAATAAAACTGCATCGCCTATACAGCAGTCTAATGGGCTTACAGAAAATTACAGGATTGAGCAGCCATCAATGGACAGTCTTTTATAAGCAACTTGCCGATCAATTGGGGTTTAAAAAAGGGAGCCGTGTTGACCATCAAAGTATACGACGGCATATTGAAAATGACTGGTTTGGCACATGCCTGAACAGGAGCCCGCAGGTAGCTGCACACTATAGCTGGCTAACTCAAATGTTCAGAAAGCACCGAAAGTCTTTTCATCCTATCCGACACATGATGGTATGGGCATCTCTGCTACCGGAAGTACCCGTAAAAACAATTTTCACAAGGGTTAGTCGACTTCCTGCAGAACCAGATAAGAAAGGCACATTCCCCCTCCAGGTAACTCAGCCAACAATAAAAACGAGAGAGTATCGTCAGGCCTGGCTGATGTTATTGAAAAAGTATCCTGATATTGGTATTAAAGCACTTCGATCTACAGGCGAGCGTGGAGCACTTTATGCCTGGTTATATCGTCATGATCGACAATGGTTGATGAGCCATCGCCCAGATAAAGTGGTCAATCATTCGAAACAAGGCAAGGTTGACTATGGAAAGTGGGATGAAGAAAATGTGCTGGCTTTAGCCTGTGCCTTCAAAACACTCAATAAAAAATCAGGTAGATGTCGTTTAAGTCGAACCTTTCTGGTTAAGCAACTACCCAGACATGTATCTGTGGATAAGCACTTGAAAAAGTTACCAAAAACCAGACAGTGGCTGTTGGGTCATGCAGAAAGTATTGAGGATTTCCAGCTGTTTCGAGTACTGAATGCTGCGGAGGAGCTCAAGCGACAGAATTTACCGCTTAAACGTTGGCGGTTATTACGGGTTGCGGGTATCAGGTTTGAGTCTGTGACAAAGAGGATAGAAACAGTTATCCAGAAATTAGAGCAACAGCGGAGCCTTGATTGAACGGAATTGGTATTCGAGGGGTATCTAAAGGTTCCAGATTGGTTCTGCTGGGAGATTGGTACTTTAAGCCGGGGCAGGGCTGGTTTGTTGTTTGTTACTTTTTCAACCAGGAAGGAAAGCCTTATCGCCAAAGCTTCCCTGTTGACCTACTGCCCGGATTAATTCCAGGGATGACCTACCCTGCGAGTATCAATCAATATGAAACCTCAGGATATACAGGCACTTTCAAAGTTCCGGACATGTCTGAGTGGAAAAAATATCGCTATCGCGAACTCCCTCGATCATTAAAGAGGTTGAGAGAGTATTCAGAGCAGATTGATCAACAGGTTGTGTACTTTTTTGAAGTTGGCAATAAAGGATACTGGCTCCCAGTCACAGAATTGGCAAGAATGCTCTTTTTTCATTCAGCAGAAGTTACCAGAGCTGCAATCTATCAAGGAAATACCTGGCAATTGGCTAAAGTTGAGAAGAATGATTGGGTTGGTGAGGTAAGGCTTACTTCAGAAGTGCCTGTGGGCTATTTGAATAGCTTCCAGTTTCGAAAATTTTTTACCTGGCTGTTCTTTAGTAAGGATGCTGAAAAGAGCTTTTGCTCGATTTTTAAACTTCTGAATGAAGAGTCTTATTTATTGGATAACCATGATGAGCGATGGACCTTTGACTGTTCGTTGCCAAATATAGAGAATTGTGAAATATCATGGTCTGGGTATACAGGAAGAGCTGAATTTGGGGAGTCTCATCACAACTATATTCGAGAGATTCGGTCGGTTTCAGGTATAGCAGTGCCAAAGCTGGATGCTGTCTATTTTTCACACACGAATGACAGTCTTGTTCTGAGTGAAAAGCCGGGTGGTATTGAGGCAGGTGAAAAGGGTAGGCCTGGTTTGAATATATGTCCCGAAGAAATTGATGCGGACCTTTCTCCAAGGGCTTCAGGGAAAAAGTATTTGCTAAAAATCACCTCCTCTGGTTTTTATTTTGATACAGAAATTGCATTAAAGCGAAACCCTCCATCTATAAGAACTCTGTCCAAAGCAGAGTCACCTGAGAATCACGAACTCTCTGAAGAAAAAATGCTTGGGCTTACTGAAGCTAATGACCATGGTGAACTCCCTCGTTCAGATATTAATAGTCTTGATGCTGCTGAATTACTGGATGGTCCTGAGAAATTGAACTTTTTTGAGATGATGCTCCAAAAGTTGAAGGTTGAATATGGCTGGTCTGTTAAAACGCAAACCGGAACAGTTCCGAAGAAAAATTGTAGAAAAGTACATTTAATCGATGGGCGACGGAGAAAGTACTGTCATGCACTTCTTTGTCGAGATGAAACGACATCTATCCAAATTCTTGAGATTGAGTTAACCCAGCAGGAAAGTTTATCCACATTGTTTTTTCGAGCGGATGTCAACAGTGAACCCACAGAGCAAATATTGGACGCATTGATGTCTACTGACAATATAAAGGGGCTGAAGGCGATGCAATGGAAGAGAGAGCTTATCGCAGAAGTAACATCATCCAGACTGTATCTTGACCATCCAGACAGAAAAATAAAGAGTGAAGAAGACGCTCTTTTTTCCTGGGTTGCAAGAGCCGCCGAAAAATTAAGAGTGCTTTAGAGTTCCGTTACTGCTCTCTATGCTCAAAATCCAAGCAGCTGATTCATGTTCATAATTGGCAGCAAAATAGCAATGACAATTAACATGACAACGCCCCCCATAACGAGCAGCATCATCGGCTCAAATAAACCCAAGAGCAGAGAAATTCTGCTTTCCAGCTCCTGTTGTTGATTATGGGCTGTGCGCTCCAGCATCTGCTCCAGTTCACCAGTAGCCTCTCCACTGGCCACCATATGAACCATCATGGGGGGGAAGTATCCGGCGTCCTGCATTGCCCGGTTTAAACTGATACCTTCACTGACGTCTTGGGTGACCTTCTCGACAGCAGACTTTATTGTGCAGTTGTAAACCACCTGAGAAGCAATGATCAATGCATCAACCAGAGAAACACCGGATTTGGCCAGAATGCTCAGTGTACTGGCAAATCTCGCTGTATCAGCAGTGCTGGCGAGTCTGCCAAGTACAGGAAAATTCAGGTAAATTCGGTGCCAAAGTTTTTTTGGCCTGTCCTTTTTTAACATCTGCTGAAAGAGTACAAGTGCTGTAATACAGGCAGTCAGTATTGCTGGCCAGTGATGTTGAAACCCCTCACTGCTGGCAATCAGCCACTCTGTGATTATGGGAAGTGACTGCCCGGAATCTACAAATACCTTAATGACGTCAGGCACCACATAACCGAGCATAAAACTGATAATTCCCACTGCGGTTACCATCAAGATTAGAGGGTACAACAGAGCCTGTTGTACCTTGCGGGCAGAATGCATTCTGGCTTCAGTGTAATCAGCCAGCTGGTTCAGTACCCGGTCAAGATAACCGGAGTGTTCACCGGCAGCAACGGTGGCTCGATACATTTCCGGAAACACTTTAGGGAATGCTTCCATACTGTGTGCCAGTGTATACCCTTCCAGTACTCGTGAACGGATGGCCAGCAGAATATTTTTGATTCGTCGCTTTTCCTGTTGAGCGGCTACCGCGTACAGTGATGCTTCTACAGGCATCGCAGCTTGAATCAGTGTAGCCAGTTGTCGAGTGACTGTAGCCAGCTCGGTCGGAGAAAGTCCACGCTGGAATAGCTGGATTGTTCTCTCTTGAGTCTGCTTGTTTTTCTGTTCTGCAATGGGTTCTACAGACAAAGGTAACCACTGTTTCTCCCTCAGCTGTTGCCGAATTTGACGACTGCTGTCGGCTTCCAATGTTCCTTTTTCCCGCTTACCCCGGGTATTTATCGCGATATATTCGTAGGCCGCCATAATATTAGATCGTATTCCATAAATGATCAGTTTTTCAGGGTAACCCGCAGGACTTCTTCCAGTGAGGTTATGCCTTTTGTTACAGCTCGCCGACCATCATCCTGGATACTGGCAACCTCCTGG
Organism: Endozoicomonas acroporae; assembly: GCF_002864045.1. Lineage (GTDB taxonomy): Bacteria > Pseudomonadota > Gammaproteobacteria > Pseudomonadales > Endozoicomonadaceae > Endozoicomonas > Endozoicomonas acroporae. Next base: position 29,899 of record NZ_PJPV01000067.1, read on the forward strand.
TGAATTTCATCAGCAATGGTCTGCTCGCCACAGCCTTCCTGTATCATCCGCCTGATGCGATCATCTATGGGCACCACCTCATAAATCCCGGTTCGCCCCCGATACCCGGTATGATTACAGGAAGGGCAGCCTACTGCTTTAAAGAGGGTCAGATGTGACGATGGTTCGATAGCCAGCTGGCTGCACTCATGTGAACTCGGCTGATAAGGTTGTTTACACTCTGGGCACAATAAGCGGACCAGCCGCTGGGCGATTACTCCAACAAGGCTGGAGGCCAGCAGGAATGATTCGACACCCATATCCTTAAGTCGTGTAAGGGCACCGATGGCGGTGTTGGTATGAAGTGTTGAAAGTACAAGATGACCGGTCAGGCTGGCCTGAACGGCAATTTCTGCAGTTTCCCTATCCCGGATCTCACCCACCATCACAACATCAGGATCCTGACGTAATATTGCCCGAAGTCCCCTGGCAAAAGTCATATCAACTTTACTGTTCACCTGAGTTTGGCCAATACCTTCAAGCTGGTACTCAATGGGGTCTTCAACGGTCAAAATGTTACGCCGTTGATCGTTTAATGAGGTGAGTCCGGCATACAGGGTTGTGGTTTTCCCCGAACCTGTCGGACCTGTAACCAACACAATGCCGTAGGGTTTGCCAAGGAGTGTTGACAGCGTATCTCTGGCACTGGCTGACATGCCCAGATGGTTCAAGTTCAGACGTGCAGCCTGTTTATCCAGCAACCGCAAAACCACACGTTCTCCGTTGCTGGCTGGCAGGGTCGATACCCGAACATCCACTTCGCGGGTTGCCAGTTTTAATGAGATGCGCCCATCCTGGGGTACTCGCTTCTCTGCAATATCCAGCTTGGCCATAACCTTCAGTCGTGATACGAGCAATGATGCCATGTATTTTTGCAGTCGCAACAACTCCTGTAGTACACCATCCACACGGATGCGCACCATCAACAGGTTTTCAAAGGTTTCAATATGAATGTCGGATGCGTTTTGCCGAATACTCTCCATCAACATGGCATTGATCAACCGAATGACCGGGGCATCATCACTCTGTTCCAGCAGGTCTTCCGTTGTCGGTACGGCCTCAGCCAGCCGGGTCAAATCCAGTTCATCACTGATAATGGCAGCATCCTGAAGCACGCTGGAGCTTTCATTCTGATAGTAGCTGGTCAGCAACTCCTGAAACTCGGTTACTCCGACTGCTTGATACTGAAGATATTTTGGGCTAAATCGCATTAACTCCGAAAGAACCCTGGGGTCTGGTGGTTGATGAAAGAAGACCTGAGTGCTGCCATCCACCTTGGCTATCAGCAGTACCTTATGCTTGTTGGCGTAATAAAATGGCAATCGTTTACATTCACTCAACCTGGCAGGAGAAGTTTGGCACACATCGCTTTGCAGGTTCATGAATCACTGGCCCAATTACCGATATCCGCATTTTGGCCTTCACCACCTGCCCGGGCATCACCTGCCAGAGAATAGAGGTCATAGGTTCCTTTGTTGCCGGGGTACAGATAGAGATAAGGATTCCCCCATGGGTCAAGAGGTGTATGTTTGAGATAACCTTCTGTATTCCAGTGTTTAGGCTCGGGAGCAAAATCCGGCTTAACCACCAGTGCCTGCAAACCCTGATCTGTGGATGGATAAAAACCATTATCCAGACGATACAGTTCCAGTGCCTGGGCAATGGCTTCAATATCGGAATGGGCAACGGTCGTTTTTGCCTGGTCAGGTCGGCTGAGAATGTTTGGGGCAACCATGGCTGCTAATACGCCCAGAATCACCACCACCACCATGATTTCAATCAAGGTAAACCCGGCTTGTCTTCTTATTATCATCTATGAACTCCTGAATCTGTTCCCCTAAGAGCCAATCTGTACATGAGCTTTGATCACCCCATCCAGCGGTAACCGGTCAATCCTGATTTTCTGAATATGCAATGGATGCTGATTCTCCAGATTGACCAACCAGGGAATCAATGCCTGCCATGGGGTTTCTTCAATCCAGACAGAGACCGTTCCGTTGCCCGGTTGCACTCGATTCAGGTTAATCCCTGCTTCCCGTGCTGCTTGAGTCACGATGGGGGCCAGCATGGCGTCGTCTATAGATTCATTGGCTACCGGTTGTTCCACAATACTCACATTCTGCTTGAGCCACAGGTTAGCGGATCGTTGTTGAAGATATAGAGACTGTTGCTGATGTGACCACTGACTCAATGGTGACCAGAGCAACAGGTAAAAAAGTGATGCCAGAAGAAATAAGCAGAGCCCCACTAGCGACCGCTGATCACGGGTACTCAGTTTCTGGTAATGTGCCAGCCATGATTGATACCTGGCAGATGTTTGTACTTTCTGCCACCACTTCACTGCAAGCCTCCAATTGTTAACTGTGCAAAAACGCCACTGTCTTCTTGTCGAGCGTTGTCTAACTTGCTCTGCAACCCTTCGGTAGCCAGAGCTACCAGAAACGCATCGACCTGTTCCAGACTGTCTGCGGTTAGTTCAACTCGAATGGTCCCAACTTGCTGATCTGCGTTCAGGCTTGAAGGTACAACGGATATTCCCCCTTGAGTCTTGCGACTGATAGTCGCCAGCCCGGGTAGTAAGGATGGAGACTGGTTGATTGGAGTAGGGTTTTGCAACCGGCTTTGCAGTCGGTTTTGAATATCCACTGTTCCGGGAAAATTCAGTACAGCGTTTTGCAGCAACTGATCCTTCGGAAAAGCATCCAGATAGAGGGTTGCACTGTCCTGCCAGTACTGGTCAGCTTTGCTACTAAACCACCATCCGCTACCGATCATCAGAGCCATATCCAGCACCAGCCAACAGGCAGCTACACCCCCAAGAGCTTTAAACCATTTGAAAGATGTTGTTTTTCTGACTTTGTCTCGGTATTCCCCGCTACGCAGATTCGTAAGTACCGCCGGAGACCGTTGAGAATAATAATCCGCAAGCGTACTTAACACTGAAGCCGGTGATTCAAAAGTCTCTACTGTCCAGCCCATGCTCTCCAGAATCGCCCGCAAACAAGCCGCACGTTCATGTCCTCCCGGTTGCTGTGCATCGAAGTGAATCATGACCGGCAACGATAACAGTTCTGGATGTACCGATTTTTGATTCAGAAATGCGAACTCAAGCGCATTGCTATCCAGTGATACATTCATGAGTTGCGGTGCTGCCAGCAAAGTGTAGTGCTGATCCTGAAGTACGGTTATGGTATCTGCATTGACCGGTATGAGTTGCGTCTCGACGATGATTTCACCGGGAGATAAACCTTGTTGACCAAGTTCGTATAGTAGCTGCTGTATATCAGCATGCTTGATCGAGGACACCGACAGCAGCTGATGCTTTTGCTGATCTATTGAATCGACATTCAGTGATGCTTCATCATCAGCACCATTCATTGAACTGTCTGTTCGATGCAGCGGACAGCCCTCAACAAAGGTCGACGCAAAATGAAATTGCCCGACTTCTTCAGCGAACTCATCTTCCATCAAAAATGGGAGTGCTTTCGAGAGGTATTTCCTCTGTGCCGTGCCGACTGATTTATAATAGTGACTCGCCATTCGACCAGATAACAACAATACCTGTCTATCACAGGTCTCTGCCTGTTCACCCAGTGATGTGCCGAGTTCATCAATCACTGTGGTATTGAGTTCCGATGAGCCTTGCTCAGACCCGTAACATAACCATTGAACCTTACTCTTAGCTGAGAGAGGTAATTCGCCGGGAGGGATTCTTAAAAACAACACGCTTTCCATCAGGCGATTTCCTCCACAGGGTGAGTCACTACAGTATCCATCCCAACAAAACCCAGTGACCGTCGTATGATATGAACTACTCCCCTGGAATCTCGTTGAAACCAGCTATGCATCGTAAATTTTGCCTCCCGGTACTTAACTTGTATGGTCGCACTGAAGAAATGGCTATTGAAACTTAGTGGTAGGGATTGAAATAGTGAAGCTTTCGGTGCCAGCTCCGATATCTGCAACAGCTCTGACATGTTTGCCAGGCCATTGCCAGTTCTGGCACGTATTAATGCATCCACTTCTACTGTCGTTAACTGTTCCGACAGGCTATGCAACACTTTGCGAGAAGCCGTATTCAGGTTAATGGGCAGAAACCCCGGCAGGGTTGCCAATTCATTAAATAATGGGTGTTCAGACGTTATGTCGAGCCCAGCAATCAAAGCCAGCTCCGAGCGTGAAGCCATATCTGTATTGCCCGCTCGATAAGGTGACGGCAGGTTCTGATAAGTCACGTCTTCCGCCCCACCGGGCGACACTTCACGATCGCTGTCCACCCAATCTTTCAGTCGGTAGGCCATCAGCGGTGACAACTGCAGAGATGTCATCAGCCGCTTTACTATTTGCAGGCTTTGATGGGCCCCAGTGTTAGCTACTGCCAGATTATTAATATTGAGTTGTCCCTGCTCATCGGTAACATGAATCGTAATGATGCCATCGCTGATTTCATAACCTGAACCCTGCAAGTGCCAGGGCTCATCATGGTGATCCACCCAACGATTGCTCTGTCTATCCTGTTGGGCATCCTCTTCCAGTTTCAATGCCACATACTGTTCAGCACTGTGGGCATACAACCTAGCTTGGGCACGATCCAGATAGTGGCTGGTTTTCCGCGTTTGCTGCCACAGTCCGGTTAGTATCTGGCTGGCCATCAAGGTCATTAGCGAATAAATCAACAGTACATACACCAGTGCTATTCCCTGTTGCCGGTACTTCATCATCCGGCCGCTCCGCTGGTTGATACCTGGCCAGCAGGTGTGGGGATAACGATCGAGACATTGCCCAACTGTTGGTGTTGTAACTGCAGCTTAATGGCCGCAGCCAGCAGGGTTTGGTAGTGATTGGTTTGTTGATGATCTACCCAACCACTGGGCGGCCATTGATGATGCCATTGCTGTTGATGATCTAAAAACTGCCACTGAACATCGGTCACATGCTGAAGCAAAGGTTGCATATGAACTTGCGGTTCATCGGAAGCGTTTGCAGTTGCACGATCCAGGGTTGTCCAGTAGTAGCGCACCAACTCCCCATCATTAACTCCATAAGCAACCCGCTGTAAGGTACTCCTGCGAACACCTAAAGGGTTTCGCCAACCGCTGCGGGTAAATTGTACTTGATAGGGCGTGTCAGAATTGCCCACTAAAGCAGGTTGCAATAAGCCACTCTCATCTCTCACCGGGCGCAGTGTCACCTGCAACAAGTCATTCTCTAGCAGCAGGCGAAAGCGCTGCCACTGATCAAGATACTTCAAATGGGATACAGTGGTCTGTTGTGTCTGGCTTACGGACACAAAAAGACGGTACGCAGCTCCACTGAGCAGAGAAAAAATCATCAGGGCGATTAACAACTCGAGTAGCGTGAAGCCGTTGCGTTTCATAAAACTGGCTCCCGTACAAAGGTGGTCATTGTTACTAAAGGAGCAGCTTCACTCGAAGGTTTGTTTTGTTCATAAACCGAGACAGTCAACCGGATAAAGCCAGCTTGAGAGGTGTGTGAGGTGGACTGCTTGAGCAGCCAGGTCCGATTATCACGTTTCACCGTCGTCTGAATATTCCGTTGGCTGGAAGGGAGGCTGGCTGCCAGCTGTTGGTTTAGCTGATTCTCTGCCAGTTGCGACGCCAGCCACTTATCACTCAAATGGCGTGTATGGCGGGCACTATTGCCATCGGTCACCATCAATAAACCGGCTGCTGCTGCAAAGACGGCCAAAGCAACCATCACCTCCATAAGGGTGAAGCCCTGACTATCGAGAGATTTGATATTACGTCGGCATATTCGAGTATGATGTTTACTGGATAACCACATCGGACCACCCATCACTGCTCAGTAAAACCGTCTTTTCTGCACCTTCACTTATTTGAAGCTGAAAAGGCGTTATCAGAAAGTCAGAAAATACGACAACCTCCGGCTGTTGCGTTCCGGATACAAAAGAGAATGAAGCATAAGGAGAGTGCTGCCATTGCCATTGAAGCTGTAGACGCTTGGGTAATCGATAGTTCTGAAAAGATTCCTTTTGCATCACTTGCCAATGTTTGTTGTCATCGGACCATTGCCACCATTTGTAGCCTTGATTATTCATCAGGGAAAAACCGTAGGTTCCATTCTCCATCAAAGCTTTATCCCGAAGCAGGCTAAACAATAGTTGCAAACGTTCAGCTTCTCTTAGGGTGGTTGTTTTTTCGGTCCTCGGAGATAATGTGACCAAGCCAAGCATGATGCCAATAATGACAATCACCAGCATGATTTCAACCAAGGTGAAACCGTGATAAGCAGAAGTAAAACCTGACTGCCCAAAGAGCCTGTATTGGAATCTTATGCTTTTTTGACGATTGACATGTTGACAGCTTACCATCCCCTGAACTCCCTAATTCAATTCGGTTCAATGGTTAGCGAGGGTGATGAAAACGACACCGGTAGTTCATCACTGAGTTCATTAACATCTGGTAAGATCGTAATACCTGTCTGGCCATCAAAACGGCGATCAAAGTAACGCTGTGCATCTTGAATAAACCGATAACGTCCGTGGGACACCCGGTTGGCCACATCAAAGGTTTTCATAATGGTGGGGCGCACAAACAACATAAGGTTGCGTTTACGGGTACTGTTTTTTTCAGCAGTAAACAATCGACCCAATAGAGGAATATCGCCCAGCAGTGGCACCTTGCTCGTGTTGTAAACCACTTCGTCCGTGATCAGCCCACCCAGCACCAGCACATCACCATCACGTATCAACACACTGGTTTCCACGGAGCGGGTGTCCGTCACTACATCAGATGCCTGAGTTTTGGTATTGATACTGGAAATTTCCTGGTTGATCTTCAGGGTAATGGCATCGCCACCATTGATTCGTGGGGTGATGGTCAGTTTGGTACCAATATCTTTGCGCTCAATGGTCTGGAAAGGATTATCCGTAGAAGATGACGAGCCAGTAGATTGCCCGGTCACAAACGGTACATTCTGGCCAACAATGATCTTTGCCTGCTCATTATCCAGAGTGACCAGGTTGGGGGTAGATAGAATATTAAATGCATCGTCCGCTTCCATGGCACGAATCAGTCCTTTTAAAGAACCATCCTTGAACCAGCCCAAACTCAAACCGGCACCAAGATTGCCTTCTGCAAAACCATTAAAGGAACTGCTGCTATCAAAAGAGAACCGCGCCCCCCCGGACAGCCCGGTACCACTGGAGTTCTCAAGTTCACTCCATTGCACGCCAAGCTCATTGGCAACTTCATCTTTAACTTCAACGATAATGGCTTCCACCAATACCTGTGCTCGCCGTATATCGAGCTTTTTAATCACTGCCAGCATGGTGTCCATAATGGTTTGAGGAGCTGTTAGTACTAAAGCATTGGTGGTTTCCCCCGGCTGGATCGATACAGTGGCGGTATTGATGATTACATCTGTGGATCCTTGTCGTATATTGTCCACCATGCCCTGCAGAATACCGGCCACCTCCTGAGCCTTAAGATAATGGAGGTAAACCACTTGCGTATTGCCGGAACTCTCTGCAGGACGATCAAGGGATTGGATGATCTTGACGACTTTCTGTCTCTGGCTTGCAGCTCCGGCCACTAAAAGACTGTTTGTCCGCTCATCCAACGCCAGCTTATAACTTTGTGTGGCATTATCACTGCTGCCGTTTTGGGGTAGAACAGCCTGTACAAGTGTGGCAGCCTCCCGTACACCAGCAAACTTGAGCTCTACAACATCAATGGTTTGCTCACTGGCCTGATCAATACGATCAACAATGCCCTGCAGTTTGGCGATATTACCTGCTCGATCGGCCACAATCAGCCCGTTACTTTCCGGATGGGCTGCCATATACGCAGAAGGTGATAATAGAGGGTGCAGCACACCCTGTAACTGATTTACTCCAATATGTCTGGGCTTAAGAATCTGTATGACCAGCTCATCACTGGGCGTCTGAGAGTGTTGCTGATTGAGCAGTACCAGTGATGACTGTCTTGCCACAGGATCGGGCACAATCTTGGTAATGCCATCACTGTTAACGGCGGCAAAACCATGCACTTGCAGCACGGATAACAATATCTGGTAAGCTTCGTCAGCCGTTACACTTTGCTGAGAGATAACCGTGACTTTGCCCTCTACCTTTGGGTCAATAATAAAATTACGCCCAGAGGCACTAGCAACCCATTGAATGAGTTCCTTCAACTCACCATCCTGAACATTAATGCGTAAATCATTCTCTGGTTTCACAGCAGCCTTGATATTCGCGTATGCACTAGTTACTGACGCTGACAATAGGCATGCGCAGAGTAGGTGGCAAAATATAGAAATAGTGTGATGCATTCCCTGGCCCACAGCTCAATGACCTGTTTGTTATTTTTTCAGATTACTTTTAACATACACGGCATAAGTTATCTAAATATTTATGCGATGAACTTACCAGTTTTATGAAAAATCCTGTTATTTAGGTTGAATTCTATTCAATGTTGTGGATTTATAATAATACTGTCGTTCAGTATATATGCATATAATTTTGTCATCTCTGTAGGAAGTCATGAGATTGAAAAAGAAAATGGACGTTAAATTCGGTGTTTTTATTCCCACGACGTAGCCTTGTGCCTCAGCAGCTTAATGCTAGCAGTATCGCTGTCTTGTTAGCCTTGATAGGGGTGGTGCATTTGGCTCTGAGCGCAGGTCAAATTCATTCTGTTGTTAATGCGGTTGATTTTTCTCAAGTAGAACCGGCCAACCCCTTACAACCCTCACCTGAATGGCAATCCACCAAAACGGAAGATTTCTCTCTGGATTTTTTTGGGCAATTTCAACCCACACCTGTTCCAGTTCAAGCAGTACAAGGAGAGCTGCCGGTCTCGTCGGCACCGCTGAGCCTGAAAGCTATTTACTACTCAGGCCAACCTGAACAGTCTGCAGTTGTTATCTCTACAGAGGCCGACTCCGGTTTATACCGTGAGGCAGATACACTGCCGTCAGGCATTTACATCGAATCAATTGCCCAAGACCAGGTAACCATAAAGCGAAACGGACAATTTGAAACGCTGCTTTTGCATAATGACCCACGCAGATTGGAAGTAGCAGATGCACCTGTATCGTTACCGCTGGAACCCAGTACACCTGAAGCACTCATTGATGGGCCATCGTCGGGGCAAAAGCTTGAGGAACGACTACAGCAGCTTCGTGACCGTTTAAAACCAAAGAAAGCGTGATGACTTACCAAGGCTTGGGGTTGTATAGGGAGTCCAATTGCAGGCATGAATAATTTAACAATAATAAACATTGCAGGATGCAGTTATGATTATAAATCAGCTTCCGCCAAACTTGACAAACGTTTGTAAAAGGCGGTCATTGGTCAAGTCAGCAATATTGGCTTTTGCTGCCTTTTTACCGGTACAAACTACAGCCAGTGCGGCAGATGCCGTTGGTATTACGCCAGGGGAATTTAGGGTTAATGAATCCGGAAATGCCACCTACTCTATACCGATTGACTTGCCCAAAGGCACAGCAGGCCTTACACCGGGGTTGTCATTAAATTATGATAGCCAGGGAGGCAATGGGCATCTTGGCCAAGGCTGGAGTCTAGGTGGGCTTTCTACCATTAGTCGTTGCCGCCCGACTCTTGAAGTTGAGGGGTATACCAATAACTCCCTCTCACAGTTCTGTCTTGATGGGCAGAAACTCATTCAAATGAGTGGACAGGCTTATGGTAGCTCTGGTGCTGAATACCGAACAGAACTGGATAGTCACAACAAAATTATCTCCTATGGCAACAGTAATGGATTTCCAACTTACTTTAAAGTTTGGGGAAAGGATGGCAGTGTTCGTGAATATGGGAACTCCTCAAATTCCAGAATTGAGGGCCAGAGTAGCTCTGCACCAATGATTTGGGCGATTAACAAGATTCAGGATAATTTGCAGCTCAATAACAACAGTATTGTCTTCGCTTATCTGGAAGATAATGCCAAGGGTGAGTTTATTCTGGATAAAGTTACCTACGCTGGTAATCAATGGACAGCCAAACTGAATTACTCGGATAATCGTCCAGACAAAAAGGTTTTTTATGCATCGGGGCATAAAAACAGTGTCTCGAAGCGGTTGAACAGCATCACCGTTAGCAACAGCGGAAAGCTGTATCGGAATTATAAGCTTAGCTATCAAACAGGTGCAAAAACCGGGGCCAGCCAGCTCACCAAAATTCAAGAGTGCAGTGCCATAGAGTGCTTTCCTGCAACCATTTTTGATTGGGGTAAATTGGAAAGTGGTTTTCATTCGGTCAAAACGGCCTCTTTACCGGGAGGAAGCAAAACCGCTAGGCCTGCGGATATTAACGGCGATGGACTACAAGATCTGATCGTTGTTACCTCGGATAACTTGTACAACTACATTTCTGATGGTACGGCCCTGAAAAGAGGTAAGTTATTTCACCTCAGAGGAATAGGAAATGATAGCGGGAATTGGAACTTATTGGATTTTAATTTCGATGGTAAGGATGACCTACTTTATAAAGATGGCACTTGGAAGATCAGGCTCTCCGATGGTGTCGATTACATAGGTTCCCACATTAACACAGGTATTCCTGCTTCTGGTTCCATCCTGGCAGATGTCGATGGTGATGGGATGGTCGATATAATTCACACCGATGGCTCAAAAGCGGGCAATGCAGCACAGCCTGAACCAGTACTGATCACTGACGTCACGGCACCCACAAGACCTCCTTTACCCCCTGAGCTTAGTAACCCTGGCTGTGGCAATGGCCGACATTGCATGATCAGATCCTTTTCAACTCAAACAAAAACTATTACTGTTCGTTATCTTAAAAGAAATAAAAACAGTTCTTCATCTTATCCGTTCTTATTCTCATCCCCAGAAAATGTAACAAACAGATTTAGGCTTTATACACCAGATGGTATAGGGCTTGAAATTTGGAAGTCTTACATTTCAGAGGTCAGTAAAAAGTTCCGCTATGATGTGAATGGTGATGGAAAGGTAGACTATCTAATAAAGTCCTATTCTCTTTGTATTGAACATGAGTTTTGCAGCAACTCAAAAACAAAAAGAAGAGAACTCGGTTGGGATATTTACGCATCGACTGGAGATGGTTTTACCCATTACGCTTCGGTAAGTGATGAAGATGTTATCATGGTCGACTTAAATGGTGACAGCCTTCCGGACAAGTTGGATGGACAATATTTTAGCTTGAACACTGGAAAAGGATTTTCTAGGTCCCAAAAACTGGGATTTAACTTAAAAACAAATAGAGCAATAACCAAGAGCCTGAATTTTCTGGACTACAACGGTGATGGAATAACAGATTTGTTTTATGCCAGTAATAATCGCCACTATGTCAAAATTTGGAATGGGCAGGGCTATAACTCACCTATCGCAATGCCTACAACATATTATGGATCAGAGAATAACTTTTTTATAGATATCAATGGGGATGGTGCTCGGGATTTTGTCAATGTTGGGGGAGCATTGCCGCCGCCACCTCCTCCTCCACGTCCTCCTGAATGGGAGCGCCCTCATTGTTGGGGCAGGCACTGTGAAATGATTAGGTCTGTATCTTTCTCATCTTCTGAGACAGCTTCAGCAACTCCGATGTCGGTGTCTCGAGCAGCTACAGGAAGTAGCCTATACATTCAACTATCCAAATCCGGCACGATCACACAAGATAAAATCACCCGAATCCGCAGTGGCCTGGGAGCGATAACTGACATAACCTACCAGCCTCTAACCAATAAATCGGTTTACAAACGAGGTGCCAATGGCATCAAGCAACGCTGGGGTAAAGGCTCACCGGTGTTTGACCTGCTGGGTTCAACCTATGTGGTTAGTCAAGTGTCCAGTAGTGCACCTTCTTTACCAGCAGGTAAAAGTGCTATTAATTATGCTTCAAAGAGTTCTGTTCGCTATCAATACGAAGCAGCTAGGATTCAAGGGGGTGGCCGTGGCTATCTTGGCTTTGGCAAACTGATTACGACGGATGTGCAAACAGGCTCGGTGACTGAAACGACCTACCGGCAGGATTTTCCTTACATTGGCATGCCGTCGTCTACGGTGGTCAAAACCGCTACCGGTGCACTGCTGTCTGAAAGCACCAATACCTGGGACAGCAAAAAGAACGGCAAGGTTTACCAGCCCTGGCTGAAGTCCTCGATGGAAAAAGGCTACGACCTGCACACTGGCTCGTTGTTGAACACCGTCACCACCACACAGACGATAGACGGCTTTGGTAATGTACTGAATATGTCGGTGACCACGGAAGGCGGTGGCATCAGTAGCACCAAAACTACGGTAAGCCAGTACACCAACGATGCCAGCAAATGGCACCTCGGCCGTTTAACCCGAAGCAGCGTCACTACGACTCAAGGGAGTCACTCCGAAACACGTACCTCGGCTTTCGAGTACCATCCGGTGACTGGCATGCTGACCAAAGAGATTGTCGAACCAGACGATCCGCTCTATCGAACGCAGACGAGCTATACCTACGATGCCTGGGGTAACCAGCTGACTTCTACCCTGTCAGCCAGCGGCGTACCGTCCCGTACCACAAACAACACTTACAGTGCCGATGGTCTCTATCTGAACAGCACCACCAATGCGTTGGGCCAGACCACCCGGCAGGTACTGGAGCGGGATACGTTTGGGCGCCCTCTGCGGGTTGCCGATATCAACGGTGTTGAAACCACTTTCGCCTTCGACACCATGGGGCGTAAAACCGGGGAGCGTCACGCCAGCGGTGTTGGCAAGGATTACGCTTATTACACCTGCGTTAATGGTCCGGTGGCCTGTCCACCCTCCGGAGCACTGGTGGTGGAAGTCAAACCTCTCGGCGGTGCACCAGCGTGGGAGGTTCAGGACATTCTGGGCAGAACCATCCGCAAGGTAGCTACGGGCTTTGATGGCCAGCATATTTATACAGACAGTCAGTACGACAACCTGAGCCGCCCGGTGCGGGTCAGTGAACCGTACTTTGCCGGTGATCCTGTGTACTGGAACACCACGGAGTACGACGTTCTTGGCCGGGTGGTGAAAGTCACTAATGCCAATGGCGACTCCGACACCATCGCTTACCACGATTATTCCATGGTCAAAACCAACGCACAGGGGCACAATACCACCGAGTTGCGCAACAGTCTTGGTCAGCTGATCAAGGTGACCGACAACCTGGGCAGCACCATTGACTACAAATACGACATTCAGGGCAACCTGACCCAAACCCGACAAACGGCGAAAGACACCGGCGTCAGTGCCATCACCACCATCACCTACGACAAAATGGGCCGCAAGGTGGCCATGGATGATGCGGATAAAGGTCAGTGGAAGTATACCTACAACGTACTCGGGCAGCTGACCCGGCAAACCGATGCCAAAGGCCAGTCCGTCGAGTTCATCTATGACCTGCTGGGCAGAAAGCTGAACCGGATTGACCGCCGGGCTGACAGCACCATCGAAGGCAACACCACCTGGGCTTACGACCAGAATATTAAAGGGGCACTCTCGGAAGTCAGTGACAGCCTCAGTGGTTACGGGCAGGTCTATAGTTATGATGCCTACGGTCGTCCAACCGGTGTTGGTAGCACCTTTGATGGTGAAATGTACCTGCAAACCACAGCCTACGACAATGTCGGGCGGGTGTTGCAGAAAACCGATGCGGCAGGTGTCAGCAGTGGTATCCGCTACCTTTATAACGAACACGGCTACATGGAAGCCATCCGTGACCTGACCAGTAACCGTGAATGGTACCGGGTCAACACCCTGGATGCCCGTGGTAATGCGACGGTGCAAACCATCGGTGGCCTGCAACAAACCAAATATTACACCCCGAAAACCGGCTTCCTGGAACGCCAGACCGTGGGTGCAGCGGGTATCTATGTACAGGACCTCAACTACCAGTGGGATAGCATCGGTAACCTCTCCGGGCGCGTCGACAAGAGCACCAGCACAACGCTCACGGAAACCTTCGGTTACGATGGGCTCAACCGGCTGACCCAATCCACCGTTGGCAACACAACAGATCACTATGCCTACGATGGCCTTGGCAACATCACCGCCAAAACCGGGGTGGGTAACTACACCTATGGCCAGAATGGTGCCGGTGTTCATGCGGTGACCCACACCAGCATCGGAGACATCAGCTATCAGTACGATGCCAATGGCAACATGACGGCAGGCGATGGCCGGACCCTGGAATACAGCACCTTTGACAAACCGGTGCGGATTCAGAAAAACGGGCATACCACGGAATTCCAGTACGACATCAATCGCAGCCGTTTCAAACGGGTGGACACCGATAAAAACAGGGACACGACAGTGACCCGCTATGTGGGCAATGTAGAATTTATCACCCGTCCCAGCGGAAACCGTGAAGTCAAACGCTACATCAACGGCGTGGTGATTGATACCAAGACCACAAGAGCGGACAGCACCACCATCAGCAGTGTGCAACTGCTGTTCAAGGATCACCTGGGCAGTGTCCATACCATTATGGACGGCAACAGCATGACGATATTGCAGCGCCAGAGCTTTGATCCTTTTGGTCAGCGTCGCAACCCTACGGACTGGCAGGTGCTACTGGAAGAACAGCTCAGCCTGTTCAATACCCAGCACACGACACGAGGCTTTACCGGGCACGAACAGCTGGATGAAGTGGGCCTGATCCACATGAATGGCCGGGTGTATGATGCCAAACTGGGCCGCTTCCTGCAGGCGGATCCATTTATTCAGGCCGTGGGCAATACCCAGAGTTTTAACCGTTACAGTTATGTGCTGAACAATCCGCTGAATGCGGTGGACCCAAGTGGGTATTTCTTTAAATGGATAAAAAAGAAAGCTAAAAAAATTGTACGAAGTGTCATAAGAACAGTTGCTAAAGTGTTTGGGCCTGAATTGACAAATATGGTTGGAAGTATTGTTTTCGGCTATTTTGGTGGGCCAATAGGTGTAGCGGCCTGGAACTATGAATTCGGTCGAGCAATGGGAGCCAGTTCGGGGCAGGCGTTTAAATCAGCCGCGATAGCGGGTGCATCGGCCTGGGCGTTTCAGAGTATCGGGAATCACTTTAGTAAAGGGGGAGTTGTAAAGTTCTCTGATGTTGGTTTTTCAACCCAGTTGGCCTGGGCAGGAAGTCATGCCTTGGCAGGCGGAGTGATATCAGAACTGCAAGGTGGTAAGTTTGGTCATGGTTTTATTTCGGCAGGGTTTACCAAGTTTGCTATGGGTTCGGTAGGTTTTAATTACAATAATCATAACTCTTCAGCTGTTGCAGGAAGGACCGCTGTAGCAGCATTTATTGGGGGGACTGTTTCCGAACTGACTGGAGGCAAGTTTGGCAATGGAGCCCGTACTGCAGCTATGGCGCATTTGTTTAATGCTGAAGGCGGCGGTCAAAGGATTGTTAACAAGGGGGTAGACCTTTGGGAGGGAGTCAAGTGGCGTTACAATGCTGTGGTAAATGGTTTGGAAGATGACTTTTCAGATGGTTTTGTTGAGGGAATGGTACAATTTACTGGTGGACGGCCAGGGCAAGGTTTCTTAGAGCAAACTAATAGCAACTTTGAAAGAACAAGTTTGACAGTTAGTTTTATAACAGAGACTGATAAAAAGATCGTCAGCTTCGCAGTTGGAGGTGCTATGACGAAACAATGGGGGGGATATAGCATGGGGAATTACCTATTGAAAGGCCCTGCTCCCCACCTAGGTTCCCACTTTGGAACGCTGCGTTTAGTAGGCGCGACGACAGTCTTTAACTCCGCAATGATTACTGCCTCATACGAAGCAGGTAATTACGGCGGCTCTATGATAAGAACAGGATTAAATCGCTTTTTCAGGTCATTTGATTAAGATTTTTATCATTCTCCTTGCTCAAAGTGAGCAAGGAGAATAGAACGAATTTAAGAAATATTTTTACAATTGAGGTTTGATCATGCCTATCCATGAAGAAGTCCGAAAAATAAGCACAGGTTATAGAATATTAGCTTTCTTCATAACTTTTTCAGGCTTGTTAGCTTTAGCCAGTGCCCTGCTTTACGGCATGGATGAAGAATTAAGTATTGGCTTTCTGCTTATGTTTATAGTTCCAACGTTATTGATATATATTTTTGGACTAATCACATTTACCGGCTACCCACCAAAAGTGCTTCTCTGGACATTAGAGAAAAAGTGACTCTGTAAGTTACTCAGGGTTCCGATACCGAAGCCGGAACCTCGGCCTTTGAGTACCATTGGTGGAACAACGTCAGCGTTGACAGGTGGTAAGTTTGCTAATGGTGCGAGAACTGCGGCTATGGCGCATTTGTTTAATGCTGAGGGCAAAAGGACATTTGAAAGAAACCCTTTTACAATCATAGGAAAAGAATTTCCTAAATGGTGGGATAAGAATGTTTCACAACCTGTGGGCAACGTGGTAGATGGTTTTATAGCAAGTGCAAAAGAAAACTTAACTGTTAAGGCTGGCTTTGAAGGTGCTTATGGTGCAGGAGGAACGGCTCAATTCACGACAAATTTGAATGGTGATATGGGGTATGAAGTTACCTATAACAAAGGAGTTATGTTAAACCCAATTGGTAGTATTGGGGGTGACGTTTATTCTTCTGGCAAGATAACAGGCTTTTTTCAATCTGTTGAATTTTGTGCTATTGGCTGCGTTAGTATAGAAACCAATTATCAAGATTGGCAGCAATTCCCGACGATTACACGACAATATCCATAGC
>NZ_PJPV01000068.1 GCF_002864045.1 Endozoicomonas acroporae
GCTATGTGACCGGAGTTGTAACGCCGCAGAGTGACTGTCCACTTAGTCAGAAAATATGATTTCATTTGGTTAACTACTTAAAGCAGAGAGTTGTTTCATCATATTCTGGCTCCGTTTACAGGCTGGATAGCGTTTGTTGTCCACAGACTTCGCTCTCGGCCTTCCACAATCAGCCTGAGTTGTTGCTGAACTCCGGGGGGAAGACGACGATAATCTTTTGGTTTCAGAGCCAGATAAATGGGTTGTGAAGAAGGTTCGGTAACCGCTTTATTCAGTATTGCAAGAAGTGCCTCTTCGTCCCTGATTTCTATAGCTTTGCCGCTGGAATAAAACTGTCCGGAGAAAGGTCGTTTCGGCCAGAAATAGAGGGCGGAGGATGAATAATCCGGTTGCTGCCTGTACACATCGAGGATGCCTGCGGCGGAGTTTTTGTGATCCTTGATGGTGATACAGATCACCAGGATCAATAGTGGCACCAGGCTGCCGGGCAAGGCTAGCCAGTAACGGAGTTTCCGAGGATTTCCCACAGTCCGCTCAGCGGCGGATATCTTATTAACCATGTCGCCCAGGTAGTCGGCGATCAACAAAGCCAGAGCCGGAATACCCGGCAATACATATGTCCACAGGATATTACTGGCCATAGTGAAGAACAGCATCGGGCTTAACATCCAGCACCAGAGAAACAGCCGCCACTGCCGGGTCTGGTTAGCAGCCTCTGTACACTGACTGGCATGACTATCCGTCATCTGTCGACTTTTCCACCAGGCCAGGGGTAATACAATATTCCAGGGCAGGGCGGCTCCCAGCCAGAGCAGCCAGATCATGCCTTTGGGTTGAATATGGGCAGAGCCATAAAGGTCGCCCTCCCAGCCCCCTACCAGGAAACGGCGGAAATGTTCACCAACAATAAAGTAATCCAGAAAACCGGGGCTTGCCCGCTCTGCCAGAACGTACCAGGGAACGGTAATTGCCAGCATTAAACAAGTGCCTTTTATCCAGGGAAGCCTGGACCAGATAGTCAGCAACCGTTGTTCAGGCAGGCACCAGAGAAACACGGGTATTCCCGTTAAAATAAAGGTAATGGGACCTTTTGCCAGCAAGCCGATGGCCAGTCCCACAAAAAACAGGTAACCCCAGATAGCTGCACCGGGACGAAACCAGGACTGCCAGAATGACACCAGGGTCAGGGTGGTACCGGCTAACAGAACCGTATCGGTCATCACCGCACCAATGCTGATGGAAAAAACGACGGTGGTTGCCAGCACAGCTAACGCCATGGCTGCCCGGATACGGTCACCCTGGTCAGCGGCCAGTTTCCAGACCAGCGCCAGTACCAGCATCCCTGTCAGAAAGTGTGGAAAACGGGCGCTGAACTCACTGACACCGAAGAGTTTGAAACTGATGGCAGAAAGCCAGGTGTACAGGGGAGGCTTACCCCAGAACGGGACATTGTAGTCAAACTGGGGCGTAATCCAGTTGCCTGTTTCCGCCATAATACGGGCAATCTCACCGTACCGCGCTTCTGTGGTATCCATCAGCGGATAGAGACCGAGACTGATTAAGCGAACCGTCAGGGCAACCACAACCACCATTATGGATAACTGCATCATACGTAATGCCAACGACTTCTGACTGTGCATCATGAAGCAACCCCAGTGAGACGACGATTTGCAGGTTTAATGGATTTTTTCATCACCAGGTAAAGGGGGCGTTGTTTGGTTTCAATAAAAATACGCCCGATATACTCCCCCAACAGGCCAATGGCCAGCAGCTGAACGCCGCCCAAAAACAGTGTTGCCACCATCAGTGAAGCGTATCCCGGAGGTGCGATACCCAGGGTAAGCGCCTTGAACACAATCACCAGGGCATAAAGCACCGCCAGGGTGGCGGTAAGAAAACCACCCCAGGACGCCAGCCTCAGGGGTTGAATGCTGAATGAGGTAATCCCTTCAAATGCCAGGCCAAGTAACTTAAGGTAGTTCCACTTGGTCTCTCCGGCTGCCCGGGGATCGCGATCAAAGAACAGTACTTTCTGCCGGAACCCCGGCCAGGAGAAAAGCCCTTTCATATACCGGGTCTTTTCCGGCAGTGCATTGATATGATCAACCACACGGCGACTGAGCAGGCGAAAATCACCAACATTTTCCGGGATCGGTATATCTGAGAGGCGGTTTAGCAACCGATAGAAAACGTCTGCCGACGTTTTTTTCAGCCAGCTTTCACCGTGGCGCTCACGACGGCGCATATTGATAATGTCGTAGCCTTTACGCCATATATCCACCATATCGGGAATCAGTTCCGGTGGATCCTGCAGGTCGCTGTCGATCAGGATCACTGCGCTGCCCCGGGCAGCTTCAATACCAGCGCTCATGGCGGCTTCCTTGCCAAAATTACGACTGAGCCTGATTAACACCTGCTCGCTGGTATTCTGGGATAACAGCTGGAGTTTGCGCCAGGTTTCATCACTACTGCCATCATCAATGTAGATAATTTCCGAACCGGTGGACATGGCATCCAGAACACAAGTCAGACGACGATGAAACTGCTCCACCACCGCCGCTTCATTGAACAAAGGTACTATTATAGATAACTCAACATCCGTTTTTGATTGTTGTTTTATAAGTTGATAGTCGTATTCCTCCGACTGGTAAGAGGACATTGCATAGAGGGACATGAACGTACACCCTGAATTCTAATAGATGGTCAGCATCTTAAGTGGCAGGACGTGAAAAAAATGTCCGAGACATAAATTTCACTTTTTTTATGATAATTTCCGCCTCGGTACACCCTTGGAATGAATCAATCCATCCGAACATAAACCCATATGCGTTGAGAGGATACGCCCTATGCGCTTACTACTGGTGGAAGATAGCCGTGATGTTGCCGGTATCCTCTTCGACTACTTTGAAGCCCTTGATTACGAGCTTGATTATGCCGCCGATGGACGACAGGGTCTGACTTTAGGCCTGGAAAACAGTTATGACATCATCCTTCTGGATGTCATGCTGCCAGGCATGGGTGGCTTCGAAATCTGCGCCGCGCTGCGCCAGCAGGGCATCACCGCCCCCATTCTGATGCTGACCGCCCGTGATACCCGGGAAGATACCTTATGTGGCTTTGGACAGGGAGCAGACGACTACGTTATTAAACCCTTCGATCTGAATATCCTGCAGGCTCGGATTGAAGCACTGGTCCGCCGGGTTCACCCGGAACGTTTCCAGCAGACATTACGCTGTGGCTCACTGCAACTGGATATGCGCACACGGGAAGTGTTCCGCGAGGGACAGAGAATTATCCTCAACCCCACCGGATTCCGCATTCTGGCCCTGTTGGCTGGTAAAGCCCCGGCTACGGTTACCCGGGAAGAGATAAGTTATAGCCTCTGGAAGGACAATCCTCCGGATGGTGATATCCTGCGCAACCATATCTATCAACTCCGGAGCCAGGTAGACAAGCCCTTCAATAAAGCACTGATTGTCACAGTACCCAAAACCGGTTACCGGCTTGACTGCAATGAATAACACAGGGCGTAAAGGTATTGGTCAATACTCAAGGCGGTCTTTCCGGTTTCAGATCACTTCGGCATTTATCCTGATGGCTTCCGTGGTTGTGCTGATTCAAATGTTTCTTTTTGGCGTGGCTATCAAGGACTCTGAAGACGCCGTGATAGAACGCCGCCTGAGCTTATACCGGGATATCGCCCTGCGTGGCTTCCAATACCATATGGATAATAACGGAGTGTTATCCATAGATTCGCTGACCACAGCCTACAAAGGGCACGGTCATTTACCGGATCATTTGCGCGAGAACATTAATCAAGGGTGGCATGGAGTTCAGGAAATCTCCCTGAACAACGACTCGGAAGAATATATGGCGCTGACAGTTTATGAACCGTCGGTAGCCAGGGACGAGTTGATTTATATTATTGAAAATATCTCCCAGCTGGAAGCCAATGAACATCAGAGTGCACTGCAAGTCGGTGTATATTCCATCGCCGGTATTATTCTTTTTGCCCTGACCTGCCTTTCCATGGTTTTTATTGTTCGGAGGCTGACGGCTCCCTTAATAAAACTCAGTCATCAGCTGCATCATGCTGAATCCGACGATTTATCATTACTGGATATTCCAAAGTACGCGCCGGAAGAAGTACGACAACTGGTCACCAACCTCAATCATTACCGACAACGTCTGAAGCACCTGATTGAACGTGAAAGATCTTTTACCAGTTTCGCAAGCCATGAACTGAGGACACCACTGACGGTTATGCGTGGAGTCGCGACATTATTGACGATCTCTACCGAACCATCGTTTATTCAGCGACAGCAGCAGCGTCTGATCAAGGCCACAACAGACATGAATGACGTTGTAGAAACCCTGCTGGGTCTTATTCGTGACGCAGGACAGGAACGCTCTGTCCCGACAAGCATTGGCAGGGATATTCTGGAGCAGGTGCTGGAAGATAACCGTCAGCTATTGACCAGCAAAGCGGTTGATGCCGGGGTTATTCTAATCAGCAACCCCATTGTCCGGGCACCAGAATCGGTTATACGGATCCTGCTTTCTAACCTGGTGCGTAATGCAATGGCCCATACGTCCCACGGCAGTGTCACGGTGGAGGTCAATGATCAATACCTCAGGGTCATTGATAGCGGAAGTGGTCTGAACACACAATCACAGACCCATGAAGGATATGGTATCGGACTGCTGATCGTTAATGACATATGTCGTAAATATGGCTGGACATTTTCACTGACCGGTAACAACGGGCAACCGGGCTGTACCGCATCGGTACAGTTCAATCCCGGTCCTGACCAATAGCCTCGAAATGCTACAAGGCATTTCCTCAGGTTTTCATAAAAATAAACCGCCGGGTTAACAGGTAGTTGAAAATAAGACCCACACTAATACCCAGAGCCTGAGCCAGCAGCGGCCAGTACGACAGCGGCGTAAAGTGGATCAACAGCCAGAATGTACCTACATTGGGCAGAAAACCTGCTCCCGACAGCACCATATAACTGAACCACTGCCTTATAAGGGATAAAACAGTCTGGCCTGTCAGGGTTTGCCCGTAGGTAAACACCCGGTTGCAGAGCCAATTACAGCTTGCCGCTCCCCAGAAAGCAATAATCCGGGCATCCATCACCTCCATACCCGCTTTCATCAGGATCATTAACAACAGGCTGTCCACTACAAACCCTGATCCTCCCACTAGACAGAAACGCAGGAAATAACGCTGATGCTCCTGCCCTCGGCTGATAAATATCTGCATATAAAAAAACGCAACAATTAATGGCTTCAGGCTCCGTACCCTACATGAACCTGTGTGAAAGAAACGTCTTCGGACGCAATTTTCACATTACTCACGTCCACTGCGGTCTGATCATCACCCGCCATGTGAGTCAGTCACCCAACGATAAAAAAGAAGTTACCCCTACACTAAACCAGCTAAAAATTCTGGAGCCGGTACTTGGTAAAGCCAAAGGACTTCTGGGAGACACAGGCTACTTCAGCGCATCGAATGTTTTGGCTGTGGATAAAGCGGGTGTGACACCCTATATTGCTGTCAAAAGAGATGTCCACAACCAATGACTGGCTTCAGAAGGCTTGTGGAGACTTCTGAGGCCAGACTGGTCAAAAATCACATTATGAGCAGCCTGTGACCGTCAGTCCGGCAGGCTGCTAGTGCAGAAAGGCGCTAATACCACACAGCTATCAGGAACCCGGTGACGAGGCGCAGGCGTCTTCTACGGTGTAGTTTTCATTGGCTTGAGCGCAGCCGTCTTCTTTTCTTCCGGTTTAACGGCAGTAATCGTATTAATGTGCATCCCTTTTAATACATTCAACGCCTGATTCAGCTGATAATCCTCGGCCAATAGCTCCGCTACCTCTTTCTCTGCCTTACTGGCCCTGGCTTTCTTACTGTTGGATACATCATCTTTATTGCCATTGCTAAGATGTCGTTGCAAATCGGCTTCCTTATACTGCTGAGGGGCATCAATCGGGGTTACTTTGGCACGCTGGACCAAAATATCCGGCTTAATCCCTTCGGCCTGGATGGATCGGCCATTGGGCGTATAATACAAGGCAGTGGTCAGTTTTAATCCCTTGGCTGCATCAACACTCAACGGTAAAACGGTTTGTACCGACCCCTTGCCAAAAGACTCGGTTCCCATCAGCACAGCACGCTTATGATCCTGCAGGGCACCGGCAACAATTTCGGAGGCTGAGGCTGAACCGCCATTGATTAACACCACCAACGGGACGCCCTCTGACGGGTCATCAACCGATGCGCTAAACCTCAACTCAGAGTTTGGAATACGACCTTTGGTGTAAACAATCAACCCTTCGCTGATAAAGGCATCGGTAACGCCAACCGCAGCCTGCAGCACACCACCCGGATTGTTACGCAGGTCAAGAACCAGCCCGTTAAGTTTGCTGTCTTTCTGTGCTTGTTTGAGTTCTTTCAAGGTATCCACCAGCTCATGGCCGGTATCCGCCTGGAACTGACTGACACGAATATAACCATAACCCGGCTCAAGATGCCTGGCCCTGACACTCTGGACTCGGATAACCGCCCGCTCCAGGGCAATCTCAAGGGGCTTCTCCACACCCTCACGGACAATCGTCAGCTTGATCGGGGTGCCTGCCTTACCGCGCATCTTATCCACCGACTCTCCCAGGCTCATTCCCTTAACCGATACATCATCCAACTTGATGATCAGATCCCCTGCCTGAATGCCGGCCTTGGAGGCAGGAGTGTCATCAATGGGGCTCACCACCTTGATAAAGCCATCTTCCATGCCCACTTCAATACCCAGGCCACCAAATTCTCCGGAGGTATTTTCTTCCAGCTCCTTGAAGTCATCCGGTTTCAGATAAGCAGAATGAGGATCAAGCCCGCTGAGCATTCCCTGAATGGCATTTTCCAGCAACGTCCTGTCATCGACTTCCTCAACATAGGCTTTTTTGATGCGTTCCATGACTTCGGTGAAGGCCCGAAGTTCATCAAGAGGCAGCTTTCCTTTTGGCTGCTCACCGTGCCCGGTGTCCTGAGCTACTGGAGACTGGCTGTTGATTTCAGCGGCAGGCGCCTTTGGGGTCTGTTCTTCCTGAACAGCCGTATCAGCCCAGCCATTGAATGCCAGTCCGGTAGCCAGCACCAGGGCCGATGCCTTGATAAGCCGGTGGAGGTTAAAAATCAAATTCATGAATGCTCCCGAGCATTATTTAATTCAGTGAAGTATAGAAATTACTTATCGGTATCACCGTTTGAAACTACACTGAGTTCGGGATACTCTCCGACAGTGGTACATGGTTTGGATTCCCTTCCTCACTTACGGCCAAGCCATAAAGATGGGTCTTGGGGTTTGCCCTTCAGGCGCACTTCAAAATAAACGCCCTCAGTCTGCTGCCCTCCACTCTGACCACTCAACGCCAGTGGCTCACCCGCCAGCACCGTATCACCTTCCTGCCTGAGAAGGGTGTCATTGTGAGCATACAGCGTCAGGAAATTATCGCCATGGTCAACGATCACCAACAGGCCGTAACTGCTCAGCCAGTCGGCAAAGATAACCCGGCCATCATGAACGGCATTAACCGTTGTTCCGGAGGTTGCGGCAATGAACATGCCCTGCCAGCGCATGCGTGTTTCCGGATTCTGATCGTTGAACTTAAACAACACACGCCCTTTTACCGGCCATAACAGCTTGCCTTTACGACTGTTGAAAGACTCACTGTTACCGAGCTGCCGACTGATAATACTGGCCAGCACCTTATCCAGCTTCTCTCGCTCCTGTTCCAGTTGTTTAAGTGCTTTTCCTCCCTTTTGATAACGACTCGCCAACTCACTCAACCGCTGTTTACGTTCAGACTGCTGTTTGACCAGGGACTGCTTTTTCTGGTCAATCACGGCTTTTTCCTGATTCAGTCGGGTGAGGAGGGTTTGCTGGTCATGTTCCACAGATTTCAGTTCCGCAAGGGTTTTCTCATACTCACGGATGGACTGAAGTTGTGCCTTTTGAAAGTAATCAAGATAAACCAGTTGTCGGGAAACAGTGTCCGGATCTTCCTGGTTCAGCAATAGCTTGATGCGGCTGTCACCCAGACTCTTATAAAGCGATTGCAGACTCCGGGCAACCTGAACCTTCTGTTGTTCACTCTTTGCCGTCAGTCGCTGCTGACGGCTCTGGAGCTTTTTTATTTCGCCCTGCCCCTCCTTAAGGCGAGCTTCCAGCGTGATGATATCGGTGTTCAGTTGTTGAATGGCCTTGTCGTTCTTCTGCACCTGTTTCTGGGCAGAAGTTCGTGCCGCATTGAGGGATTCCAACAGCTCTTTCGTATGTTGGATATCACTTTCAATGGCTTTGATTTCTGCCTCGGTTGCCACCTGTTCATTACTGATACCCAACTGAGGAATGATTGAGCAGGCAGCAAACAACAGTGCTGTGAACATTTTTTTATATCTGCCCGGGAGCAGCGAATTGAAAAGCATCATGGGAGGTGTCTTTGGCTATTGGCGAAAATTCTAAGTAGTCAGAAAATACGATTTCATTTGGTTAACTACTTATCAGTATGCCTGCAATTAAAGACCAGATATAGACAGGGAAAGGGTGACACTCATTTGAATGAATGAGTGTCACGGACGTTTACTGTTCAGGCATTGGCCTGTGCAATGAGTATTTTCTGGATGGTGGCGGGAACCTGTTCATAGCGACGGAAGGTCATGGCAAACTCACCCTCACCAGAGGTCATGGATTTCAGCGCATTACTGAACTCCATCATAAACAACCACCCGAATATCCTGCATCGGGTAACCGGCAATGGCCCCGGTGTTCATCACTTCACGCACCCCTTTTTCTACTGCCGGAATATACTGGCTGGGTATCACACCGCCGACCACCTCACTGGCAAATTGAAAACCGGCCCCACGTGGTAATGGCTCAATTCTCAGGAAAACCTCGCCGAACTGACCAGAGCCACCACTTTGTTTCTTATGTCGATGATGACCCACTGATGCTTCGAGAATAGTTTCACGGTATGGGATTCCCGGTAACCGCGTCCCCACATCGATGTTATAAACAGCCTGCAGTTTTTCCAGAACCACCTGCAGGTGCGTGCTGCCCAGACCACTGATGATGGTTTCATTCTGCGACTCCCGATGCTCAACCATCAGGCTGGGGTCTTCAAGTGTCATGCGATGCAAGGCATCGGATAATTTCCGCTCATCACCATGACGGATGGTATCAATGGCCAAACTGCTCATGGGCTCAGGACAAGCCAGCGGTTCCAGATAGAAATGGTCTTTATCATGGGAGTCGTGCAATACCGCATCAAAGTGAATGTTATCGACTTTTGCCACGGCACAGATATCTCCCGGCCCGGCAGAACTCACTTCCTGCGACTGGCTTCCCTGCAGTTTCAGCAGATGATTTACCCTGAAAGCCTTGCGTCCATCGCCAATATAGAGCTGGCTGCCTGTTGTTACGGTGCCCTGGTGGATTCTGAATACCCCCATACGGCCAATAAAGGGGTCAGTCACCACCTTGAAAACATGGGCTATCTGGGCTGACGGATCAGCGGTAACTGTAGCAAAAGCGCTTCAATCAACGAGGATTTACCACAACCAGCGTGCCCAAGCAGGGCGATATTTCGGATAGGGTCGCAGTGTAACTCAGCCCTGTCGGCACCGGCGATACCACTTTTCATAATGTGCGCCTCACATCTTCATTGTTATATTGGCGCTAAGTATATGGAGGCTGTGAGAGGCTT
Source organism: Endozoicomonas acroporae (assembly GCF_002864045.1). Taxonomy (GTDB): domain Bacteria; phylum Pseudomonadota; class Gammaproteobacteria; order Pseudomonadales; family Endozoicomonadaceae; genus Endozoicomonas; species Endozoicomonas acroporae. The sequence goes on from NZ_PJPV01000068.1 coordinate 9,769, forward strand.
ATCTTGCCAGATGTCAATAAACCGGAGTAAACATAACACAAATCGTGTTCTGGAGAAGCACGTTCCCCACATCATCTTTACGGAGTCAGTTTGTGACTGTCATTGATTGACTTAAGCGATATTTTCATTTTGTACAAAAGGTTTTTCGCACTACACTGCTCGAAATCCAACTGAAATAGTTTATTGATCAGGTTTGTGACATTCCTTATGGTCCATTTACGGGCATTAATGCCAAAATCAGAGGGTTTCTGGCTTTCCAGGATTGTCCTGAGTTCCATTTTTTGTTTATCCCTTATGCGATGAGCCTTCTTGGCTTTCTTGCTGGAGATGTGATCAGATGAGCTAATTATGCCACACAGTGGCCGTGGCGTTGGATGTTGTCTAAAGAGTCTGGACAGTTCCAGCTCTTTCCTGCTTCCCGACAAAAAATCCCGAATATACTCATCAAGGGCGTTTTTAGGTAAGACTTTTTTCGATTCCTCAATCAGACCCTTATATTCTTTTAACTCTGCTAAACGTTGAAAGTACTCCTGCTCCCGGGTACAAGAATCCGCTGTTGCAGATTCCGGAGGGTTATAGCAGTCCATATCGTTAGCAGTCGGAGGGGTTCTTTGCTCACTGTTATTTCCGGGAAAGTCAGTTTCTACTATTGGCATTTCATATCGTTCGAACGTCTGATTACCCATTATGTTGAACGATGGTTTATTATGTTCGCTAAAATCATAATATTGCTGACCTGTGAAGCCCTCGCCAAAATACCCCCCGGAATAAACAGGCCGAACAGAACGATAACCTCTCTCAAAACAGCAAGAATCGCCTTCAATCCGGTCACCCACACTGGCAGCCATTGCCCTCATGGGCACCACCTCTGTGCATTGATATGTGCAAAAGCGGGCAGGTTCACCCGCAATCCGTGGTAACTCAACGTTGCCATAACTTACGAAGGTCGGTATTGGAGCTAAATAAATATATCCGGGATAAATCATGAAGAAAGCCCAAATAAACAATAATTAACGTAATCGATATCAATTAGACAACTAAATTGGCAAGAGATTTCATAAGTTCGAAGTATTCCTCTGGTACAATAGAAATTACATTGTGATTAAAGCAGGTGTTCATGAAACTGACTTTTCTGGGAACTTCGGCCGGCATGCCCACCACCGAAAGAAATGTCACGGCACTGGCGCTGGCCATCGATGATGCCAGACAATGGTATCTTGTGGACTGTGGTGAAGGTACGCAACATCAGCTGCTTCGCTGTCGCTATACCCTCAACAATCTTAAAACCATCTTTATTACTCATGTTCACGGCGATCACATGTATGGCCTGCCCGGGCTGATTACCTCTGCCAGCATGCAGGGTCGCCAGGCTCCCCTGACCATCTGCGCGCCTGACGGCGTTCGGCAGTTTGTGGAGGCGGCATTACACTATGCCGATGTTCTGGAACTGCCATTCAGTATTGAGTTTATTCGCAGCGACCAGTCGGCTTTTCACTATCAGGATACCCGGGTTGCTGTCACGGCTCACCAGCTCTCCCATCGTGTGCCAAGCTTTGCCTATCGTTTTGCGGAAAAAACACTCAGCACCCAGCTGAACATTCAGCAACTGACGGCACTGGGCGTTCCCAGGGGAGAGCTATGGGGGCTTTTGCAAAAAGGGCAGAGCATTACTCTTGAAGATGGCCGGACGATACTCCCTGAACAGGTTCTGCAACCACCACCCGCCAGCCGGGTTGCCATTATTGCGGGTGATAACGATAAGCCGGAATTGCTTATTGATGCACTGCAAGGCAGCCATCTATTGGTTCACGAAGCCACACTCACCGACGCCGCCCTGCAAAAAGCCGGACCAGTCTGGATGCACAGCTCAGCCCGCATGGTTGCTGAAGCAGCAGAGGCCAGCGGTGTTCCCAATTTGATTCTTACCCACTTCAGTGGCCGCTATCAGCGCTCTGCAGAGGCTGGAGCCAACAGTATCCATGCGTTAAAAGCAGAAGCTGAAACGTACTATTCGGGTAATACAGGCATGGCCCGTGATTTCAGTACCTGGGTAGTGGATAGGGACGGTCGGCTGGTTGAAGCAGATTGAAATCTGGATTTCCATCCTGGTAAGAAGGTTTTTGAAAAGGAATACCTCCCCTGCGGGCAGCGTTTATCCCTTTCCTATTTTTTCCGTTTCACTCTGAGGTCTGCGCTGATGCCATAAATATTTACATCGACCTGTTCTACCACCATGAAGTCATTGCCAGAAGTGATAATACGGCGTGCACGATCAAGTACATCGCCTGCAGACGTGTGATCAAATTCCAGGTATTCACCGCTCAGGGCAATAACAACATCCTCCATGGAACGGGGCAGCACATCCTCGGATACGTTGATAACGATTTTTGAATCAGAATCAAGTCGGATTTTTCCAGTGGCCTTAAGCAGGGGCTTATTCCAATTATGATCTTCTGGAAAATAATCAAGTTTTGTTATGGTGATATACGTGGTTCCTCCAGAGCCATTAAAGTCAGTAACAACGGATCCCTGTTCAAACGATAACGTACCTTTATTCCTTACATTACCGCTGCTGGTGATGACCCCAAGGGAAGCGACCGCCCCCATACTGTTGACAAAGTGCCCATCACTCCAGTAACTGCCAGCGGTCAGTGTTCCCTCATTGATGGCCGTAAATATACTTCCGGAAATATTCAGCCCCATAGCAACATTAACTGAGCCACCCGCTCTATTGGTAAAAGGGCCGTTGACATTCATATTACCATTTATGTTGATTGAGCCAGCGTTATCGATACCGTTAGAATCATAATTTTCGCTCAAAGAGAGCATATTACCTCGGACCATGACCTCTTCAGCCGTCGCTGGAGAAGCCAGCGCAGCGGAAAGCCCGGCCATGACAATGAATCTGAGTACTGGTTTTTTATACCTGTCCATGGGGCTTATATCCTTTTTCCGGAGTTAAACAATAGCGATTTCAGTCCATTCGTTTTTCTGTCGGCACGCTCAGGGAGGAATTTAAAAATGAGGTGGCTATCGCAACAAGCAGGCCTTGACGATAGCCGGTGACGTCCATTCCGGATTAAAAATCCAGCATGTAGTCCTTAGTGTTTACCGGGGTTTTCAGCTCTCCAGTTGCTTGCAGATAGTCAGCAAATGCCTGATAACGGCCCGCATCCCTGGCGGCAGGTCGCAGATCAAAACGGGGAATGGTGTCAAACCAGGCGCGGCGGTTCAGTTCATTATCCAGCTTCTCCGGGCTGTAATCCCTGAAGATCTCCCAGGATTTTTCCGGGTTATTCACAATATATTGAGTGCCCAGTTCAATCGCCCTGAGAAAACGACGAATGGCGTCTTTATCGTGCTGCTTGCTGTTGGCGATAAAAATCAGTTCATCGTAAGGCGGGATATTGTTTTCCTCGTAATAGAACATACGGCCTTTACGCCCTTCAATCGCCAGCTGATTCAGCTCGAAGTTACGGTACGCGCCCATGATGGCATCCACCCGGCCACTCATCAGGGAAGAGGAGAGGTTCCAGCCCACATTGACCAGTTTTACATCCCCGGCACCAAACCCGTAAGGTGCAAACAGCGTGTCCAGAATGGCATTCTCTATGCCGCCAATATTCAAACCGATGGTTTTACCTTTCATATCCTTCAGGGATTTGATCGGGCTGTCATCCAGAACCAGCAGGCCGTCCAGGGGGGTGGCCACCAGGGTTCCGGCCCAGGCAAGGGGAAGGCCGTTGGCCACCCCGTGAATCATGCTGGGCTGATAGTAAACGGCAAGGTCCACCTTTTCTGCCGCCACCAGTTTGGGAGGAAGGTTGGGGTCTGCCGGTTCCTGAATAGTCACCGTAAGCCCCTGGTCTGCAAAGTAGCCATTCTGCCGGGCAATGATGATGGGGCCATGATCCGGGTTGACAAACCATTCCAGCATCAGGGTCAGCTCTTTCAGCTCCCTGGCCGGTGTGCTGCTGGATACCTGAGTGCTGGCGCTGGCCTGCAGGCTGATGGACAGCAGCCACGCCATTGCCCATAAAAAAGTGTGTCGCATCAGTTTATTCATTTCTTATTCCTGGGAAGTCTCCGGTTGCCACGGAATGAGTCTGCGTAAAACACGGTCGGTAGTGTAGTAAAGGGTGACGGAACAGAAGGCCAGCACGGTGAGCGCAGCAAACATCTGGTCAGTCCAGAGTCGTGCGTTGGCCTGAAGCATCAGGTAGCCAAGGCCAGCGCTGGAGCCAACCCACTCTCCGACAACGGCACCAATCGGTGCCACCACAACGGCTACCCGCAGCCCGGAAGCCAGGGCTGGCAGTGCCGCAGGCCAGCGGATATGGCGCAGAATGGCCAGCCGGTTGCCGCCCATGGTCTGGGCCATATCCAGCCAGCCCTGATGGGTATGGCGCAGTCCGTCATAACAACAGGTGGCCACGGGGAAAAAGATCACCAGAATGGTCATCACCACTTTCGACGTCAGGCCGTAACCAAACCAGAGCATCAATATCGGTGCGAGCGCGAAGACCGGAATGGCCTGGGTAATCAACAATGGCGGTAAGAGCCAGGGTCTTAACGCGGTGAAATAGACCAGCACCAGCGCCAGAATAATGCCCAGCAGAACACCAAGTAACAGACCCAGCAGCATTTCACTGAGGGTAACCAGCGTGTGTTCCCACAGCAGGCTGGCATTGTCAACCATGCTGTTGGCCACCGCCAACGGACCGGGAAGGATGTAGGATGGCATCTCAAAGGCCATCACCAGGGTATGCCAGAGCATCAGCAGGCCAATAAGGACGACAAAGGGTTTGACGGAGTCTTTCATTCTTTATGGCACTCCAGCCTGTTCATCAAACGACTCATGACGTAAACGATCCAGCAGTTTGCCCTGTAAGGCCAGCAGGTCATTATCATCCAGTGAGCGGGGTGTCTTGCCCGGTGGCGTAATGGCATCCGTCAGTCGGGCCGGATGTCCCCTCAGGTGATAAACCTCATGGCCAAGGCGCAGGGCTTCCAGGGGGTCGTGGGTGATTAACAGCACCGTACGGTTCTGTAACAGCTCACAGGCCAGGTCTTGTAAATTGAGCCGGGTGATGGCATCCAGTGCGCCGAAAGGTTCATCCATTAATACCAGTGGCCGGTTTTCCATCAGCGTCCTGGCCAGTGCTACCCGCTGGCGCTGACCGCCGGACAAGTGCTGGGGCAGAACGTCGGCTTTTGCGTTCAGTCCTACCTTTTCCAGAATGGACATGGCCTGGTCCTGAACCTCGGCTGATAAGAGCGGACGACGGGTGAACACATCGGTCAGATTGCGACGCAGGCGCTGCCCCAGGGTGATATTGTCCAGTACCGAAAACCAGGGCAGCAGCAGGTCCTGCTGCGCCATCCAGGCGATTCGGTGATGAACCGAAAAGCCATCCTGACAAACCACTTCTCCCGTTGTCTCGCCCGCAGGCAGACCGGCAATCAGACGCAGCAGACTGGTTTTACCCACCCCGCTGCCGCCCAGAAGGCAGGTCCACTGGCCGCCTTTAAGGGTCAGGTTGAGGTCGGTAAAAACACAGTGGTTGCCAAATCTCAGGCTGGCCCGGCGAATAATCACATCAAACATGCGTTGCGGTATTCTCTATGACCAGGTTCGGTAAAAGTGATGGACCGGGCCATGGCCAGAACCGATGTTCAGTTGGTCGGCATGGCCAATGGCACCGGCAATGTACTCCTTGGCAGAGCGCACGGCGTCGATCAAAGGGTAATCCCTGGCCAGCAACGCGGTGACAGCAGACGACAGTGTACAGCCTGTGCCGTGGGTATTTCGGGTTTCAATCCATGGAGACTCAAGTTGGTGCAGGGTGTTACCGTCATGGAACAGATCAACGGCCTGGTTATTGCCCCGGTCTGAGGCAAGGTGGCCGCCTTTGAGCAATACTGCACTGGCTCCCAGCGCCATCAACGGGTCAATCATAGCGACCATGTCTGCCAGTGACTCAGGTCGGGGGCAGTTCAGCAGCACCGCCGCTTCCGGCAGGTTGGGGGTAATCAGGGTGGCTTTGGGAATCAGTTTGCGACGCAGGTTATCGATGGCAGCTTCCTGAAGCAAAACATCACCGCTGGTGGCCACCATCACCGGGTCAACCACCAGGTATTTCGGCTGGTAATCACTGACCGCGCGGGCAACCGCATCAATCACTTCAGGCTGGCTCAGCATGCCCACCTTGGCGGCAGAAATGTTCAGGTCGGAAAAGACCGAGTCCAGCTGCTCCCGGACAAAGGCGGGTGAGACATCAAAAATACCCTGAACACCCACCGTGTTCTGGGCGGTCAACGCAGTGATCACACTGCAGCCATAGGCACCAAGGGCCGAGAAGGTTTTCAGGTCTGCCTGAATGCCGGCACCACCACCACTGTCAGAACCGGCAATGGTCAATGCGATGGGTGTAGAAGACATAAGCTCGCGCCGCTCCACAAGAGAAACTCCATATCATTAGGACTGGCGGGAACAACGGGCGGGGTGTTGCGGTTCCTGTCGAGGCAATAAAATGCATTGATTAACAGGCATGCACGATGGTCAGTACATCAGGGTTTTAGCAGCTCTCAGGCCCGTCGGTTTCCTACGCCAGCATTATCTGGTTCAGGTTCAATGGGTGTATCTCAGTTCTGCCATCACTGGCAGAACACCCCAACCAACACCGGCGGAGTCTATGGGGTTTGCCAAAGGCTGTCCAGCGATTGAATGAATTGGTGCTTATCCGGTCTTACGGACCAACCAGAAATACAGCGGGTAAGGAAGATGACGCAGAAGCCCCAGGATGGCGGCAAAAATGCGCGGGAAGCGAATCTCGAACTGCCGGCCCTTCATCCCCTGGACGATGACCTCTGCGGCCTTATCCACCTCCATCAGAAAAGGCATGGGGAACCGGTTCTTGCTGGTCAATGGTGTTTTGACAAAACCCGGGTTGATCACTTTGATATCAATACCCTCTCGCCAGAGCTCCGAGTTCAGGGATTCCGCCATATTGATTAACGCCGCCTTGCTGGCACCATAGCCCGCCGCTTTGGGCAGGCCTCGATAGCCTGCCAGCGACGCATTAATGGCAATCACCCCTTTACCCTGTTTTTTCATGGCAGCGATCAGTAGCTCAAGGCAGTGGCAGACACCCATCAGATTCAGTTCCATCTGTTGGCGCACCACATTGCTGGTAAACTCCGCTGCGGGCGAAGCGATATAGGTGCCGGCATTTAAAATCGCCTGGTCAATGGCACCATGATTGGCAATGATTTTGTTGACCGTCTCATGCACGGCTGTTTGATCAGTCACATCCAGCGGATAGGGAACGATCCTGCCTGGCAGTGCATCTGATTGCCTGGCCAGTGCTGCCAGCCGTTCCTCATTTCGGGCACTGGCCGCTACGGTCACTCCTTCCCGGGCCAGGGCAATGGCAACGGCTTCGCCAATGCCCTGGCTGGCTCCGGTGATCCAGACCACCGGAGCATTAAAAGGTGCTGTATCCTGAGTAGAGTTCATATCTGCTGCCTTTATGGTTCTTCTTCTGGCCCGGTTTTTTCAAAGGCGACCGTTAGAGTACCCAGCTTGATCCCCCATTTGCTCATGGTGGCCACATTCAGTAGTACGCCATCTTCCTGCAGGAACATCCAGTCATCAAAGGTCACCACCCACTCCCGGCCACGGATGGGCAGTCGCATCTGGTATTTGAAGTTAAAGGCATTGCCGGCACTGCGGCCAATGGCCTGGCCAACGATATCTCCGGCGGTGCCCAGGTACTGTCCGTAACCCATAATGTTGACCTTCCAGATACGGGTTGACTCGTTACCATCGGAATAGATGAAGCGTTCATCCAGAGTCAGTACACCGTCTTTGACTTCTCCGGTCATCAACACCTTGAACCGCTGTTGAACATTGCCGAACCGGTCCTGAAACATGCCCCAGGCGACGGTTTCCCCGGCAAAGTAGTGTTCAATTTTCAGACTTGGTTCACTAGCTGCATAATCTTCAATATTCATGGCTGAGCACCCCGTCAGCATAAACAGTAGGGTCAGGAGCCAGGCTCGTCCCGACGTCCAATCTTTTATTGTTGTTAACGCGACTCGCATGATGCGCCCTCCCCTGACACAGGTTTGGTGAGTTTGTAGAGGCAAACATCAATACTCCTGAATTGGAAACCGGTCGTGCAGTAATCCAGGTAAAACTGCCACAGGCGTTTAAAGCGCTGATCAAATCCGAGCTGTTCAATGGCAGGCCAGGCCGAAAGAAAAAGCCGTTTCCATTCATCCAGCGTTCTTGCATAGTCGAGACCGAAAGAGAGGGTATTGGTTATGGCCAAACCGGCCTTTTTGGCCTGATCTTTCATTACCCTGTCACTGGGCAACATGCCGCCCGGGAAGATGTAGCGCTGAATAAAGTCAACACCGCGGCGATACTCCTCGAAACGGGCGTCGTCAATCAGAATGGCCTGGATAACGGCGGAACCTCCGGGTTTCAGGCTGCGGTACAGTTTTTCAAAATAGACCGGCCAGTGCTCTTCACCCACGGCCTCAATCATTTCGATGGAAACGATACGGTCATACTGCTCATGGAGATCCCGGTAATCCGTGAGACTGAACTGATGGGACTGGTTGTCCGACATCTGTTGTGCATAGGCCAGCTGTTCCTGCGACAGTGTTATCCCTTTGTATGCGCCCTGGTGCCGTTGATTCAGTGCCCGGGCAAAGCCGCCCCAGCCACAGCCTATCTCAAGCACGGAATGCCCCGGACGAAGCTCAAGCCAGTCGACAATGGTGTTGTACTTATTGCCCTGTGCGGTTTCCAGGTCCTCATGCTCATCAAAATAGAGGGCACTTGAATAGGTCATGGTCGGGTCAAGCCATAGCTGGTAAAAGTCGTTGCCCAGGTCATAATGCGCGGCAATATTGCGACGGCTGCCGGAGCGACTGTTGCGGCGTATTTTGTGCAACACCCGGTTAAACAGATTGCTGAACCAGTTGGCTGTCATCACCTCCAGCAGATTGTCTTCATTGGCCATGGCCCAGTCGGTCAGCGCTTTCAGGTCCGGAGTGCTCCAGTCGCCATTAATAAACGACTCTGACCAGCCCAGTAACCCCTGGCTGCCTTGCTGGATTAACCCCACCGGATTATGGATATGCAGACAGGGGATGGGAGTGCCTGACCGGAACTGCCCCACCATCACATTTTCGTTGCCATCAATGCGCAGCTCAATTCTGCTCACCCCCGCCTTGACCAATCTTTTTTCCAGCCAGGAGAGTACATTTCTCAGCGCAGGGAACCAGGGTTTGCTGGTGATCTCCGTGGAGCTGGTTGAGTTCATGGTTTCTTCCCCCTGTTCGCTGTATTGTTTTGTGAAAAATATTTTGCTTTCTCACCGTTCATCGCGGCGTAGGGCGCAAAATTTTTTTCTTTTGCTTTTGGCGTTTCTGCACGGGTATGGCTGAAAAAAAAATGTCTCGGCGAGTGTGAGTAAATCGATATGCCCTTTAGCCAGAGCCGCAAGGCTTCCCAATGGATGGCCACCATGACTTTCACGGTTTGCAGTGGCAGCAGCATGGTCTGTTTTACGATAAAACGATCGGTGATGGTTTTGCGCAGCCCTTTGAACACGGCAGTGAACAGCTTGCCGCTGGCATCGTTCAGGTTAATGGCGAGAGTAACCTTCTCTTTGGGGGGCTGGATCCGGAAATGGTAATAGCAGTCCATGGGAAAGAAAGGGGAAACATGCAGAGCTTTATCGGCCTGTTGTTGAATGGTTGGTTGAACAATCTGCCTGCTATGCTCTATCAGTCGTTGATCGTCCGATGGCTTTTCAGGCTGCTCTCCAGACTCGACGGCCGCCACATAGGAGTGCCTTTCGCCAAAGGTATTGCTGACTTCATAGACGATGGCGGTCAGCTGTTGATCCCGATAGCAAAAGTACACCGCCAGTGGGTTGAAGGTATAGCCAAACATCCGTGGATAACAAAGTAAGCTGACGTTATCCGGTGTCTCAATATTATAGTCGTGAAGCAACCGATTGATCTGTTCCCGCAACGGTGTCTCTGAACCATCACCATGATCACGGGGGTAAAAAGACACAACATTAAACCGGTTAAGGGAAAACAGGGAGAGCTGCTGATCCAGCGCCTCAATGGTATCCAGATCCAGCAACCAGGAAGCCACCTGATAAGAAAACCGATGTTTCTTCGGTTTGAACCGGTGGTGCATCAGCTCGCCAACATAAATAGAAGAACCTGAGGAAGACTCCATTCTCAAGATTCCTGCTGCCGAGGCTCAGAGGATTCAAGTTGCGTGCTGGCAACACCCGGGTCAAAAAAGCTGCGGCCAAACAGATCCGGACGATGGAGCCGGTCATTTTCCCCTTTGACCTGCCAGGGGCGGCGAATGCCTCCAAGGCTCTCTGCGACAGCCAGGCCAGACTGAAGTCCATCTTCATGGAAACCATAGCCCATCCATGCACCACAATACCAGGTGCGGTTTCTGCCCTGGAGCTTCCAGATTTTCTCCTGGGCTTCGATCGCGGCGCGATCAAACACAGGGTGGTCGTACAGGTAGCAACCATGAATCAGATCGGTGGCCGGCTCCTGCTGGGGATTCAGCGTGACAAACAGTGGCGGACCGTCAAGATGCTGCAGATTATTCATCCAGTAGGTAACCGCTGGGCCCTGCTCATTGCCGGGGTCTGATGTATGTGAACCCAGATAGTTCCAGCTGGCCCAGGCCTTTTTGTTGTCAGGCATCAGTCGTTCATCGCTGTGCAGCAGAGCCTTGTTGCGTTGAAACGTAAAAGCGCCCAGCAAATGCTGTTCAAACTCGTCTGGCTCAGAAAGCAGGCTGAGCGTGGTGTCAGCATGGCAGGCCATGACAACATGGTCAAAATGCCAGTCTTTACCCTGGAAATCGGTCAATTGAACCCGGTCAGGAAACCGTTTTATTTTGCGGATACAGCGATTAGTGAGCGCCGATGTACTCAGCTCATCAATAATCCGCTGAACATACTCCCGACTGCCTCCTTTCACGGTTTGCCACTGAGGGCGATCCGATAGTTGCAGCAGACCATGATTTGAGCAAAAGCGCAGAAAAGCCAAAGCCGGGTAGTCCAGCATTTTGTCCGCAGGTGTTGACCAGATAGCAGCGCCCATGGGAATCAGGTGGTCATGAATAAACCGTTGACTGAAGCGCTCACGATGCAGTAGCTGGCCAAGGGTCAGGGAGGCATCTATACCCTGTTCATGCTCAAGGCTGCCCATCCATTTTTCGCTGTTGCGATAGAAACGCAGAATATCAGCCAGCATTAGCCAGAAGCCCGGACGAAGCAGGTTGCTCTTCTGGGCAAATAGTCCGGAAAGATCAGTACCAGCGTACTCAGTAGAGCCGTTGTTCAGAGAAACGGCAAAAGACATATCCGTAGGGACAAAAGGCACCTTCAGGTGCTTGAAAAAAGCGATCAGGTTTGGATAGGTTTTCTCATTAAAAACAATAAAGCCGGTATCGACGGGAATGGGCTTCTCATCGCCCACAGACACAGTATGGCTGTGGCCGCCGAAGCGATCATCCTTTTCAAATAAGGTAACGTTATGTTGTTTGGAAAGTAGCCAGGCGCAGGAGAGTCCGCTAATACCGGAACCGACGACAGCTATGTTCATTCCTTTTGTGGACACAAATGAGACTCCCTGTTGATTTTATTCGCTATAAAAAGGTTTGAGTGCCAATAAGTAATTCTTATCTACAAAAACCTTTCATCAGAGCAGTAAGGTACCATGCAGAAAATTTACGAACAGAGTGTCGTAATGGTTCACCCATTTATATGGAAAATCAATCAATAATGTTTCAGCCACTGTAAATAAAGGAGCATGGGCGCAATCAGGCAAGTGGAGCATGACAAAAATGCTCATAAACTATAAGGGCTCGGACTGGAGAGCCCCGGTATAGAATTCTCAAGAAGAATATTTCCCGCAGTTATTACTGCCCGCAGGGAGTTAAGACTAACATCAATTACCCCGATAACCTGACTAAGTAAATCACCAAATGAAATCATAAATATTTTCTTGATTTCGGGCTGAATAAAGCTTGAGGAATTGCCTGAAAAGCAAACTTCATGTTCTGATCATCGGGAAAGGGAGCGATCAATGAATGGTGTTGGGGGCATAAACGGACATAATAAATACCCTGTAGAAGATAATACACAACCTGCTCAGGTGCCTACGGGCAAAACCAGATCTGGACGAAAAATTCAAAAATTTAAAAGGGCTTACTGTCACATGGCTCGTACATTTGCGAGGGATTTGGGGCATGAAAGCACTGGGTTTATGAGGGCGTTGGGGCATGAAAGCACGGGGTTTATGAGGGAGTTGGGGCATGAAACCACGGGGTTTATGAGGGTATTGGGGCATGAAACCACGGAGAAAATGAGAGCCACAACCAGACCTTTGCATTCGAGGAGAATCACCAAATCTTCGGAACGGCCTCGTCAGGTTCCGGGGTTACGAGGCAATCAACCTCAGCAACAGCCAGTCAACAACAGTAGCAAGGTTGACCAGCCGGTAGCCAAAGACCCTCTTCGTGGGCAATGGTTTGACTGGAGTGCCAAGCAATTTCAAGGCAAAGGGTATGCCCCCCATGTTGCCAAAACAATGGCCGATACGGTGTTATCCCGGTGTGGCTCTGATTATCGAGCAGTGGAAGTCATGGTAAACAGCACACCATTGAGCCCACAGGCCGCCTTCAGGCAAGAACAGCAGAAAAATTATCAGTGGGCAATGGGGCAATTTACCGCCAAAGGCTATGACCCTGATCATGCCCGCCAGGCCATTACCGATGCTCTGAGCATGGCAGGCACTAATCTGACGGATTTTCAGCGGTGGGTTGTTGCTGCTCCTGATGTCCGTGGTAGCGCAGTGGCAAGCCCCGAATACATCAAAAACGAACTGCGTCCCTGGATGATTCAGGAGATTGAGAAAAAAGGCTTTGCCCCGGCAGAGGCGCAAGCCGTGGCGGATAACTTAATAGAACTGTCCACCGGGAATGTGGATGAACTGCGCCAATCTGTCCAGGAAATTCGGCCAAAAGATGCCAGACCGCAGGTACCGGCAAATGAGATGGAACAGCGTAATGAAGAGGCACTGGAAACCCTGGGATTGACGAAAGATGCCAGCCTGAATGATGTAAAAAAAGCCTATCGAAAACTGGCATTAAAGCATCACCCGGATAAAAATTCCGGGAACGTAGAGAGCAATCAGTTCTTTAAAAAAATCTCTGAAGCACACAGGCACCTGACTGAGGATTCAAACTTATTCAAAAACTAAGCGTTTTATTATTCAGCTTTATTCTTAGCCTTTCGTACCAAATTCAAACCTTAATTGTGTAAAGTTAAAAGTGATTGTGATTTTTGGTCTTCAGGTTTCATTTAAATGAATCAATGAGTGAGTTTGCAATAAAACATGGCTTGCCTCTTCAATCAAAAGTCCTGCTATGAAAAAAAATTAAAATGAAAAAGCTATCTAAGTAAATAGTTGAACTTTTCTTTGACCGAAGAATCAAACTTGTCAGAAAAACTTTCAACCAGGAGCATTTTTCATGAATACACCGCAATTTCCTACCCGGAGTCCGGTATTTCCGACACAGCCTCCAGAGGTACCAGGTTTCAATAAAGCACCAGGCTTTAACGAGGGTGGGGGTATAAATGCGACAACTGTTGTTTTTAATGGCAAAAATGTCAATAAATATGTTTTAAGTAATTTCTTCAAGGAAATGACGCAAGGGGGAATGAAGCAGCTCGCAGAGGATACTTGTGCTCAGGCTGCAAGAGTTCATGACAAACTCTGGAAAAGGGATAATCTTGTCACAGACCTTAAGGCGTATGGATTGCCCGTAGACTGTGATCGCCGTGCACAATTAAAGGATCGTAAGACCAGTGCCATAATGAATGTTTTTCTAAAAGTTAAAGAAGAAAGCGAGAAAGCGATTGATCAGGGGGGGAGTGGCGATAATTTGGAGGTCGCGAAAGGTTTATGTGATCTTTTGAATGGCACAGATGTAAGAGTGAATGGGAAACCCCACAAGCCCTATTTTGTTGACATGAATTTCTTTGCTGGTGAAATGAACAAATGTCAACAGAAACTGGATGCCGCTCGCTCTGCCATTGGTAGCCTTGGGCAAGAGAGTCAGGGGGTAAACGAGCCAGGCTTGCCACCTGCTGAAAACCCGGCATTTACCATGGAGGGGCAACCATTATTACCTTCGGGGAATGCTCCGACAATGACACCCTCGGCGCCACCGAACTACGATGTAGTTCAAGCTGAAATTAAGTTAGCGGAATTGAACACTCAAATTGCTCATTTACAGCAGGGAGTAACGCAGGATTTTCAAAGTCCACATTTCCAGCATCAATTAAGTTTGGTTCAAATGGACATAATGAGACTTGGTTTTAACTTGCCGGTGAATCTACAGGAACAATATATTCAAGCTAAAGCCGATCTTGATGGCCTCCAGCAACAACAGTTAGCCATGCAAGAGGGGGCCAGGGTGATTGAGTTCCATGGTCAGATAGATGGGCTGAAACAGACGTTGGCTCAGAGTGAGCCAAAAATAGACAACAAAACTGAAATAAAGGCTCTGGAACGGAAAGTTAAAGCGTTGGATGATCAGATTGGCAAGCTCAGTTCTCCAGAGTCCGGGCCCCATAAGGAAGAACTCAAGGAGCGATTGAGCGAGTTAAATATCAGTATCAGTCAGTGGTTTTCAGTGGTTACTGCTTTTGAAATCCTGGAAGGCCTGAAAAGTGACCTTAAGGGTTTTCAGTATCAACAATTACCAGCGGAAGTTAGTTCTTTTTCTGCCAAACGTGATGCCCTTGATGCAATTGTCAGAAAGATTCCTTCTGGAGAGCTGCGAAATCAATTGATCAAGGAGTCCAGTATTCTAAAACAAAGTTTTTCTGAAATTCAGAAAAACGTCCAACAAAATCATTTAATCACTGAGCTTGAGAAAGCTGAAAATATCATAAAAGTGATGGAATGTGATTTTAGCGGTGGTACTAAGTTGCATCAGGTTGAACAGGCCAGAGCAGCATTGGTGAATGCCGAGTCACTCTCTCTGGAAGAGGGTGCGGATCATTGTTTTGTCAGGCTGAGTAATTTGAAGGAGAGGTTGAGTAAGTTTGAAGGCTCCGCAGCCGCTGCACAAATGCAATCTTCTGCCCGGGGGGATGCTGAGAAGGTGATTGCGCACATTGATCAATTAATTAGCGAGGCTGAAGTCCGGTTAAGCGGTCAAGAAAAAAATCGTGAAGCCGTTAATGGAATTCCTCTTAATCAAACTCACATGGATGAAGTTCAGGCGAATCTGCATCAGATCAGTGAAAAAATAATTCAAGAGTTGACTGGGAGGGATCTTCGTGATGAACGTGAACGATTGCAAAGTATGTGTTCGTCTTTGCTCAGCAGACTGGATAAGCTTCAGGGAGGAGGGGCAAGCAGCGGTCAACCCACTGCTGCCAGCGCTCAGACTGTAAGTGGTAATCAGGATCACACCGAAGTAGATAACATCAGTAAAGTGCTGGATGTTGCAGAAGCACCAATTGAAGCTTTAACCAGCAACCCGAATTCCTCTGCTAAAGATGATCTTATTACCAAGGCGAGAAGTAATCTGGAAAAAGCAACACAGATGATTGGCAGGCTCACTGATGATGCACTCAGACCTTTACGGACAGAGTTGTCAACCAGACTTGGCCACTTGAATAAACAGTTAAGTCTCATTGAATCAGGTGGGGGCCAGGGGCAGGTGACTCCAGCTGAGCCTCAACCGGAGGTTTTGCTGCAAAAAGGGGTCGCTGCGTTTAAAAAAGAGATGGATGAATTTGGCAAGAAGGGAGCCGTTTCAAACGCGGGGTTTGCGGCGGCGACAGCCAATATGTCCGCACTGTTAGGCCAATTTGCTTCATCACATTCTGCCATTCCGGCCGTGCCGAGCAGCCAAAACGTCCTCCAGCCACCAGTTGCACATACTCCGGTCAGGCAAAGTACTCTTCTGCATGCAGGGCCTGTGATGACCAGACCTGTTCGTGCCAATGGCGATAGCCTGGCGTCATTTGCCAATGCGTTGAACTTCACCAACACGATCATATCTCATAACAGTTACTCTATTGCCAGTGTGGGCATCAAGCCTTCGTCTGAGAAGATCAAATCCCTTGTCACCAGTACAGATATTCCTTTTGAATCTCTGCCTTTCGATGTCCAGGAAAGAATGATGGAAGCATATAATTGCGGCAATCACCAGCCGACAAAGATCAAGCTTGTGCAGGTGTACGCTTTTGCTCCTGACCAGAGCGATTTTAACGGCGCCAGCTTTCAGGTGAGACTTGATAGCATCTTGCCTAATGACCATCGTCAAATTTACCTGCGTAGCTCTCTTGCACGATACTACAGTCCTCTTGGGGCAAATCTTCGGATGCCTGAGGGCTTAAAGCAAGGGAATCCCTTTTATGAGGCACGCTGGTCTTTAAATGAAAATCTGGACAGACAAAATACAGTCAGTTTTGCCCATGGTTCAGGAGGGGATAGCCATAGCAACCTGGAAGATATTGGTTTTACCCTGGTCGCACCAGTGCTCAAAGCTCTGGGTGCGAGCACTGAAGAAGCGACATCCGCAGAAGCCGGTTTTGGTATCCCCTTTGGGATTGATTTGAGGAAGCAGCCGCAAACCGTGCTGAATGAGTTGCAGCAGTACACAACACAGCGTCATTTTGGTTTTCAGGTGCCAGATGTTACCGATGGTGTGGTGCCTGATGGTGGTGCCCTGGATTCTGACGTCGTATCAGATTCAGAGTCTTTGGGCTCCAGTGGAATAAATCCGCTGGCCCTTCATACAAAGAGCACTCATGGCATTTCTTCACGGGTATTGACCAGCGAGATATTTGCAAGAGAGGTGGGTATCTTATGGGTGAAAACGGTCACAGACTTACCAGAGGTAAATAGCCAGAGTAGTTTGATTGACTGGGTGGTGAGTAATAAACCTGAGTCTGAAAACCTGCGTCTCCCGCAGTTGCTATAGTACGTCTGATGCATGGGTGCAGGAGCAGTTGTCGTGTAGGGCATCCTATTCTCGGTCAGCCTCCTGGATTTGAGTGAACTTGGCTGTTCAATCAACCTCTCTCTACCTCTCAGATAAGGTAGAGAGAAATTCCCCCATTCGATCCACGGACCCCGGTGAGTTGAATGTATCTCTTCGCTTTTTGTTCAATATTTTTCCCGCAACTAAGCTGTTACCAAACTTGGGTATCTCCCAAACGAGTGGAGATATAAACGTCAAGCATTAATGAAGCAGATACCCAGAGAACCGCTATTTTCTGTTGAGGAAATGCTACGCAGGACGTTTAATAGAGGTATTATGCAGGACAGTGGCTGTATTCATCGTAAAAGATCCTTGTTAGCACTTTTTACGTATAACCACTTATGTATAAGAAATTTAAAGAATTATGGCACATCTTCGGCTTGTTGAAACCTCTATGGAATTCAAACCTGATCAGGTAGCACAAAAGCAGGACTTCAGGCACGTTCTTGTTGATCTGGCGAAAAGTCGTGATAAACAGCTGTTTATGCAGATTTACGACTACTTCGCCCCGCGGCTGAAAAGCTTTCTGGTCAGAAAAGGAGCTAATGAAGAACTGGCTGAAGAGCTGGTTCAGGAAACCCTGTTATCGGTATGGCGCAAGACTTCCAGCTATGATCCGGCAAAAGCAACAGCGTCCACATGGATTTTTCGTATTGCCAGAAATCTATGGATTGATCGGCTTCGTAAAGAGAAGCCTGACATGCTCTCCCCGCTGAACAGTTATCCCGAGGCAGGTTACACACCCAGCATGGCGGCCTGTGATTCAGGGCGATTAAAAGATGCCCTGGGTGCCCTGCCTCAGCAACAGGCTCAATTGGTTTATAAAGTGTATTACGAAGGAAAATCCCATCGAGAAATCGCCGAAGATATGGACATGCCCATTGGCAGTGTCAAGTCTGGCCTCAGGCTCGCATTTGATAAATTACGGGTTCGCATTGGAGGTGGGTCATGAACTGCAATCACCACCCCGATGACAGCACCCTGCTCAGCTACGGTGCCTGCAGCCTGCCGGACGCACTGTCCATGGTCGTTGCCTGTCATCTGGCGGTTTGTGACCACTGTCACGACAAGGTTGCGGACGCTGAGCTGATCGGCCTTGGGCTGATGGAGCAGGAACCGGTGGAATCCATATCCAAAAGCTCCCGGGATTCGATGCTGGCCATGTTGGACGAACCGATCGACGAGGCATATTCCGAGACACGGACAATTCCAGACGATCAACCTGACGGCGATATTCCGGCTCCTCTGCGCCCAATGATTGGCCAATGGTTCAGTGATCTCCACTGGCGTACCATGGCTCCGGGCATGAAGCAGTTTATTCTGCCAGCCTCTCAGGGCAAACTGCGACTGCTGAAAATTTCCCCGGGCACCTTTATGCCGTCCCACGGCCACAGTGGTTCTGAACTTACCCTGGTCCTAAAGGGGTCCTACAGCGATGAACTGGGTCGGTTTTCTGTGGGCGATGTGGCGGATGTGGACCCGGATATCACCCATCAGCCGGTTGCTGATACCCACGAAGGCTGTATCTGCCTTATTGCAACGGACGGCCCTCTCCGCTTCAAAGGTCTGGTTCCACGGCTCTTACAGCCATTTTTTCAGCTATAAATGCTGCAAGTCAGGTCTTTAGCAAGATTTTTTGCTATTGACCTGAACTTTTATCTCGACGAACCTGTCAAAAAGTCATTCAGTGTAATTCCAGAGAGAATGTTTCATGACGCTTACTGCCCTCGTCGTAGTTGCTCTAGCTTCACTGCTGTCGTTTGCAATGGCGTGGTTCGTCTGCCGACAGACCCAGCACAGCCTTCGATTGCAAATGGAACGGGAGGTGGATGCCCAGCATCTGCAGATTGCCCAGCTGACAGACCAGAAAGCCGATCTGCAGGACGAGCTGACGGAACAGAGTGTGGTCATGCAAGAACAGCTGGACGCTGGCAAAGCCCTTCTGCATCAGGAGACGTCACGTCTTAACGAGCTGGCCCATCAGCATCAGGTGAAGGTCGGGAGGCTGGAGGCCATGCTGATTTCAGAGCGCAAGCGTGAAGCAGAAAAAAACAGGGATCTTCAGGATCGGGTCAAAGAGCTGGCTGCTGAGCGCTCTGGCCGGAGCCAGGCTGAGCAGCGGGTAAAGGAGCTGGAAACCCGCCTTGAAGAACAACAGGCTCAGAACCAGAAAGCCCTGATGCAGCTTCAGGAAAACAAGGAAGCCCTCAAGCAGGAGTTCAAACACCTGGCCCACGAAATCTTTGAAGCCAGGGGAAAAGTGCTCTCTGATCAGCACCATGAGCAGCTGCATTCACTGCTGGCACCGTTCAGGGAGCAGCTGGGTGAATTCCGTAACAAGGTTGAACAGGCTCATCGGGAAGACAGTGCCAGCCGGGCGGCTTTGAAACAGCAGCTGGAAACCATGCATCAGCTCAACCGCAAGATGACCGACGATGCCGAGAACCTGGCAAAGGCGCTAAAGGGTGACAAGAAACTCCAGGGCAACTGGGGTGAAATGCAGGTTGAGACCATTCTTGACAGCAGTGGCCTGATCAAGGGGCAGGAATACCAGCGGGAACCCAACTTCAGGGATGAAGAAGGCCAGAACAAGCGGCCTGACTTTATTGTTCACCTGCCTGAAGGCAAACATCTGATTATCGACTCCAAGGTGTCGCTGGTGGACTACATGGCGTATGTCAACGCTGAGACCGATGCTGACCGTGATGCAGCCATGGCCCGCCATATCCAGAGCATCCGCAACCATATCAACAGCCTGAACCAGAAAGACTACCCGAGCCTGCCGGAAATAAAGGCTCCTGATTTTGTCTTTATGTTCATGCCGGTAGAGCCGGCATTTATTTCGGCATTCCAGTATGACCAGAAGTTGTTTAATGATGCCTTTGAGAAGCGCATCGTGGTTGTCACACCTACTACCCTGCTGGCCACCCTGCGCACCGTTGCCAATCTGTGGACCATTGAGCGGCAAAATGCCAACACCCGCAAGCTGGCTGACAAAGGCCGCCAGGTGTACGACAAACTTCGTGTTTTTGTAGAGAAGATGGAGAAGCTGGATATCCAGCTGGGAAATGCCCGCACCACTTACGACGATGCCATGGGCACACTGAAGCACGGTCGTGGAAACTTGATTGCCCAGGCGGATCAGTTTCTGGCTCTGGGTGTTCGGGTCAAGAAAGAATTGCCTGCCAAAACTCTGGAAACAGCCGACCTGGAGCCCCTGGAAGCAGAAGAGTTATTGGTACTTGAGGCGGAGGCACGGCCAGCCGATGCGCCGGTTGATGAAATGACTGCCCCTCAGGAGGCCGAGCCCTCTGTGCAAGAGTCTGCACCTGAGACCGCAGAGGCTTCCACTTTCTCCGACACCACTGCACAGCCGGGCACACCAGAAGCCGTCGAGGAAGAACCGGTAACCCCGCCCGTTGTGGATAACCCGGTCTCAGATGAAGCGGAACGTTATCCACAGGCTGAAACCGATGCAGCTCGGACTCCTGACAATACAGAACAGCCTGCTGTGCATCATCAGAACCCTGGCTCACCTGATCTGGCTTCACTGGAGGCAAGGCCCGGTCCGGAATTTGCTCAGGCCACTGACAGCCTGCACCAGACTGATCTTCCCACTGAAGACTGTACCGTTGCAGATGAAGATGAACTCCCGACTACGCCGGACTTTTCTGTGCTGGAGTCCAAGCTTTCAGAACTGGGCATTGACATGCCTTCGCCTGGAGGAGAGTTACCATCTCTTGAAGCTGAACTGGCGAGGCTGGAGCAGGAGAATCCTGAATATTCCTGGCCAGACTATGAGCAGCAGTTCCGGTCAGAAGATACTCCATAGATTGCGTATTTCTCCCCACGTTGGTGCAGTTGAAATTTCAGTCAGCTGGTGGCCTGTTGGTACTACATTCAACAATCTCCTGCCATTCCCGAATCACAGTTGGTTCGGGAATAGCGCATTCAGAATAAACCGGAAACTCAGAAAGATGCCGGAATTGAGCATAGTTTGATCTAAGCACCGAGGAAATATGATGGCTGGCATCGGGGTGCATAATGATAATTTTTTGTTGTCGGAGCTAGCGTCTAAACTGATGCCATTGCTGTTGAGGTAAAAGACAATGACAGACAAAATATACCCAAGAACCTTTTCTCATATCGGTATTTCTGTTCCGGATTTGGACAAGGCCGTTAAGTTTTACACCGAAGTGCTGGGCTGGTACCTGATTATGGAGCCCACCACGATTGTAGAAGACGATAGTGCAATTGGTGAAATGTGCACCGATGTATTTGGTGCCGGATGGCAGCACTTCCGCATTGCTCACTTATCCACAGGTGACAAGATCGGTGTTGAGATCTTCGAATTTAAAAACCAGGAAAACCCTGAAAATAACTTCGAATACTGGAAAACCGGCATTTTCCACTTCTGCGTACAGGATCCGGATGTCGAAGGCCTGGCAGAAAAGATTGTGGCTGCAGGTGGAAAACGGCGTATGGCAAAACCACGGTTCTACTACCCGGGTGAAAAACCATACCGCATGATCTACATGGAAGACCCGTTTGGCAACATCCTGGAAATCTACAGCCACAGCTATGAGTTGACCTACTCAGCGGGTGCCTACAACTGAGCCGGAAAGGGATATCAGGCCTGCAAGCCATAAGAATGTGGTGATTACCAGATGCTCCAACGGCATAGGCCGGTGGGGCTGGCTCTGGAGTTTCAGTAAAGAGGCTATTGTATCCGGACAAAATGTTTGGTCTGAATCGCTTTCGGTAATTTTTTTGTCGGTAGGTATATATTCTTTTTGCCTTTGTGAAGAAGGTGATATAAAGTACGCCACCTGTTCGGGGCGATAAACGTTTTGAGCAAATGGTGAGGTGTCCGAGTGGCTGAAGGAGCACGCCTGGAAAGTGTGTGTACGTTAATCGCGTACCGAGGGTTCGAATCCCTCCCTCACCGCCATTTATCTTTCTCTACCTCCTTGACTATCTCTCCTTTTATTCTACAAACTTGTTTCAGTTTTGTTCGAGAAGTGTTTTCACAAAACCTGATGATCTGAAATCACTGATTTTAAACTTGAGTTTAGAGTCAACTTTTCTCTGCAAACTCTGAGAATCCCACATTGCATTAGTTTAGTTAATGAAGGTGGGAACAGCGCAAGACCATAGTGAACCTGACCAATGACATGATAACGAGTTTCTGTCAGTCCCTAACTACGACCAGAGGGTGGCAGTCTCTAGACCAGAAATTTCAGCAGACGCCTGCTGCACCGATGAATTTAGCGTGAACTAACCGCATAACCGACAATTTCAACAGTAACATAATAATATTTGTCTATATTATTCCTGATGGTGTTTCTGATTGAATAGCACAGTTCTTTTTCTCCGAAATATTGCTGGAGCAAATGATGGGCAAAGATTTTTATACACATGCAGTGTCTGTTTTCTTAGGATTTTTTGCAATTATGAATCCAATAGCAAATACAGCCGCTTTTAATGGTTTGGTAGGAAACAGTGACAGTAGTGAGAGATTTAAAATTGCAGCAAAATCTCTCATAATAACTTTCAGCATAGTGTTACTTTTTTCCGTTTTAGGTAAAGGTATTTTTCATGTTTTCGGAATTACTCTTCCAGCATTAAGAATTTCGGGAGGCATTCTTGTTTTTCTTGTTGGTTACCACATGCTGAATGGGAGCGCTTCAAGTTTACAGTCCAGTCATAAAAGTAATCTCGAAAATATTGCAGTTTCACCTTTAGCAGTACCTTTGCTTGCAGGGCCGGGAACCATTGCAACAGCTATGAATTATTCTGCATCTGGTGAGTTAATCAGAGTTTTGATGACCATTTCCATTTTTGCTCTTTTGTGCCTGATAACTTTCTTTTGCTTTATATTCAGCTCCAGGATAATGGCACTGATTGGAAAAGGTGGGCTTGATATTGTTACCCGATTAATGGGATTAATTTTGACAGTCATTGGTGTTCAAATGTTGATAGCGGGTGTTTTGGAAATTGTAAGTCATCTGGCGTAATGTCTAAATTACAGAGTTTTTGACAGTAGCTATATTGCCTCCTTAAAGGTTGAAAATAAATTACTAAACCTCGTTAGCCAGGCGCATTGTATTGCTAGCGAAGCTTAGACCCATAAAGCCGTTTAAAGAAGACATAGCACTGATAGGGACTGATGGCTCTTTCAACGACTATCTTGTCATTGGCTTGTGAGCTAGCAATTAATTCCAGCAGACACCTGTTGCGCCACTGAAGTTACATTAACTATTTACAAAAATATCTCGCAAATATGCAATATGCTGAGCTTCTATACGTTTCAACGGACTTTCATTATCTCTATGATTTAGAACTGCATCTTCGTATGAATCAACGCCTGTAAACAGTTTGGTTACTTCATACAAATTGAGTGAAAAGGATTTTTTCCATAATTGAGATGTTAGAATGCTGCTATTTTCTGATATTGCATAATCAGGATATAAAGTGTCAAATTCAAATGACTCTTCATAATTCTCAAGGTATGTTAATCCATCAACAAACCTGAATTGAGGTAATGATCTTAATGTGCAACTGTTCGTTAGAGTGTGTTTAATGGGTACTTCTTCATAAACTTCATTAACCCACTGACTGGATTTTATAGATGTAGAGTGAGGAATCTGTGGATCAAATATTCTTAAGCCATCTTCTGTTTTACCCATAATAAAAACATGATGATTATAACTTTTTTTAAAGTAAGTGATTATTCCATTACCTTCGTGAGTTGCAATAACTACCACTAGCTTTTTGGTTAATTCATCAGGTAGTTTCTGTAGGGTCTCAAGAATATTATTGTTACATGTATGGAGATATTTTGGTTTCTTGAACTCTACAATAGCATGATCAATTCTTGATGTTTCTTGATTTGTTAAAAAGTCCAGTGAATGTTTAGTGAGTGAATGTTTATCTGTAGTTTCCGATGATTCGTATTTTTCACACTGCATGGCGCTGGAGGAGATAGTCTGTAATGGTTGCATATGAGAAGTTCCAGGAGTCGGTAAAGTTTTACTTCGCTGAGAGAAGACAAGTCATGATGAAATTAGTTCCAAATGGTTGTGTGTATCTGCAATTAACCATCCAAAACAGGAAAAAAACTGTCTTCAAAAATGATGATGAAGTAAAACCAGAAAGATTATAGTCAAATAAGAAATGTTGAATCTTTTCGAATTGGAGTTGTCTAACCGTACTGCCGATAAAATCCCAAAGAGTACGAGATTGGTACTATGCAGCCGACGTATAATGAGAATATTAATTCAGCCATTCTGACAATCCCTGGATAAGCAGTGTGATCCTTGAGGTTCTGCACAGATATCATCATTAAGAAAATAGTAAAACGGGATGTTAGCAAACTCACGTTAAGAAATCTTGTTCTCTATGAGGTAATGGTATGATTCCATCTTCTGTGAACGATCTATCATATAGGAGTTGGTATTTTGATAAAAGTAACCCTATACACAAGGGAGATATTGGGAAATTAAGTAAACGCTCTTTTCGAGTGATGAAAAGAGTATCTCCTTATCCACTGAAACTTACATACATACCTATTTCTGATAAAGTGCGAAGACCTCTCTCCTTAAGTCTGGAAAGTGACAAAAGTTCAACAACCAAAGCGCTTATTAAAGTACTTTCGGCGGGTCAGGTTGACTGGGGTAGAGCGTTAAAACTATTGCAAAGAGGAGGTGATCCTTTTGCCTATAGAGGAGGTGCTTTCAGGCCCAATGTGTTATTTAAGGTTATTGTTGATATTACCAATACTCCAAAAATTGAAGCAAAAAAAAATTTGAATTCAAAAGAGCGGCAAGGGTTCATTGCACTACTTCTGAAAAGAGAAGGAGTTGAATCTGCATTGCTTGAATTTGATACGACACCTTTTGTAAATACACCATTTACTGCGGCAATTGCAGCCAGAGATAAAAATTTATCGAGAGCTATATTTAATTTTCTGAAAGAAACACGTCATGAATTATTGACTACACCAAATCAAAAAAAACTGTCAGGACAGTTTGGAAAAAATACCCCCCTGGTATTAGCGATTAAAACAAACAATGAAGAGCTGGCTTTGGATTTATTACCTTTTTATACCAGTGAGTTGCTACGTCAGCGTATAACATGGGCAAACAGTAATGCTCTTGAACTGGCTCATTTAGCAAGATTCAATCGTCTGCTTCCCGTTATGGTGGCAACAGCTCAAGGTCTTACAATGGATGAAGCTACTCATTTTCAATCATTGTATGATGGATGTCAGCGAGGGAATAATATATGGCATGATTTATATGAATCAGATATGTTTCTCAATGACGAAGGAGATTTTATTGAGGATAGAGAGAGAGTTTCAAATCCTGTCCTCTACCATACTTCACAATATATTCATAAGTCTGTTTAACTTGATTGGTGATGTAGTCGTGAAAATTTTACTTTTCGATTGCATCTTTTATCGGATTCTCACAGTCACTTCTCACCTTGTTTATCGCGTATAGTTGTACCAGCAGAGTCTATTCAACCATGCCAGCGTCTGGTACAGTAGCGTCGAGTGATGCCTTGAAATATTGATCGTGAGTATTAATTGTTAGATGCTTGACTTTTGATTGTTAAATCAGACGAAAGCTCTCGATGGGAAAAGCAGTTTTTCTATAAACAGTGAGTTGGAGAAGTATTCACATGTCTCTCGATGAAATTAAGAGCAAAATGCACAGCGGTAAAATATATTTTTCACATGATCAAGCTCTTGTTGATGAGCAAGCGCAATGTCTGGAAACTCTTTATGATTATAATCATACCCGGCCTTCTGAAAGCAAAAAGAGAGAGCAAATTCTTTCGAGTTTTTTTGCTGAAATGGGGGAGAACTGCTACATCGAACCACCATTAAGAGCAAACTGGGGTAAGCATACCCATCTTGGAAAGCACGTTTATGCAAACTTCAATTTAACGCTTGTTGATGATACTGATATTTATATTGGTGATCATGTCATGATTGCTCCTAATGTTACCATTGCCACTGCAGGGCATCCGATTGAGCCGGGACTGCGGAAAAAAGCAGGACAATTTAATATACCAGTAACCATCAAAAATAATGTTTGGATTGGTGCAAACTCTGTAGTATTGCCGGGGGTTACCATTGGTGAAAATTCAGTCATCGGGGCCGGAAGCGTTGTAACCAAAGATATTCCTGCAAATGTTGTTGCGGTGGGGAATCCTTGCCGGGTATTGCGAGAAATCGGTCAAAAAGATAAAGAGTTTTATTACAAAGACTTAAGGTTTGGTTCAGAAGTCGGGCAGTAAAAATCCGAAAAACTGTTTCAATAGCCTTAAGTCTGTCAGTCTCCTGGTCTGCAAGCCATGAGGAAAATTGCATAACACCTGTTGTGTATCTGACGTTGCGTCCGGGATGCCTTCGGCGTCCCGTAACCCAAGTGTTATGTTTTTACCCAGCTCATTAAATATTTTAATTCAATAATGAAAGCAGTCATACTCACTACAATATCCCTCCTGGCTTTTGCCGGAAACTCCATTCTTTGCAGAATGACTTTGGGTGAACAAGAAATAGATGCTGCAAGCTTTACTTCTATTCGTCTCTTGTCTGGTATCATTTCTCTAAGAGTAAAAATGATAAGTAGTTGGCCAAATGGAATCGTATATTTCTGGCTAAGTGGGCAGTTACTATGCAAGGCACAACGTAGGGAGCATAGCCGTAGCTATGTGACCGTAGTTGTAACGCCGCAGAGTGACTGTCCACTTAGTCAGAAAATACGATTTCATTTGGTTAACTACTTAGCACCTGGCATTCATCAGTTAACCCCCAAATCAGGTGTGATCTGCCAGAAAGTGAGGACCTCTTTTCCGTTGTGATATACCCTGGTTTGTAAAGAGCGGCTGCAGGAGCTGAACTCAAAATCTCTGATCTGTCCTTCTGGCTGCCATCGGTTTTTTTCCTGCCAGGTTCCGTCGCTGCTTAACCCAAGAAGCAACAGGCTGCCGTCGTCGGTTCGTGCGGCAAGCAGGCAGCCTTGCCGGTTAAAGCGCGCCTCCAGAATAGACAGTTTAATAGGTTGCTTCCACCATTGGCCGCTATCTTTGTACTGATATATATCCGTACTCTCTGACTCCCCTGTGCACACCAGCGCATTGCCCCGGGGGCTGGCCTTCAGGAGGGTGCTGGAATTCAGTGCGTGTGCCCACTCCCACTGTCCTGACTCACCACGGTACCAGATACTGGCTCTCAGTTCATTGTCGTCTATGCTCAGCGACGATGCTGCCATCATAAAACACAGCAGCCGTGAGTTCATGGAAAACTTAATGTCTGGCAGGTCCCGCAGCACTTGCCCGGCTCCCTCAATATAAGCCTGATCCTCCATAACCGGCGAACAGCTGTCGTCGTCCAGGCTCCAGATGTCGAACCCATTGATAGTGGCAACAACCAGCAGTCTGCCATCAGGGCTAAAATCAACGCTGAGCAAAAAGCAGTGGTGTGGGTCACTGTGTGTTTTGGTAATGGTCACCTTGTGTGACCAGCGTTGGTTATGGTCAAGCCCGGCAACTTTGACATAAAACTCTTTTTCTGCACCCGGAATCGCCTCATCGTATATCCCGAGGTCATCAGACCATGCGGCAAAATGGCGACTATCCGGGCTGAATGCCATATCAAACTCCATATTGTCAAACAGTCGGTCATTGTCCAACGCTGCCCGACTGGCTGCAGCAGCATCGCAGCTCAGCCCAAAGTCAATTTTGCTGCTACATGACCATAACCCATCGTCACCCCGGGTTATGAAAGAGACCTCAGCACCGTCGAACAGGGCAAGATATTGGCTATCAGGACTAAAACGAATTTCATGGTTATCACCCCAGCTAAAAGCATTATTATGCCGCCAGTTGCCATCGGTCCCGCAACACAGGATGGCCCCTCCCGATCTGCGGTCAATGCACACCAGCGACTTGCCATCGTCGGATACGATCATTTCATTTATACGACGGCGAGCCCAGCTGTCATAAATATCGGCTCCTGTCATTTGCTGAACCTCGGACCAGTTACCGGAATCACTGCGCCTGACAACTGACAGCAAGTATTCGTGAGCACTACCACTGCGGTCGGGCTCGGATGGCAGACCGGACGACCGGCGAGAGGGGAGAAACAGAATATTGCCCCCGGGCTGGTTGTGCATGTTTATTCCCGTCGTGTAATCCATCGAATACTCCCGATGCCAGCTGCCACTGTTGTCCGGAGCCCAGATATGCATGGCTCTGGCCCGGCTGTCTTCATTGATCAGGCAGTTGTGGTTGGTGTTCAGGAAAAAAGCCGACACAATCGGCAGGAACTCCATACGCCCTGAAGCTTTCAGAGTGACTGATGGTGCATGAATCACCTGCTGACAGAAATGGTTGGTGTAATAGGCACAAAGCGCTTCTGGTCTGCACTGGACAGGGTAACAGGGACTGAAAACGGTGGGCACCGTCCTGAGGTGGTGCAGCAGTTGCTGATTCCCGGTGGCCATCGCCTGATAAAAATGCTGCTCTGCCTTTGGCAGGGATAAAAAGTACTGGTAGTACTTGTGGAGCTGGCTTACCGACAGGCCACATTTATCATGCAAAACGGTACGTACCCTGCGAGACAACAACTCCAGGTTAGCCAGATCTTGAATCGATAGATAACTTAACAGGTTAGCCAGTGAATCACCCGACAATGCGCCAATAAACCGGCCAAAGCCACTGGCCGAAAACTCAATGGGACTTTGTACTTCCTGATGGACATCGCTGGTTTTGAGGTGTTTGACGATGCAATACATAGACAGACCTTCCGGTTAACCTGATAACAGGAAGGTTCAGGATAGTAGAGCCTGCGAAGAATTAAACCGAAGATTGATGCTATTCGGAGCAGGAAAACAACATTGATGAGGGTAAAGAATTGCCGATGATGACGCGGTTTACCTCACTGGGCCGTCATTGTTGTCTGTTATCTTATCTGACTAACCTGTTAGTGATTTATGGCAAGGCAAATTGTTTACTGGTAATCCAATTACTAATGAGTTCATGGAGGTAGCGTATTATGGATGCTGCAAGTTTTCCTGTCAGTCTTGATCAAAAAATAAACCCTATCCCTTCCACTCGTGAGGCATCGGTAAGAGCTGCAAAATGCTTTGGTCGAGTTGTATGCAAGTTGTTTATAGCTGTTCCCTACGTTTTATTTGAGTCCTTAAGCATAGGTACTGAGGTCATATTTGGTGTCGGTGGTGCTGCTGTCGGTGCCGTAAGGGGTGGCTCTGTCAAGCTGGCCAGAGCGGCAGGAGCAAAGCTTGGCCTGTGCGAGAAATCAACAAAGCCCCTGAAGGAATACGTTATCAAAGATTTCCACCGGGGTGCTAATCTTGGCTGGCTTCCCGGTCAAATCGTTGGTGCGGCTGGGGTCGTGGCCTCTTTGCCGGTGCTTGTAAACCCAACCATGCTGATTGCTGAGGGTATTCATTTTGGATTTTTCGGCCTGGTAACCACTGGATTTGCCTACGATGAAATAAAACGAAATGGGCATTCATGTGCTGAAGATCATTCCAAAACTATGTTGAGCGATCTTCGCCATCAGTTTAGAGAGTTGCATGATTTCCTTTACGATGACAAAAAGCCTTGACAGTGTGCTCAGGGCTGTTGAATGTTTCTCTGAATATACGCTGGTTTGCTTAGGTCAGCCTTTCTGCCAGTGAGTTGAACGATTATTGTTGACTCCGGCAGGAATTTCAGTATGATTCGCCCTCGTTGACGCAGCGCGCTCGTAGCTCAGCTGGATAGAGTACCTGGCTACGAACCAGGCGGTCGGAGGTTCGAATCCTCCCGAGCGCGCCATATCAAAAAAGCCCATCTTCTTGATGATGGGCTTTTTTTTTGCCCGCAAAAAAGTGGCTGTTAAACTTCTGTCGTGTTGTTACGCAAGGGGCTGTCAGGTGGCTGGCTCTGCCACTGACAAAAAACAGGTTTGTGACAAATTGGTTAATCCCTACAGAAGAGTTGCGTATGACTTACTCCGGTAAGCAGTGACGTTGACGATGTAGTTAAACCCGGATAATTCTGATTATCGTAGTTTTTTAGTAATGTTAAAATATTCCCCATCTTTTTTTTGAGCGGCCTTTAGTTTCTCCTTGGCAGTGATCAGGGCTTGCTGGCAGGGCTCATTGTTCAGCAGGACAGCGAGTTTCAATGGGGTCAATCCTGGAGTCATGGTAGCCTTGATATTAGCCCCGCCATTGAGCAGGGTTTTCAAGCTGTCTACGCTGTTATTGTAGGCAGCCATGTGCAAAGAGGTGGCTCCTGAAGTCCTGGCAGCGTTGATATTAGCTCCGCTATTGAGCAGGGTTTGCAAGCATGCTATGTTGTTCTTCCAGACAGCGGCGTGCAAAGGGGTGGAACCATCCGAAATCGGAGAGAAGTTGGGATCCGCCCCTTCATTGAGCAGGGCTTGCAGGATGTCGTTCTTGTTCTCTTGGGCAGCAAGGTACAAAGGGGTAGCGCCATTAGGCAGGGCGGCGTTGACATCTGCCCCAGCATTAATCAGGGTTTGCACGCAGGCGAGATGCCCCTTTTTGGCAGCGATGTGCAGTAAATAATAAGTCATTCCTAAAATTTCAGAACTGTACTTCTTTTGGGCAATGGTTTTATCCTGCGTCAACAATTCTTGTAACGTCTCCACGTCTCCAGTTCTGCAGGCTTCAAATGGCAGATCTGCGCAATAGGGGGAGTCTTCATGAAGCAAGGCACCCGATTCTCGTACCACCGGTAACGGAAATTGCCGACAATTCGGACACGACGAGCGAGAGGTTATAGGTATTGCACGCATAGCTTTAGCGAAACAGTCCAAATGATAGCGATGCTTACATTCAGTCACGATGACGGGAGATACTTGACGCCCATAGTAGGGTTCGGCGCAGATGGGACATTCATCTTCATATGCTCTTTCTTCCGAGATCATATCCCCTAAATACTGGCACAGTTCGGTTTGGGCTGCTGAAGAATTCATAGGTCAGTCTATTCCTTATAGTGCATTTGTACTTAGGTTAGAAAAAACCGGAAAAGTTCAAACTTTCGTGTAGAAATAGAAAAACTGCCATCCTCGCTACGGTGGTGCCTGGACGGGCGCTATTCTCGGTCAGCCTCCTGGTTGAGAATACCCTCAAGCCGCTATTAAGGGACTTTCTGTTTCCGGGAAGCTGAGGGCGTGATGACTGCCTGTTTATGGCCGGGTTATCAGGCGCTGGCTGCGGTCACCATCAGGCCTGACTGCGCAGTGGTGCCCAGCTGCTCTTCAGTTTGCTGTGCCAGGTAAAGATCGCGATAGTGGCCTTCCTGTTGCAGCAGCTGTTCATGGGTGCCACGCTGAACAATCTTGCCTTTATCCATCACCAGAATCTGGTCGGCATCCTGGATGGTTGACAGGCGGTGAGCCACGGCAATGGTGGTCCGGTTTTCCCGCAGAGTAATCAGTGCCTCTTTAATATGGTGCTCTGTCTCACCATCGATATTGGCGGTGGCTTCATCCAGCAGCAGAATTTTCGGATTCTGGGCAATGGTCCTGGCAAACGACAATAGCTGCCTTTCACCGGTGGACAGTGCTTTGCCTCCGGGTCCGGGTTTATGTTCATAGCCTTCTTCCAGCCCCCGGATAAACGGGGCCGCATGCACTTTTCTGGCCGCTGCCTGAATGTGTTCATCGGTGATCTGGCAATGGTTCAGGCTGATATTTTCGGCCATCGTGCCACTGAAAATATAAGGCTCCTGGAATACCAGACCCAAACCCTGACGCAATGTGTCTTCCGGCAGGGTGGACAAAGGCTGGTTATCGATCAGAATCTGGCCTTCCTGGTGTTGATAGAAGCGCATCAACAGATTGATCACCGAGCTTTTACCACTGCCACTGTGACCCACAATGGCGACAAACTGCCCCGGCTCGACGGTGAAGCTGACATTATCCAGCGCCAGGTTTTTCGAGTCATAAGACAGTGTTACGTTATTGAATGCCAGTTTACCGCTATGAATCTCCGGGCTCTGATGATTGCCCTGACCATAGTGAGTCTCTTCTGTCTTTTCGTTCAATACCTGGAACAGTCTTTCCGAGGCCACCAGAGATTGTTGCAGGCTGCTCATCTGCATGGTGATCTGCCGGAAAGGTTCAAAGAATCGCCCAAGGTAATTGATAAAGGCGTAGAGCGTACCCACTTCGACCAGAGAAAACCCGGACCGGTAGCCAAACCAGCCCACCACAACGGCCAGGGCAATACCATTGAGCAGATGCGTGAAAGGCATCAACAGCAGGCTGTCGATATTGATATTCTTTTGCTTGAGCTGGCTCCACTGTTCATTGTCCCGGTCAAACTGCTGTTGCAGGTGCACTTCCTGTCCCATGGCCTGGATAATACGCATGCCATTGAGGGATTCGTTGACACGGGTATTGATGTTGGCCAGCTGGCTGCGAACTCCGTGAATGACGGGGTGGCTGATTTTCTGGTAGAGGTGAATCGCCAGCAGCATGACCGGAATCAGCAGCGCCGTCATCAACATCAGTCGGATATCCAGCAGGGCCATGGCAATAAAGATACCCACCACCCGGAAAAAGGCCTGCAGAATCGCCGGAATCACGCCCACAAACATCTGGCGCAGCACTTCCGAGTCATTGGTAATACGGGACACCAGACGGCCGGTTGGTTCGCTGTCAAAATAGTGCATGGGCAGCTTCAGCACATGGGCAAATAGCATCCGTCGAATGTCGTGCACCACCTTCAGGGCATTTTCCTGAAACATCACATTTTGTATGTATTGTAGAATGGCCGAACCCAGATAAGTACCAAACAGGGCTGCACCCATGATGGCAAGGCCCATGGAATCACTCACTCCGGGGGCGATATGTTCATCCAGAATGATCTTCATCAGCCACGGTGCCAGCATTTCCAGGCTGGTGGCCAGCAGCAGGATCAGAAAGGCACCCAGAAACGGCCATTGATAGGGTTTGGCATAGCGAACCAGCCTGGCCAGTCCCCGGTAGCCTGATGTTTTTTTCTCGTCGTTGGCGATCACTGCATTATTCCTCAGGCAACATCGGACCGTTTGTTCACGGCATTGGGCTTCACTTCCACGGGGTGCAGCAGGGTTCTTGCCTGCTGTCGGAAGATTTTTGCATACCAGTGTTCAGTCGTATTCTGTTCAGGCTGGCCGGTGGCTTCTTTAGCTTTAGAGAGCAGTTGTTCATGGTTGCCCTGCTCGATAATACGACCAAGATCCAGTACCAGAATATGGTCTGCCTTAATCAGCTCGGGTAGCCGCTGAGTGACCAGAATGATGGTTTTTTTACCTTTCATGGCCATCAGGTTTTTCAGAATACGGGCTTCGGTTTTCATATCCAGGGCACTGAAGGCATCGTCCAGCAGCAATATTTCACTGTCAGCCAGCAGGGCCCTGGCCAGTGCCAGACGTTGTTTCTGGCCTCCGGACAGGTTGATGCCGTTCTCACCCAGCAGGGTGTTGTAGCCATCCTTAAAGCCCATGATTTCGTCATCGATAGCCGCCAGTCTGGCGGCCCGTTCGACGGCTTGCTGGCTGGCGTCCGGTGTGGAGAAGCGAATGTTGTCGGTGATGGTGCCGGAGAACAGCATGGGCTCCTGGGGGACCCAGGCCAGTTTTTTCCGCAGGGATTCCACGCTCAGCTGTGGCAGCGGAATATTGCCCATTTGGATGGAGGAGCCCTCGGGCAGATCAAATTCACGCAGGATCAGCCGGAGCAGGGTACTTTTCCCGCTGCCGGTACGACCGGTAATCCCGATAAATGCGCCTGCGGGTATCTCCGCAGAGATACCCCGCAGTACCGGCTTCTGGTCAGCAACGGAGTCATAACCAAATGACCGGATGTTGATCGAAAGACTTGTGTCGTTCGGAGCCTGTCGTGCATCCGGTGCATTACTCACTTTCGGCTGGCGGGACAGCAGTTTTTCCAGACGCCCCCAGGAGGCACTGCCGCGCTGAAAGACATTGAACTGCCAGCCAAATTGCAGCATGGGGCCGAGCATCTGGCCCAGGTAGAGGGTGAAACTGGTTAACAGGCCCACCGTCATCTGTCCATGGCTGATCAGCCAGGCACCACCCACCAGGGCCAGCACAAAAGAGAGACCAAAAAACAGGCTGATACTCGGGCCAAACAGGGCATCGACCCTGGCAACGCTGCTGTTCGCTGCCACCGCCTCCATGGACAGCTGTTCAAAACGCCGGGTTTGCCGTTCAGTCAACTGGTGTGCTTTGACCGCACGAATACCGGTGATGGATTCACGGGTTTCTTCGTTCAGACTGGAAAAAGCAGCCTGAGAGCGACCAAAGCGTGAGTACAATGCCACACCGTAGCGCTTGGTCGCCCAGACCAGTACCGGGAAAGGCAGCATCGCCAGCAGGGTCAGTTGACCACTGACGAGAAATATCATGGCGAACAGAACGGTAAAGCCGGCGATCAGGGAGTCCACCAGGGTCATGATCCCGACCCCAACGCTCTCCTCAACCGCATTGAGGTCATTGGTGGCATGGGCCATCAGGTCACCGGTGGTATGGTGCTGATAAAACTCCGGAGAGAGTCGGGTGAAATGGGCAAACAACCGGCTGCGCTGCTGACGGATCAGCTCAATGGAAGCACCGTACAGTTTGGCTCTCCAGATATATCGGAAGCCATAGACGACGATACCCGTAATCAGTATCCCGGCAACATAACCGGCCAGTTCCCGGTTGGTAAGGCTGTTGTCTTTGATACTGTCAATCACATGGCCAATCAGCCAGGGTGGCAACAGGTTCAGGGCAGAGACAATCTGCAGACAGATAAAGGCCAGCAGGTATTGCTGCCAGTAGTCCTTCAGAATAAACCGGAGTTTCCAGAGTAGTTTCAATGAACGGCCTTTTGGGTGCTGGGCGTTTAACACTTTTCATATCGCTTTCTGCGTTGCCTGCTGCGACTGCTTGTTCAGGAAGATATTGGCATGCCGAGGAAGAAAGCGCGATGAATTTAATTTGGTTCTATTGTGCTAATTAATAACCGACCATTGAACTGAAAATGATTCTTATCGTCAACGAGGTGATTACCGAATTCGGTGTTCGCAGTACGAGGCAGTGAGGTGGCCAGGGGACGTAATAGGAGAATAGTTGCTGATAGTTACCGCCTGAAATACAACGACTGACGTAAGTAAGCGGCAGGTGGTTGCGGGTACTGCACCTGCCGGAAAAGTCTCGTCCAGCCTCCTAGGTCAGCACACCCACGACCTCAACCGCGAAATACGTCAATGTCGCGGGAGTAATGTTCTTTTGCGACTTGACCGCTGATTGTGTTTCCGGATTTCTTCCGACACATAATAAGCCGGTGCGGCAACAAACGGTGATATCGGCGTTTTGCCGGGCACATCATCACTGAGTTTTCTGACTATGCCAAGACGGCTTTGCAAAATCTTGTTATAACGTGCTTTTTCCTCAGCTGCGGTCCCCGTCAGGCACAATTGTTGGTGGGCATCAGGATCGACGTAGTAATCCATCAATAACTCCTGTCCGGCCGCAATGCCCTTGACGGCAATAGAGACGGGGATCGTAAAAGTGCCAAAATCGGTTGTGATAGCGATAAACTCCACAGAAGTATTGACATCTTCGGTCCTGTTGGCGGAATTAACAAAGTGAAAAGGCGTATAACGCTCGTTGTCCGGCAAAATGGCGACCAGACTAAAGGGGTCGTTAACCGCCCCTTCCTGAGTGTATTTCGACAGCGTGCGTTGCGTTTGCTCTTTACCCCTGAGACCGGCCATGATGGTTCGGCAGTAACTCATGAAATCTGGCATATCGTCAGTAAACTTCTGATGCAAATATTCCGGTTTCCAATTGTGATTTTTTTTAATCCACGATGGTTTGTTGAGTACATACCCGATACCCGAATAGATCCCGAGTAATTCTCCTTTTGGTACTTTCGCTCTGGTAAATACGCCGTAATTTTTTTCTGGCCCGTCAGGGCCGGTAAAACCATAATCAACCAGACGGTGTTCAAACCGCGCCAGAAAGTCTTGCCGGGCCTCAGCCTCTGACATCCGCAGCTGATCAATGATCCAATGCTGAATACCTGCATACTGCCCAATAGTGGGAGTCAGCAGACGAAGGGCAAAAGGGGATAGCCAGACATATGGCTGGTAAGTGTGCCCGCAAGGGAGGTCAGAATCGTCACAGACCACAGTCTTGCCAATTGGTTTACTGAGCGCCTCGGGTCGATAATTGCCAGCGGTGATAACCTTAATACCGCCATGGGGTAATGGCTCATTCCGGGCTGACAAAACTTTTGTTTCTGTTATTACCCGGGCGATTAAGTCGGTGTCTGGCGGTGTATCTGCATCATCTGCGGGTCGCTCCCCGGTAACGCTATGTTCGCAGCCATGCCCCGGGTGGGCGAGTCCGGGTAAACGACTGTGAGCAGCAACGACGTTACGGGCGTAGGCCACACCCTCGGGCTGGCTATCCTCTGGTTTAGCGGTGTTGGATGACTGTCCTTCCACAAAACTGGCCATCCCTTGAGATGATAAGGTATTGGGCTGCATAATTGGTCACTTGAAGCTGACAAGAGTGTTGGATCAGACACATTATTCGCCCGAAAATTCAATATCCGGGTTAACCTTTGCGAAAGCGCCCGAGCAGAAAGTCTTTAAGCATGACCCAGTCGCCCAGAAAACTGTAAACAGGTTATTTAAAGGTGGCGGGTTTGTTGTGCTCAAAAAAGAAATGCCCGACCCAGGCACAGGCATAGCCGACAATCAGGGCCAGAATGATTAATGGTATTGTTTTGATCAGGCAAAAGAATCAATATACATAATAAACAACAGCTGTTTATCATCGGCTAATAACATTATTAATATTTTGGTAAGTTGCCTGTGGCTACGTTATTCACTATTTTCTGGCGGTTTTTCCTGCTGGGCTGGACCAGCTTTGGCGGCCCGGCTGCCCATATCGGATATTTTCGTAATACCTTCGTTGAAAAACGCCAGTGGTTAACCGATGTTGAATATGCTCAACTGATTGCTCTCAGTCAGTTCCTGCCAGGCCCCGGTTCCAGCCAGATCGGCTTTGCCCTGGGCTACCGGAAGGCAGGATTGCCCGGCGGCATTGCAGCGTTTGCCGGTTTTACCTTACCGTCTTTTGCGATTCTGCTGGCGGTAGCCATGAGCAGTCAGCTGTTTCTGACTGCTGACTGGTATCAGGGGATGATTGCCGGTTTGAAACTGCTGGCTGTTGTTGTGGTGGCGGATGCCACTGTGCAGATGTTCCGGTCTTTCTGTAAAAGTCAGTTGACTATTAGTCTGTGTATTTTCAGTGCCGCCCTGTTGCTGGTGTTTCCTGGCATTCTGGTTCAGATGGCTATTCTGATTGCCGCTGCCCTGATTGGTTATCGCTGGTTGCCGGGTAAGGACGACAACCAGATCAGGTCCCGCTTTGTGTTCTGGCCACTTATTCTGTTTGCCATTTTACTGTTTGGCCTGCCTTTGCTGGCTGATTATTCCCCCCTGGCAGCCGTGATCAGTGACTTCTATCAGGCGGGCAGTATGGTGTTTGGCGGTGGCCATGTGGTTCTGCCATTGCTGCAGAGCACAACGGAAGGCATGATCAGCACCGATACCTTCCTGACTGGCTATGCCGCAGCCCAGGCGGTACCTGGCCCGATGTTTACCCTGGCAACGTATCTCGGATATTTTGCTTCCGGGTCGACTCCGGTTCTGGGAGCTATTGCCGCAACGCTGGCTATTTTCCTGCCCGGTTTTCTGCTGGTGATTGGTGTCCTTCCTGCCTGGCAGGCTCTGGCTGCACGGGCCCGGATTGCCGGGGCGATTGCCGGTATTAACGCTGCTGTTGTCGGGCTGCTGCTGTCTGCACTTTACTCACCGGTATTTACCTCTGCGGTGCATTCGGCGATGGCGATGGCTCTGGTTCTGATTGGCTGTTTCCTGCTGCGTGCATTGAAGATTTCTGTTTTCTGGCTGGTGGTGATATTTATTGGCGTTGGCGTGTTGGTGCTTTAAACCACCGTAAGTAGCTAACCATATGAAATCATATATTTCTGACTAAGTTGTCAGTCACTCTGCGGCGTTGCAACTCCGGTCACATAGCTACGGCTATGCTCCCTACGTTGCGCCTTGCATAGCAACTGCCCACTTAGCCAGAAATATACGATTCCATTTGGCCAACTACTTATGTAGTTACATTTTATCCAATTCACTTTGTTGGTATTTGCAGTCTGGTGGAAAGACGATAAAGGCGTGACATTTTTCAATCTTCTCCTCATTCGTTATATCCAACAATGTCAGGTTCTCATCACACATATTGTTCTTATCAGTTATGATGATTCCTTTAATCTGATAGCCATCTTTATGGAAATATTTTTTTGCTTTTATTCTTGCAAATTGAGTACCAGAGGACGTTGTATTGCCAATTTGGTATCCTCTAGGACTTCCAATCCTCCAGTGCCCTGGTAAATCTTTGGAATCTGTATCTACCTTGTACATCGCCTCCATTGAATTCAGGTGTTTGGTTGACAACACCATTTCAAGAACCCGGATATTTTCGGTTATCTGTTGCAGCTTAGCCAATGTTAACGTGTCCTCCATCCCCATACGCCGGGTAAGTGTTTGCAGTAAATCACCCTGTGCTTCGACAGGGTGAATTGAAATCACTTTGGCTATGTCTTCCAGGTTGACCGAGAGCTGCCCGGTGGTGAGTAATTGTTGATGCTTAAAGGGTGACGTCGCAAAGTTAACGACTGCTGCTCTGTGGTTAACACGTAAAAATGGTAAGCCCGCGAATGCAAGTTCTATATCAATGAGATTGTATGGGTTTTGATCGAGAATGATGGACCAAAAATGCTTATCTACGATGGTTTTCAACAGGGTCTGATCCAGGTTAGCGAGATTGGCCAGGCAGGTGAGGGCCAATGGGTGAGAATATTTGCCGTGTAAAAAATTACCGGCCCAGTTGCTGTCAAGAAAACCGTGCTGTTTGGCAATAGCGTTGGCAATGACCGGCGGAATAAATCCAATAAAAATGGGCGCTGAGCCCGGGCGTAAATCACTGCCGCTGTCTGCACAGACTTTGTTCATGGCCTTGCGAACGATGCCCTGCATTTGTTCCCGTTGGAAAAAGCGCTGTTCATGGTTCGTGCCATTATTGCCAGCAAGTAAAGAGTAGGTATTGAGATGTTGCGACATATTCAGGGCGAGCAGACGTTTGGGAGTGTCGAGTTCATCGCTCAGGATAGATTCCCAGCGAATAGCAGCAGGAAATTTCTGGACATAGTAACGATCCGCTACGGTGCCATTGGGTTTTGGGATATTTTGCGCTTGAAGTAATGCTTCTATCTCAGCACCGACCCTGGCAAGTACCGGTATTTGAGTACTGAACTCTATCATCGAACGGCAACACCTGGTAAGCGCTGTAAGTTTCTCAGGAGTGTCAACATCATTGAATATGTGTTCAGCAATATATTGGACGACAAAGTTTCGTACATTATCGATATCCTGGCATAGCGCAGGACTGAGAAATGCTTCCGGTAAAATCAGGGCGCTCTCACTGAAGGCAGAGTAATTGATGCCATTTTCATTAAACAGGCGACACAGGGCCGGTGGAAACAGGCGTTCTTTTTCCCCGGCAGTTAACTGGTCGCCAGCCATGAACGCTAAAAAGTCCTGCGCATAAATCAGTGTGGTGAGTTGGTGATCGGGCCCAAATGCCATCAGATTATTCGGGTGGAAAATTTTATTGTGCTCACTGGGATCCGTCTGTGGAATCCGGCAGATTGGGCAGGATTCGGCAATATTTTTTGTTGCTTTGCCATCAACAAGCCCAAAGTACTCCTCATTTTCACTGGCCACAGGAAATGATAATTGTCTGGTAGAGCTTTCTGGCAGATGTGATGCATTCTGCGCGCGAAATACATCCAGCCAGACGTTGTCGCCTGCACGCTCTGCTTGCTTCAATAGCCCGCTTTCTTCAATAAGGCTGCCTGTGAAGCCCACCATAAACTGGTCTGACGTTGGCCGGGAAACCAGATATTGACCGGTTTGACTGGCTATAGCGGATTGGAGGTCAGGGCGGTTAAGGCCATTAAACAGTATCCAGGTGAGCTTTGATGTTTCTTCGGCATTCAGTGATTTGATTTTTTCGACCGTGTCGGCATTGTTCAGATAATGAATCAATTCAGTAACACCCTTGTTAATCAATTCATTCGCTTTTTCCACAATGCAAGCAAATAACTTGTCAGAATTGTTGGTTGGCAAGGGGGCGGTAATGCTTTCAATGTTCTTGTATTCTCTGATTTTTTTTGGGTAATTTGCAGGTTGGTACTCAATATCGGGGTGGCTGACAGACAGACCGGCGCTAACCTGTTTTTCTGTTTCACTGTTCGCTTTCAGTACATCTTTAAAATGAACAAGGGGAGGAAATGGGGCCAATTTAGAATGGATCATATCGATACTCAGCAACAGTTTGAATTATTGTGCAATATAAGTAGTTAACCAAATGAAATCATATTTTCTGACTAAGTTGACAGTCACTCTGCGGCGTTACAACTCCGGTCACATAGCTACGGCTATGCTCCCTGCGTTGTGCCTTGCATAGTAACTGTCCACTTAGCCAGAAATATACGATTCCATTTGGCCAACTACTTAGAACCACTCGAATAGGGAATAGTTCCAATACCGGGAGCGCTTCAGATTCCACCTGGTAAAG
>NZ_PJPV01000069.1 GCF_002864045.1 Endozoicomonas acroporae
CCCGGAGCGGTCGGTGCGCAGCTTGATAAAGATTGTCAGGGCTTCCTGATACCGTCCCATGAGCTGGTATAGTCGGCCAAGGGCCAGTTCAATGTCCTTGTCATTGCAAGGAGTGCCTTCATGCCCGGAGCGGTCGGCGCGCAGCTTGATAAAGATTGTCAGGGCTTCCTGATACCGTCCCATGAGCTGGTATAGTCGGCCAAGGGTCAGTTCAATTTCCTTGTCATTGCAGGGAGTGCCTTCATAGCCGGAGAGGTCAGTACGCAGCTTGATAGAGATCGTCAGTGCCTCCTGATACCGTCCCATGTCCTGGTATAGCCGACCAAGGCCCAGTTCAATTTCCTTGTCATTGCAAGGAGTGCCTTCATGCCCGGAGCGGTCGGTGCGCAGCTTGATAAAGATGGTCAGTGCCTTATGATACCGCTCCATGAGCTGGTATTGTCGGCCAAGGGTCAACTCTATGTCCTTGTCATCGCAAGGAGTGCCTTCATACCCGGAGCGGTCGGTGCGCAGCGTCTTAAAGATGGTCAATGCCTCCTGATGCAGTCCCATGTCCCCGTATAGCCGACCAAGGGCCAGTTCAATTTCCTTGTCATTGCAAGGAGTGCCTTCATACCCGGAGAGGTCAGTGCGCAGCTTGATAAAGATCGTCAGTGCCTCCTGATACCGCCCCATGAGCTGGTATTGTCGGCCAAGGGTTAACTCTATGTCCTTGTCATTGCAAGGAGTACCTACATAGCCGCAGAAGTCAGTGCGCAGCTTGATAGAGATCGTCAGTGCCTCCTGATACAGTCCCATGTCCTGGTATAGCCGACCAATGGCCAGTTCAATTTCCTTGTCGTCGCAGGGAGTGTCTTCATGCCCGGAGAGGTCAGTGCGCAGCTTTTTAAAGATAGTCAGTGCTTTCTGATACTCTCCCATGCGCTGGTAATGTAGGCCAAGGGCAAGATAATTCAGTTTTTTATCTTTGTCCTTTCCTGAGTGATTTTTACAAAGGTCCTGAAAAATAAGCAGTGCTTCACGCATAAGGTTTTTGGCTTGAAGTGCCCTGCCTCTTGTCATCAGTAACTTTTTGTCAAGGGGAGGCCTTACTTGTTCTATTGATTTCAGGCAATCATCAGTTCTTCCTGAATTTAACAGGGCTCTTGCTTTAAGTTGATGTACACGTAGATAGAGAAGCCGACTCAAGTTGGAATCAGTATCTAATATCTCTTTTGCTATTTTGAGTGCATTATCATTATCACCTGCTGTTAAAGAGCTGAACCCTTCATTGATACAGGGCATTTTACCCTGTCGATGATAGCTTGCACCCGGTTGCGAGTGGGATGGGGGGCGATGATGAAAACCTTGAAATTCTTTCCTGTTTTCAGGGGTACCCAGGCTCCTGGGTATATAAACAGGCGTTGCATTGGCTGCCCCTTGTGACTGTTGTATGTATCTTACGGATCTATTAAAACATGGCCTCTTATAAGGGGCTGCCTTATCTCTATGGTATTTGTTAGCCTGATGACGAGCCAGAAAAGGGTTACGAGCGTTAGGATAAGCATTATTATCCATGTAACGAACTTCGGATGCTTTCATGCCGCAATAGCCCCCATAGTTACTGAGTGACTCACAGGTCTCCATGACTCTTTTATCATTAGGCCTGATTACCACTGAAGCTACGCATCAGTATGAGACTTTCACCCAATACTATGGCTGAATTTTTTGGGAACACAGGTTATTCTCGGACAGTCTTAAGTCCGACAGGTAGCCTTGCTAAAAAAGTACGCTCTATTTTCCTCCAGTCTTCAGTTTTTAGCCGGTCCTGTCGGTAAGGGTGCAGTTTGTCAGCTTCGGTAAAATATTCAGAAACCAGGTTTTTCAATTCATCTTTTGAAAAGAAATCCTGTGTTTTCTCAACAGGTAATAATGCTGCGATACGAAGGCAGTGCCCTAACTGACTAAAAGATGATGCATCAAGATACTGACTTTTTTCTATTGCATTACAGCCATGCTCAATGGCTTTAGCCAAAAGCCCTGGAATTTCCTTGCTTTGACCAGAATAAAGGCACTCTCTGAAGTAACGAATGCTGGTACACAAGTCCACTTCAGGCCCGGTAAAACCCTTTTTATCAAGTTGCATTTGGTCAAACTGACGCCAGTTCATTAAATCGACATAAATGTCGCCAAGGGCCAGTTCAATTTCCTTGTCGTTGCAGGGGGTGCCTTCATGCCCGGAGCGGTTGCTACGCAGCTTGATAAAGATCGCCAGTGCTTCCTGATATCGTCCCATGCTCTGGTATTGCCGACCAAGGGCCAGTTCAATGTCCTTGTCATTGCAGGGAGTGCTTTCATGTCCGGAGAGGTCGGTGCGCAGATTCTTATAGACTGTCAACGCCTCCTGATGCCGTCCCATGTACTGGTATTGTCGGCCAAGGGTTAACTCTATGTCCTTATCGTTACAGGGAGTACCTTCATGCCCGGAGCGGGTGGTGCGCAGTTGGTTAAAGATCGCCAGTGCCTTCTGATGCAGTTCCATGTGCTGGTATAGCCGACCAAGGGCCAGTTCAATTTCCTTGTCATTGCAAGGAGTGTCTTCATGCCCGGAGCAGTTGGTGCGCAATGTGGTAAAGATCGTCAGCGCCTCCTGATACCGTCCCATGTACTCATATTGTCGGCCAATGCTTAACTCTATGTCCTTGTCGTTGCAGGGAGTGCCTTCATGACCAGAGCGGGCGATGCGCAGTTTGATAAAGGTCTTCAGCGCCTTCTGATACTGTCCCATATCGTGGTATAGCCGACCAAGGGCCAGTTCAATGTCCTTGTCGTTGCAAGGAGTGCCTTCATGCCCGGAGTGGTCGGTGCGCAGCTTGATAAAGATCGTCAGTGCCTCCTGATACCGTCCCAAGTACTGGTATAGCCGACCAAGGGCCAGTTCAATGTCCTTGTCATTGCAAGGAGTGCCTTCATGCCCGGAGCGGTCGCTGCGCAGCTTGATAAAGATCGTCAGAGCCTCCTGATACCATCCCATGCAGTCGTATTGCACGGCAAGGGCCAGTTCAACTTCCTTGTCATTGCAAGGTGTGCCTTCATGCCCGGAACGGTCAGTACGCAGCTTCACAAAGATCATTAGCGCCTTCTGATGCCGTCCCATGTCTTGGTATAGCCGACCAAGGGCCAGAGCAACTTCCTTGTCTTTGCAGGGATTCCCTGGATGCCTGGAGTGGGCGGAGTACAGCTTCTTAAAGATCGCCAGTGCCTTCTGATGCAGTCCCATGTCCTGGTAAAGCCGACCAAGGGCTAACTCTACGTCCTTGTCGTTGCAGGGGGTGTCTTCATGTCCGGAGCGATCGGTGCGAAGCGTCTTAAAGACCGTCAGCGCCTCATGAGACCGTCCCATGAGCTGGAATTGCCGACCAAGGGCCAGTTCAACTTCTTTGTCGTTGCAGGGTGTGTCTTTATTCCCGGAGCGCTCAGTGCGCAGCTTGATAAAGATCGTCAGCGCCTCCTGATATCGTCCCATGTACTGGAAATGCCGACCCAGGGTCAGTTCGATTTTCTTGTCGTTGCAAGGCGTGGCTTCATACCCGGAGAGGTCAGTACGCAGCTTGATAAAGATCGTCAGCGCTTTCTGATGCAGTCCCATGCTCTGGTATAGTCGGCCAAGGGCCAGTTCTACTTTTTTGTCGTCGCAGGGAGTGGCTTCATGTCCCGAGAGGTCGGCACGTAGCTTGCAAAAGATTGTCAGCGCCTTCTGATACAGACCCATGTCCTGGTATAGCCAGCCAAGGGCCAGTTCTACTTGCTTGTCGTTGCAGGGAGTGGCTTCATGCCCGGAGAGGTCAGTGCGCAGTTTGATAAAGATTGTCAGTGCTTCCTGATGCTCTCCCATGCGCTGGTAATGTATGCCAAGGGTAAGATAATTATTTCTTTTATCGTTGCCCTTAATTGAGTGGTTTTCATAAATGTCCTTAAAAACAAGCAGCGCATCAAACATGAGTTTTTTGCCTTGCAGTGCTTTGCCTTTTGTCATCAGT
This sequence comes from Endozoicomonas acroporae, assembly GCF_002864045.1. Taxonomy (GTDB): domain Bacteria; phylum Pseudomonadota; class Gammaproteobacteria; order Pseudomonadales; family Endozoicomonadaceae; genus Endozoicomonas; species Endozoicomonas acroporae. The sequence goes on from NZ_PJPV01000069.1 coordinate 4,020, forward strand.
AACCATTTGTTAAGGGGAGGTTTTACCTGTTCTATTGATCGCAGGCAATCATTAATTAGCCCTGAATTCAACAGGGCTCTGGCTTTAAGCAGGTTTGCACGCAGATAGTTACGCCGACTCAATCTGGCATTATTCCTTAATATCGCTTCTGCTAATTTGAGGGCATGCTCATTATCACCTGCGCTTAAAGAGCTGAACCCTTCATCAATACCGGGAATTTCCTCCTGTCGATGATAGCCTGCACCCGGTTGAGAGTGGGATGGGGGACGATGATGAAAACGTTGAAATTCCTTCCTGTTTTCTGGGGGGCCCGGATTTCTAGGTATATAAGACCTTGCATTGGATGCCCCTTGTGGCTTTTGTATGTATCTTATGGATCTGTTAAAGCCTGGCCTCTTATAGGGGGCTGTCTTATTTCTGTGGTATTTATTAGCCTGATGACGGGCCAAAAGCGGGTTATGAACGTTTAGATGCGCGTTATTATTATCCATGTATTAATTCTTTGAACACTTCTTCCTGCTTTCAGCACATTCAATGCAACGCAGGATGCGTTAATATGGGGTGAAGCATTTATTCTCGGTGGTAACAGATCGTGAGTCCCATACATTGTTTGCCACCACGAAAGAAAGACTCAATTCAGACACATGTATTTTAATAATCATTGTCATGGCATCAGACTTGATACCGGCTGAGTATAGCAGGGCGAAACCAACTTATTCGGATTTTTCTGAAGTCACAACATGAACGCACGTATCAAATTTTCATACTCATCACGGGAGTTAAAAAGTTCGATTGGTATTACAACCAGGCTTTGGTACAGCGGGTCGCCACGAAGAAGGCTTTACCCGGGCAAGGTTGCCCGGATTTGATCGAAGCCATAGGTGGTAAGCAATGCAAGGTACTGAGTGATAAATAGCAGGCGGTTATTGCATCGTTTGCAGCGCACGTGTAATCCAGTCACGGGTGGTATCATTTACTTCTGCCACCGAAAGGGATTCTGTTTTGATGACGGGCCCGATCTCTACCTGAATCGTTCCGGGGCGTTTTATCCAGGAGCTGTTCGGCCAGAAAACCCCGGCGTTATGGGCTATGGGAAGAATATCCACTGCCGCCGCTTTCGCCAGCCCTGCGCCACCACGGGAAAACTTGCCCGGTTCTCCGGGAGGTGCGCGTGTTCCTTCCGGAAAAATAAGGACCCAGACGTTATGCGCAAGTGCCGCTTTACCCTGCTCTCTGACCTGCTGAAGTGCCTGTCGGGCATCCTTACGATTAATGGCAATGGGCCTGATTTTTTGAAACGCCCAGCCAAAGAAGGGGATTTTCAGTAGCTCCTGTTTGATCACCTGAGTCTGGGGAGTTAATAAGGTTTGCAGGAAAAATGTTTCCCAGGTGCTTTGATGGTTACTGATAATGACACAGGGAGAATCAGGAATATTCTCTGCTCCGGTTATACGCCATCGAATTCCGCAAATTAAACGACAAAGGTGTACTGATACAACAGCCCATGTTTTGACAAAAATGCGATGACGGAGATTAAACCTGAAAGGGTAGATAAACAGAATCATCAGCATTGCCCAGAACATGGTCCAGACTGCCAGCGACAAATAAAAGACAGTTGTCCTTAAAACAGAAAAGGTAGTGGCCATTGACCGGGTAGTTGCAGAACCGACAGTTGATGACATTAAAATCCCTCTGAAAGTAGTTCTTCTACAAAGCTGTTCAGATTGTTATAAACAGCTACATCCCTGCTACCAGATAGGCTACCAGAAATCGCTTCCGGGTGTTCGATGAGTTTAGTGAGGGTTTTAACGCCTTTACCAGTCAGTACCAGGGCAACTTTACAGCCACTGCTGACCCCTGCCTGAAGATCACGCAGTGAATCACCAACCACCCAGGTTTCTGCCGGGCTGGCATCGTAGTCGGTAAAAATCTGGTCAATAAGCCCTGTTGCCGGCTTTCTGCATTGACAGTGGTCATCCGGGCCGTGTGGGCAGTAATAGATACCATCAATATGACCTCCCTGCTCTTTGACCAGCCTGATTAGCTTGTCGTGCATGGCATTGAGCGCTTTGCCAGTGAAGTAGCCACGGGCTAACCCGGACTGGTTGGTCGCTACGACGACGCGATAGCCCGCAGATGACAAACGGGCAATGGCTTCAATACTTCCCGGAATAGGAAGCCATTCATGTTCAGACCGTATGTACTGGTCTGAATCTTCATTGATCACGCCATCCCGATCCAGAATAACAAGCCTGGTCATAGTGCTCCTGAAACACATAAAAAAAGTGCGGCTAGTACATCATTTCGATGAGTTTGATGTGTACAATCTCCGCTCACCCTGAGCGGAGTCGAAGGGTGATTGGCACAGTATTCAGGGCATGGAGTTTACGCCTTTCGACTCCGCTCAAGACGAACGGAGTTTGGAGGTCAATAAAGGCACCCATCGATCACATTGAAACCCTAGTGCCGCACTTTATCAGGTTGTGTCTAGCTTTTCTGTAACAAAGAGATATCCGCTACCTGCAGGAACAGGCTGCGCAATTGCTTCAGCAGGGCATAGCGGTTCAGGCGGATAGCTTCATCTTCGGCATTGACCAGCACCTGGTCAAAGAACAGGTCCACCGGTTGCTTCAGTGCCGCCAGACTCTCCATGGCCAGCGCGTAACGACCTTCTGTCAGAGCGGGGGCGATTTCCTCTTTCTTGGCAAACACAATGTTGGCAAGCTCAAGTTCAGAAACTTCGCTGAGCAGTGTCTCATCCAGCGCGTCAGGAATAATGATATCCCCGGCTTTCGCCAGAATATTGGATACCCGCTTGTTGGCAGAAGCCAGGGCATCCGCTTCATCCATGGCATTAAAGCGAGTAATGGCTTTTATACGACGGTCAAAGTCCAGTGGCCGGGTAGGGCGTAATGCCTTGACGGAGTTGATGATCTCAACCGCAATGCCTTCTTCCTGATAAGCGGCATCAAAACGCTCCAGCATGTAATTGACGACTGTCGTATTAAGGTTATCCAGTGTGGGCAGAGAAACACCTTGCTCCTGATAGCCGAGAATTGCCTGATCGATCAGCGCTTCCAGATCAAGATTAAGTTTCTTCTCAACAATGATTCGCAGCACACCGATGCTGGCACGACGCAGTGCGAAAGGGTCTTTACTGCCGGTTGGCAGCTGATTGATACCGAAAATACCGGTAATGGTGTCCACCTTATCGGCAATGGCAACGGCACAGCCAATCAGTGTTGAAGGTAGCTGGTCGCCGGCAAAGCGAGGCATGTACTGTTCATACAGCGTTTTGCTGACTTCGGGATTTTCACCGTCGTTGTCGGCATAGTACTGACCCATGATGCCCTGCAGCTCGGGAAACTCCAGCACCATTTCAGACACCAGGTCAGACTTGCACAGTTGACCGGCACGTTCAGCCAGAGGGGCATCACCACCCTCCGTTTGCGCAATGTAAGACGCCAGTCGTGCGATACGTTCTGTTTTGGCAAACACTGAACCCAGCTGCGCCTGGAAGACAATGGGTTTCAGTTTTTCACGACGATCGTCTTGTGTATGTTTACGGTCAGTGTCGTAGAAGAACTTGGCATCGGCAAGACGCGGACGAATGACTTTCTCATTACCTGCCACAACAAGGTGAGGTTCGGCACTGTCAATATTGGCAACGGTAATAAAGTGCGGCAGGAGTTTCCCTGCACTGTTTTCCACATGGAAATATTTCTGATGGCCTTTCATGGAAGAGATCAGTGCTTCCGATGGAACGGCCAGGAACTCATCATCAAAACGGCCACAAAGAGCGACCGGCCACTCATTGAGCGCGGTGACCTCATCCAGAAGGTCCGGATCAATCACCGAATGGCCATGAATCGTGGCAGCCATCTGTTCAACCTGCTCACGGATAATGTCGCGACGGGTTGCAAAGTTGGCAATCACTTTGCCCTGTTCATGGAGAACCTGTGCATAGTCAGCAGGGTTGCTGATGGTGATTTCCCGGTTCCCGTGGAAGCGATGACCACGGGTTGTGTTACCGGCTTTCAGGCCGAGAATTTCACCGTCAATAATCTCATTGCCCAGCAGCATCAGCAGCCAGTGAACGGGACGGACAAACTCGGTACGGCTGGCACCCCAACGCATACGTTTGGGAATGGGCAGGTTATTCAGAGACTGGGTAATAATTTCCGGCAGCAAATCTTTGCTGGCCTGACCCGGTTTGACCGAGCGGTAGACCAGCCATGCACCTTTCGGTGTTTCTTCCTGTTCCAGGTCGGCAAAATCTACCCCGTTGGAACGGGCAAAACCGAGGGCTGCCTTGCTTGGGTTGCCTTCGGCATCATAGGCGGCCTTGACCGCAGGACCCTTGCGTTCAAGCTGTTGATCCGGCTGTGCGCTATCCAGGCCTTTGATCAGCAGAGCCAGACGACGGGGGGCGGCAAACGACTCATAACCGGTAAATGTGATCTGGGCCTGTTCAAGACCGGAAAGGATGCCCCGGGTAAACGCGTCAGACAGGCTTTTTAATGCCTTTGGTGGCAGCTCTTCCGTGCCCAGCTCAATCAGGAAGTCTTCTTTATGTGCTTTATTCAGGGAAGTGCTCATTATTTTTCCTCCTGCGCGGTTTCTTTGGCAAGAGATGCCAGAACTTCATCACGAATGCTGTCATCCGCCAGGGGGAAACCAAGCTCACGACGCTTATCGAAGTAAGCCTTGGCGACCGCCCTGGCCAGCGTTCTGACGCGCAGGATAAAACGCTGGCGTTCCGTCACCGAAATCGCGTGGCGGGCATCCAGCAGGTTAAAGGTGTGTGAAGCTTTCAGAACGTACTCATAAGCTGGCAGAGGCAGACCGGTATCAACCAGCTTCTTGGATTCACGTTCAAAGAAATCGAACTGTTTGAACAGCTCTTCCGTGTCAGCGTGCTCAAAGTTGAAGGTGGACATTTCAACTTCCTGCTGATGGAACACATCGCCATAAGTGACCGGGCCCTGTGGACCCACCGTCCAGACCAGGTCATACACGTTATCGACATTCTGGATATACATGGCCAGGCGCTCAAGACCGTAGGTGATCTCGCCGGTAACCGGGTAACACTCAATACCGCCGACCTGCTGGAAATAGGTGAACTGGGTGACTTCCATACCGTTCATCCATACTTCCCAGCCAAGACCCCAGGCACCCAGTGTGGGCGACTCCCAGTTATCTTCGACAAAACGAATGTCATGAACCAGTGGATCAATGCCCAGTTGCCGGAGAGATTCCAGGTACAGCTCCTGGATATTATCGGGGGATGGCTTCATCACCACCTGGAACTGGTAGTAATGTTGCAGGCGGTTGGGGTTTTCACCGTAACGGCCATCGGTTGGGCGACGGCTGGGCTGAACATAAGCTGAGTTCCAGTTTTCCGGGCCGATGGCTCGCAGAAAAGTGGCTGGATGGAAAGTACCCGCACCCACTTCCATATCCAGTGGTTGCATGATAACGCAGCCCTGTTGGGCCCAGAATTGTTGCAGGGCGAGGATCAGCCCCTGGAATGTATAGATATCTGGTGTGCTCTGGGAAGTCACTTTTCTACCTCTTGGAGGCTCAAATGTAAACGGGTCGTTTTTTGAACATTGAGCGTTGTGTTGCGAGCAATTATCGATGACCGGTTTATTCACCTGGCGCGGGTTTCCCTAAGTAGCTAACCATATGAAATCACATATTTCTGACTCCTTGTTCAGGCACTCTGCTTCGTTACAACTCCGGTCACATAGCTACGGCTATGCTCCCTCCGTTGTGCCTCGCATAGCACCTGCCCAAGTAGCCAGAAATATGTGATTCCATATGGCCAGCTACTTATGAGTGATCACTCGCAGGGTTCGACTGTAAAAATAGAGAGGGATTATACCGGTTTGTGCGATTAAGTTTAAGCTGTGGATAAGTTGTGAACAATGTGGGTAAACATTAAGGGTGCCTAATGGGAACTTGATAGCTCAAAAAGTTGTCAATATGGGTTTAAGGGAGATTTTTTAACCGTGCATGTAACTAATTCTGGTCCAGCTTGTACGCCGTGTTCTTATCCTGCGAGGGAGCCTGAAACTAATAATAGAGAAATAATGGTGGAGACAACCGCCTCTGTAAAATCAAAGCACAATCACGTACCCAGGCCCAGGAATGCGTTTTTTATTTTTCGCAGCGTGAGGGCAAGGGAAGTTGAGGCATTCTGCCATCAAAGTGAATTCTCCAAACTGGTGGCCGAAGATTGGAAAAAAATGTCAGAGGAGGAGAAGGAGTGTTTTGTTAAGGAAGCCGCATTAGAAAGAGCTGAGCACAAAAAAAAGTATCCTGATTACAAGTATCACCCCAGAAAGCGCAAAAAATCCAATGCTGAAAGCGAGTTAAAAGGCAAAACTGTAACAAGTCGGAAAGTAGCCCATTCCAAAAGGCAGTGTTCTGGTAATAATCCTGTTTCTGACGTACGGCAATCGGACAAGAAATCCGTGATCGTTCAAAAAGCGTCAAGCGTTGCTCATACCCGTGTTAAGCCAAACCAGGTAACGCATAAAGTATTCAGCCCTTCGGGCTTAACAGATCATAGTACCCAGACTCCTGACAACAATAATGTCGCTCCCTTGCGTCAGGATTTGGCCTTCAGGGATGTTTCCTGTCAAACAGATATCAGTCTTATTTATTCAAATAAGGGGGACGATAATAAGCCCAAATCAGGCGTGGTAAGCTTTACCGAGTCTGAGATTGCTGATTTTTTGAATCCATTGGATGAATCTCAATGGCTCAGGGTTCTGGCGGGTGAGAGCCTGATGGAAGGACTATAATCCTCTGCATTCCAACCGAAGACTCCTTCCATGGTTCTTATTGATCCTGCCTTCGGTTAACCGCTGCTTTATTTAGAATATGTTACCTTTGTTCCGGCCGCTGTAATGGCATTAATAACGCCAGAAGGTTGGAGTAAACAACACCAGTAGTGTAAAAATTTCCAGGCGTCCCAGTAGCATGGCAAACGCAAGAATCCACTTTGCGGCATCGGGCAGGCCCTGGTAACTGAACGCTGCTTCGCCGAGCGCGGGTCCGAGATTATTCAGGCAGGAAGCAATGGTTGAAAATGCCGTAGTAAAGTCTAAACCCGCTGCCAGTAAAGCCAGAAAGAGAAGAACAAACATCAAAATATAAGTGGCAAAGAACCCCCATACCGCTTCACCCACTCTTGGGCTCACGGGTTTGCCGCCAATCTTGATGGTGAAGACTGCATTAGGGTGAACTAAACGACGTAGTTCTCTCATTCCCTGTTTGGCAATCAGAACAACCCGGATGACTTTCATTCCACCTGCGGTAGAGCCTGCACACCCCCCCATAAAACTGGTAAAAAACAACAGCAGGGGCAGAAACGTTGGCCAGGCAGAAAAGCTGTAGGATGAGGTGTAGCCAGTGGTTGTAGCTACGGATACCACTTCAAACAGACCATAGCGGAAGGACTTGGCAAGGGGATACGTATCAGAAAGATAGAGCGTGGTAACGGTGATTGCGCCAACAACCCCCAAAATGGCCAGAAACCACTTAACTTCCGGATCCTGAATATAGTGGGTTAATAACTTATTGCGCCAGGCGGTAAAATGCAGGGCGAAATTGATCCCGGCAATCAGCATGAAAAAGATGGCGACAGAGATAATCATGGGGGAGTTGAAGTGGCCCATGCTGGCGTCGTAAGTAGAAAAACCGCCGATGGCGATGGTGGTGAAACTGTGGCAGATCGCGTCAAACAGGTTCATCCCCGCTAACCAGTAGGCCAGGGCACAGGCGGCCGTTAGAAAAAGATAAAGAAACCAGAGCGCTTTGGCGGTCTCGGTAATTCTGGGCGTTAGTTTTGAATCTTTAACCGGTCCGGGAGTCTCTGTGCGATACAGTTGCATACCGCCGATCCCCAGCATCGGCAGAATGGCCACTGCCAGCACAATAATCCCCATACCACCAAGCCACTGCAGCTGCTGGCGGTAAAACAGAATAGAGCGGGGCAGGTGCTCAATGCCGGTCAGAATGGTGGCTCCCGTGGTTGTTAAGCCGGACATGGACTCAAACAGTGCGTCGGTAATACTGAGTGCCGGGCTTTCCATCAATAGAAATGGCAGTGAGCCCACTGCGCCCAGAACAATCCAGAGCAGCGCCGTGACCAGAAACCCTTCACGGGTGCGCAACTCATCCTTGATATGCCGGAAAGGGAACCAGAGGAGAACGCCCAGCATTAGTGTCAATAGGAAGGTATAGATGAAAATGGACATTTCCTGCTCTTGATAAAGCAGTGCCACGACAATCGGAGGAAGGCTGGACGTACTGAACAAAATTAACAAAATGCCCAAAATGGGAAGAATAACCTGAAACTGCATGGTGCTCCTGCTTCATCCAGTGCAAGCACCCGGCGATAGGGAAGTAAGGAATTGCCGGGCGCTCACACAACCTGCCATGTTGCGTTCTTATTATGGCTATAAGAAATTCTAATTTTATGCTGTAGCAGGTTACTCCCAATCCATGGGAAAAATAAAGCCTGAACGGCTTTTGTCATATAAAAAAGGGGGCTAAAGGATATTACACCTGGGTGGTAAATCAATCATCGACGTTACCAACAAGTCAGACCGTTCAGTATCATTGGTGGCAGCCGGGTTGCTCATCAGCGGTTCTCCACCGCTTGCTGAGGGGGCTGAGCTGCCATTATGACCTGTTGTCTGTTGTTCACTCATCCGGTATGCCGCTAGCAGCCAACGGTAGGCCGTTTCGTGGTCGATGGTGACATCTTGTGCTGTTGTGGTTCCGGTCATTGCATGAACGGGTGTATCTGCTTTGACAGAAACCATTGGGCGCACTATTGCTACAGGCCGACCAGCAGCGGACCATCTTTTAATGAGATCGGTGCTTTGCTGATCAGTTCCGATAGTTGCAGGATCAGGCGGCGTGGCCGTTCTGCTGGCGGTCAGTCGGTTGCTTGTGTCCAAGGTTGTTTCCTATCGATGCTATCGTATAGCTCCGTCAGACATCTGTTGTCAGGAATAGTTTCCTGTGATGGATAGCCACAAAGCAATGGTTTAAAAGAACCCAAGCCCAACCTGGAAGAGTTGCTCAACTTCACGGATTTTGCGCTTATTGGTCAGGAAGAGAATCACATGATCCCCGGATTCGATTCGGGTGGTATCGTGAGCAATCAGCACCTGATCATTACGAACAATCGCACCAATGGTTGCGCCCTGGGGTAACTCCACTTCCTGAATGGTTTTACCCACCACTTTAGAGCTTTGCTCATCGCCATGGGCAATCGCCTCGATCGCTTCAGCAGCGCCTCTACGCAGTGAGTGAACGTTTACTATGTCGCCGCGCCTGACGTGCTTCAGCAGGCTGCCAATAGTGGCCAGCTGTGGAGAAATCGCAATATCAATTTCACCGCCCTGTACCAGATCCACATACGCGGGGTTGTTGATCAGCGCCATGACCTTACGGGCTCCCAGACGCTTCGCCAGCATGGAGGACATGACATTGGCTTCATCGTCATTGGTCAGCGCACAGAAGATATCGGTATCTTCGATATTTTCACTGATCAGCAGCTCTTTATCGGAGGCGTTGCCGCAGAAAACCATGGCTTTGGTGAGCGTTTCAGACAGGAACTGGCAACGTTCCATATTGTGCTCAATGATCTTGACTTTGTATTGGTCTTCCACGGCCTGGGCCAGGCGCAGGCCGATATTGCCACCACCGGCAATAATGATGCGCTTGTAGTCATCATCCAGCCGCTGAAGCTCGCCCATCACGGCCCGGATATCTTCACGGGCAGCAATAAAGAAGACTTCATCGTCCACCTCGATCACGGTGTTCCCCTTGGGCATGATGGCATTGCCACGGCGGAAAATGGCGGCGACCCGGGTATCCACATTGGGCATGTGTTCACGGATATAACGAAGCTCGTGACCCACCAGCGGGCCGCCATAATAAGCCTTCATGGCCACCAGCTGGACACGCCCCTCGGCAAAATCCAGTACCTGAAGGGCCCCGGGACGCTCCAGCAGCCGTTTGATGTAGTTAGTAACCACTTGCTCCGGGCTAATAAGTACATCAATGGGCAGTGCGGCATTGGCAAACAGGCTCTCATTTTTCAGGTAAGCGGCCTGACGGATACGGGCAATTTTGGACGGCGTGTGGAACAGTGTGTAGGCAATCTGGCAAGCCACCATATTCACTTCATCACTGTTGGTGACCGCCACCAGCATATCGGCTTCATCGGCCCCGGCCTGTTTCAGCACCCCGGGAAACGATGCCTTGCCCTGGATGGTTCGTATATCGATTTTATCCTGCAGCTCACGAAGTCGCGTGGCATCGGTATCGACCACGGTAATGTCATTTTCCTCACTGGCCAGATTTTCTGCCAGTGTGCCACCCACCTGACCGGCACCGAGAATGATAATTTTCATTTAGGAATCCATCTTTACCATCAGGCTGTAAAAAAAACCGTCGCAGCTGTTTACAGAGCTGCCAGAGCCGGGAAAAAGCTGCTTGCCAAACCCGGTATCGTGACCCCACGGACCGTCAATGGACTGCACTCTGGCATCCGGTATTTCTGACAGGAACTGCTCAATCTGCAGATGGTTTTCCTGAGGCATGATGGAACAGGTGGCATAGAGTAACGTGCCGCCGGGTTTCAACAGCGGCCAGATAGACTTGAGGATTTTCTGTTGCAGCTGAGCCAGTGCATCAATATCTTCGGCCTTTCTCAACAGTTTGATATCCGGGTGGCGACGAATAACGCCGGTTGCTGAGCAGGGGGCATCCAGAAGAATATGGTCGTATGCCTTGCCCGGGAACCAGCTGTCGGGATCCGTCGCATCACCGCACAGAACATTCGCCGTCAAACCCAGCCTTTGCAGATTTTCAGCCACTCTTTCCAGGCGGACGCTATCAGCATCCAGTGCATCCACCGTAATATCCGGGTTCAGTTCCAGCAAGTGACAGGTCTTGCCCCCCGGCGCACAGCAGGCATCGAGAATATGATCCCCGGGTTTCGCCGGTATCAAGGTCGCTGCCAGCTGGGCTGATTCGTCCTGAACACTGGCAGCCCCCTCATGGAACAGTGGCAGCTTATCAACGGCACTGGGCCTGCCCAGGGTGATGGCCTGTGGGGCAATTTTGGACTGTTTCGCCGCGATACAGTCATCCAGCAGTTTTTTCAGGTATCTGGCAGGCTTGATCTTCTGTTCATTAACCCGAAGGGTCATGGGAGGAGGCTGATTGTTACCCGTAAGAATGGCTTGATAATCCTCTGGCCAGGCCCGTTTAATGGTATTGATCAGCCATTTCGGGTGTGACCAGCCGCACACCGGGCTGCGCTCTTCCAGATCATGCAAATCTTCAACCCGGCGCTGGGCATTTCTGAGAATGCCATTGACCAGGCCCCTGGCCCAGGCCTTACCCATGGTCCGGGTTACCTGTACCGTCTCACCAATGGCGGCATGGGGTGGAATGCGGGTAAAGAACAGTTGATACAGACCAACCAGAATCAGGTTATGAATGTCCTGCTCTTTTTCTTTCAGGGGTTTCTCGGTGAGAAACTTAAGCCAGGCATCCAGCCGGTGGTAGTAACGGAGCGTGCCATAGGAAAGCTCAGCCAATAATGGCTGGTCTTTTTTGGACAGTTTTTCCTGTAACTGCGGCAGTACACTGCTCAGTGATTCGCCCAGAGTTACCCGGGTGATCGCCCGTGCTGCCAGCTGTCGAACAGAAGATTGTTTAGCCATATCAGGTAAAAAAGCGCCTAACTGAATTGTTTTCCGGTGCTGAACATCGCTTTTTTGCTGTTCAGCAGCTCCTGCACAGTCATTGCACGGCTTCCAGCCAACTGCAGCCGTTTAATGCGCAGGGTGCCTTCATGGCAGGCAATATCCAGACCCTCTTTATCAGCCTTGATCAGGGTTCCCGGCGCTTCGGCTGTGCCTTCTTCCAGGGCTGTGGCTTCCCAGACACGGATGTTCGTGTCATCCAACGCGGTGATCGCCACGGGCCAGGGATTGAATGCCCGAATCTGCCGGTCCAGGGCCTGTGCTGATGTTTGCCAGTCCAGCCGTGCTTCTTCTTTACTCATCTTATGGGCGTAGTTAGCCAGGTTGTCATCCTGTTTTTCCGGATGAATATGGCCAGCACCAATGTCATCAAGCGACTGAATAAGAGCAGGCTGACCCACTTCAATCAGACGATCATGAAGGTCCGATGCGGTATCGGTTGGGTGGATGGGGCAAAAGGCTTTCAGCAACATGTCGCCGGTATCCAGTCCGGCGTCCATCTGCATAATGGTGACACCGGACTCAGTGTCACCGGCTTCAATAGCTCGCTGAATCGGCGCTGCTCCGCGCCATCTTGGCAGAATGGAGCCATGCACATTAATACAGCCCAGCTTTGGAGTGTCGAGCACCGCCTGTGGCAGAATCAACCCATAGGCAACAACCACCATCAGATCCGCATCCAGAGCGGCAAGTTCCTGCTGAGCGTCTGCATTTCTCAGGGACTTTGGCTGAAAAACGGGAATATTGTGGGCAACAGCCAGGGATTTGACCGGTGAGGGCAGGAGTTTCTGACCACGCCCTGCAGGTCTGTCCGGCTGGCTATAGACGGCGATCACCTGGTGTTGGCTATCCAGAATGGCCTGAAGGTGTGCACTGGCAAACTCAGGGGTTCCGGCAAAGATAATTCTAAGGCTTTTCATCAGTGTTTTCTTTTGCCAAGCTTTTTCCTGATACGGTCCTGTTTCAGGCGGGACAGCGTGTCGATAAACAGTTTTCCTTCCAGGTGATCCAGCTCGTGCTGGACACAGACCGCCGCCAGCCCGTCATAATCCCGTGTGTACTCATTGCCATCACGATCTAAAGCGGTGAGTCTCACTTGAGCGTAGCGGTCCAGCAGTTCATAAAAGCCGGGGACTGACAGACAGCCTTCCTGAAAGTCGGACTTTTCATCGCCGATGGGCTCATAGCCGGGGTTGATAAGCACCTGGGGCTCGTTACCTTCTTCAGAAAGATCCATAACCACGATGCGCTGATGAATATCCACCTGGGTTGCTGCCAGACCCACGCCCTTGGCGTCGTACATGGTCTCCAGCATGTCATCAACGATACGTCGAATGTCGTCATTGACCTCCGCAACAGGTTTGGCAACCGTACGAAGTCTTTGGTCAGGGTATTCAAGTATTTCCAGTAGAGCCATCAGTGATCTCAGGTGAGGCAGTCGATAATGAAGTTTGTTGACCTTTCAGTATATCTGCAAATTCAGTCTGTACCTAGCCAGACTTATTCACCCTGCCACCAGGTATTGATGATCATGGGGTAATCCGTGGTTACCGCCGGTCGCTTGATATGACTCTGGTAGGCAAGTCTGACTTTGCCAAAATACCACAGTGGAATACCGTAGTGATTCCAGAGCAGCACCCGGTCAAGGCTGTGAATAATGGTTTCCAGCTCTTTCTGACTACCGGCTCCTGGTATTTTCTCCAGCAGCGCATCAATCACCGGGTTTTTGATACCGGCCAGATTCTGGGTATCGGGTATATCCGCATTACTGGAGTGAAAGTACCTGAATAGCTCACTGCCCAGTGAGAGTCCCAGGGAATAGGCATTACCCATGGTATCAAAATCCAGCTTTCTCACTCGCTGTAAATAGTTGCTGATGTCGAGGACCCGGTATTTCAGCTCAATACCGATGCTGGCCAGGTTCTTTTTAAACGGTAAAACAAGCCTGTCCGCCAGATGACTGGAAGTGATCAGCTCAAACGTCAGCGGTTCTTGCTGTTGGTTGACCAGTTTGCCCCCCTTGAAATGCCACCCAGCTTCATTCAGTAGAGCCAGTGCCTGTTGCTGTTGGGCTCTGATCGAACCATCGCCCCGGGTTTTGGGTGATAAAAATGGCTGATGGAACAGGGCATCGGGCAGTTGCGTGCGAAATGGGGCTAACAGCGCCTGTTCATGGGCAGAGGGCAGACCTGAAGCGGCGTATATGGAGTTTGGAAAGTAACTGTTAGCCCGGACATAGGCATTTTCAAACAGTGTCCGGTTGCTCCACTCGAAATCCAGCAGATAGCCAAGCGCTTTTCTTACCCGAATATCATTAAAGGGAGCCCGGCGGGTGTTGAACACGACCATTGGGCTGCCAATAATCATTTTGGTTGGAATTTCAGCCTTCATCACTTTGCCAGAGATAATGTCGGGAAAGTTGTAGGCCCAGGTCCAGTTTTTGGCAATGGGTTCGAAATAGAGACTAAGCGCCCCGGATTTAAAAGCTTCAAAGGCGGTGGTCAGATCCCGATAGAAATAGAGCGTGATCTGATCGAAGTTGTATTTGCCCCGGTTTACCGGCAGATCCTTCCCCCAGTAATCCTTAACCCGGGTAAAGGTAACCGATGATCCTCCTTCCACATGGGTGATTTTGTAGGGGCCGCTGCCCAGTGGCGGCGTCAGTCTGGATTTTCCGTTAAGCCCGTCTTTCCAGTAGTGCGCAGGCAGAACTGGCAGCTCGGCAGCACAAAACAGTTGATCCCGGTTGCCAGACCTCTTGAAGTGAAAGCGAACCCGGTGTTGATCAAGAACCTCAACACGCGCAATGGGCTTTAGCTGAATCTGATATTTGACCGGGCCTTTGGCGCGCAGGTATTCAAAAGAGAACTCAACGTCCTCTGCCGTAATCGAATGACCATCATGAAAGCGGGCGTTAGGGTGGAGGTTAAAGGTTATCCATTGGCTGTCGTCAGGGTACTCCACTGATTGGGCAATCAGGCCATAAGCAGAGCGGGCTTCATCGCCGGTCGGGCTGTAAGCGCCCGTCCCCACCATCAAGGGTTCGTTCAAACCGAGAAAACCCAAAGTAAAAAATCGCAGCGGTGAGATTTGGGAGATGTGGGTTCCGGTTTGGGAATATGGATTTAATGTATCAAAGACTCCAATGGCGGCAATATTCAGTTTGCCTCTTTTCGGGGCGTGAGGATTGACGTAATCGAAGTGCCTGAAGCCTTCCGGGTATTTAAGGTCATCAAATCGTGAGAGTCCGTGTGACTTATGCAGGATGGGCGTTTCTGCCATCACCAGCAAACTGACAACAGAGGCTAACACTGCCAGAAACATCAGGCTTTTCTGTTTCAAAGTCGCTCCTTTATCCAAGCCACACCGGGATACTGGCTCAGGAAACTACAACAACAGCTAATAGTAGCCTTATTCTTCCTGATCCAGCGCTGAGAATGCAGGGCTATTTATGTGACCTGATCTTGAGAATCGGATACGAACGCCGAGAACTAACAGAGAGCCGATTGCCCACAGGCTGAAGCGGTTGATACACTGTTCCTAAACAAAGAAATCTGGTGTGGCACACATAAACTCAACAGGCCCTAACGTAAACTAAAAACTATTCAAGGGATCGGGACGACAATGAGACGCTTTGCTCTGGCAGGAATCCTGCTTTGCATGTCTTCACTGGGATTGGCATTCGATAGCCCGGTAAAGGCAGACTCCCCCAGCAGGTACACCGTTGAGAAAGGCGATACCCTCTGGGATATATCCACTACGTTTCTGGACAGCCCGTGGTTATGGCCGGAAATCTGGCATGCTAACCCCCAGATAGAGAATCCCCATCTGATTTACCCTGGCGATGTGGTCAGTCTGGTTTATATCAATGGCCAGCCCAGGCTGATGATTTCCAGTCGCGGGAAGCCAGGTCGAACGATTAAATTAACACCAAAAATCCGGGTGAAGCCCGGAGAGTCAGCAATCCCGGCGATTCCTTTGAGTGCTGTGCAAAGTTATTTAAAGGGCGGTCATGTCTTCTCCAGCGAGGAACAGCTGGACAACGCACCTTATGTATTTGCTGCGAAAGATGGCAAATTGGCTTCAGGGGCCGGGGATAAAATATACGCACGGGGCGATTTTGCCGGGCACAACCTGCGATTTGATGTCGTCCGCCGTGGCCAGCAGATTGTTGACCCGGAAACCGATGAAATGCTGGGGCTTATTGGTATTGATGTGGGAACCATCAACTTGAGTCATGTCAGGGAAGGGGTTGCCTCCATGGTCGTGCAGGACAGTAGAATGGAGATGAAACCCGGTGACCGGGTGGTCAGCCAGGATGCCAGCGGACTGGTCACGACGTTTTTTCCAAGAGCGCCGGCTGCGCCTTTAGAGGGCATTGTCACCGCAAGCCTGAACAACACCAAAAAGGTTTCCAAGTTTGATACGGTGGTTATCAACAAAGGAGAACGGGAACGTCTCAGGCAGGGGGATGTCCTGGCCGTCTATCGAAAGACAGAGGAAGCCCTGGACCCATTTACCAATGAACAGGTTACTCTGCCATCCGAGAGAATCGGTTTGGTGATGGTTTATCGACCTTTTGAAAAAATGAGCTATGGTATTGTGCTATCAGCTAAAGAGGATATTGAAGTTGGCTATATCCTCCGGAGCCCACAACCATAAGTAACCATTTATTCAAACAACAGCCCGAATG
This sequence comes from Endozoicomonas acroporae, assembly GCF_002864045.1. Classification (GTDB taxonomy): domain Bacteria; phylum Pseudomonadota; class Gammaproteobacteria; order Pseudomonadales; family Endozoicomonadaceae; genus Endozoicomonas; species Endozoicomonas acroporae. Next base: position 20,517 of record NZ_PJPV01000069.1, read on the forward strand.
TTTACCGGGTGCTTCATTGGATGTGTGGCTTATTCGGACAGAGCTGTTAATAACCAGAATAAGCCACACAACTCCGGAAAGAGAATTCAATGATATACACTGATACCGACCAGAAGGACTGGTTACAGCTGCTCCCCTGGCTAACCCTTTCCCTGATTCCGGGGCTGGGACCCATCAAATCCAGCCAGCTTATCGACAAATTTCAACATCCCAGCCAGCTTTTTTCCGCATCATTTAACCAACTGAAGGGTATTATTCCGGAGAAACTGGCCAGTTCGCTGGTCAATGCCCACAGAGACTCATCTATTCAGAAACAGTTGCACCTGACACAGACATGGCTGCAAGCCAGTCAGGCCCATGCCATTGTGACACCAGATTCCCATCTCTATCCCAAAGCGCTGAAAGAGCTGCCTGATGCACCGGTTGTGCTCTACGTCATTGGTAACAGTCAGCTAATCAGTGAGCCACAGCTGGGCGTTGTCGGTAGCCGAAGGCCGACACCAAATGGTCGCCGGGTGGCCCGGGAGTTTTGTGAACACTTATCAAGAAGTGGCCTGGTGGTTACCAGTGGTATGGCACTAGGAATCGATGCGGCTGCCCACCAGGGCGCACTGGGTTGTTATGGTGCGACAGTTGCCGTGTTGGGTACCGGTGTGGATCAGGTTTATCCGGCAAGGCATGAGGATCTTTATCAGTTGATTGCCAGTCAGGGGGCCATCGTCAGTGAATATCCACTGGGAACAAAACCCTTTGCCGGTAACTTTCCCCGTCGCAATCGTATTCTGTCCGGTTTATCCCTGGGAGTTCTGGTGGTTGAAGCGGCACTGGAAAGCGGCTCGTTAATCTCGGCAAGGCTGGCCGCGGAGCAGGGGCGTGAGGTTTTTGCCATACCGGGTTCGGTGCTGAACCCGTTAAGCCGAGGGTGTCATAAGCTGATCCGCGAAGGTGCGGTGCTGGTAGAAAGCCCTGATGATGTATTAATTGAACTCGCACCACAGCTCCATGGTGTTATGAATGAATTCTCTCCATCCACTCCCAGTCGCAAAGAGACAGACCCACTGCGGCTTAAAGTTATTGAAGTGATGGGGTTTGACGTTGTCAGTGCGGATCAAATCAGCACACTGTCCGGGATTCCTTTTGCGGAGCTTTCTGTCGTGCTGACCGAAATGGAGCTTGATGGCGTAATAGAGTCCACATCCGGTGGTTTTATTCGTCTTGGCTGATTTGTGAATCAGCGGAAAGGATCGTGCTTTACATTTCCGGGTGTTGCTTCTGAATTTCTCTTGCTAGACTAGCGAACCTTACTGGTGATGCTTCGGAAACTATCAGTAGCCCGTGTGTTGTAATTTCGGGCTGACTATCTGGCGAATGCTGAAGCAGTTCTTGCAAAAAACGCTGATCTCCAGCGGCCGTTAACTAGCTGAGAGTTATCTCTGAGAGATGTTTTCATGATGGATGTAGATCAGGCAGCCAGAATAATCAGAAACGGCGGTGTCATCGCTTACCCCACAGAAGCCGTATGGGGGTTGGGATGTGACCCCTGGAACCAGCAGGCTGTTTATCGGATTCTTGACATCAAACAGCGACCGGTTGAAAAAGGGGTCATTCTGATTGGTGCTTCAGAGGATCAGTTTGCCCCGCTACTTAATCCCCTCTCTTGTGAAGAAAGAGCCCGGCTGAAGTCTACCTGGCCAGGTCCTTATACCTGGCTTATTCCAGACCCTGCTGGCTGGGCACCCGACTGGGTCAGAGGGCAGTTTGATACGGTTGCTGTTCGTATCACTGCGCATCCACTGGTGAAAACACTGTGTGAAGCAACAGGGCACCCGATAGTGTCTACGTCAGCAAACCTTGCCGGTAAGGACCCGCTGTTAACGTTTTCAGGTGTAGAGGAAGTGTTTGGCTCACTGCTTGATGGCATTGTTCCCGGCGAAACCGGAGAACAGAAAACACCCTCAAAGATTCAGGACCTGCGTTCGGGGCAGCTGGTAAGGGCTGGCTAATATTACTAAAACTCAGGAATTGTCCCGGAATGTCAGAACCGTCTGTAGATCTCGTAAAGCAATACCTCCTGGATTTGCAGAATCGCATCTGCACCGCGATTGAAGCAGAAGAAACCGGGGGCTCCTTCAGGGAAGACCAGTGGGACTACCTTGGCTCCGGCAACAAGGGGGATGGTGGTGGTAAGGCCAGAGTGCTTGAAGGGGGCACGGTGTTTGAAAAAGCCGGTGTGAATTTTTCCCATGTAACCGGGGATCAGCTGCCTGCCAGCGCCACTGCCCATCGACCACACATGGCTGGCAGAAGTTTTCAGGCCATGGGGGTTTCCCTGGTGATCCATCCGGATAACCCATTTGTGCCAACGTCCCATGCCAATGTCCGGATGCTGATCGCCCATAAAGAAGGAGAAGCACCGATCTGGTGGTTTGGCGGCGGCTATGACCTGACGCCTTACTACGGCTTTGAAGAAGATTGTCAGCACTGGCATCAGGTGGCCAAACAGGCCTGTGAACCCTTTGGTGATGATGTCTACCCCCGCTATAAAAAGTGGTGTGATGAATACTTCTTCCTTAAACACCGCAATGAACCCCGGGGGATTGGTGGACTGTTCTACGATGACCTGAATGAGTGGTCATTTGCGCGCAGTTTTGAGTTTATGCAGTCGGTTGGCGACAGCTTTATTGATGCCTATCTGCCCATTGTACAGCGCCGTAAATCCCTGCCTTACTCTGAGCAGCACAAGCGTTTTCAGGAGTACCGCCGTGGCCGTTATGTGGAATTCAACCTGGTATACGACAGGGGTACTTTGTTTGGGCTGCAGTCCGGTGGTCGTACAGAGTCTATCCTTATGTCGTTACCGCCTCATGTACGCTGGGATTACAACTGGAGTCCAGAGCCCGGCACCGAAGAGGCACGACTGTATGACGAATTTTTAAAACCAAGAGACTGGGCATAAATCAAGAGGGTCTGAATCATGGCTGGGCCAGTAGACACGTATGCAGTAATGGGGAACCCTATTGCCCACAGCAAATCACCGGTCATTCACACACTGTTTGCTGATCAGACTGACCAAAGTCTGCGTTACACCGCCCTGTTGGTTGACGTTGGCGGCTTTAAAAAAGCGATTGATGAATTCTTTGAAAACGGTGATCTGGGGTTAAGTATCACCTTACCCTTTAAGGAAGAGGCGTGGCAGTTAGCTGAGAAGAGAACGTCACGAGCAGAAAAAGCCGGGGCGGTAAACACCTTGTGGCAGGAACATGGCCAGCTGCATGGGGACAACACCGATGGGCTTGGCCTGGTGGCAGATCTCCAGGCAAATAACGGTGTAACCATTAAAGGCGCTCGGGTACTTATTCTGGGGGCCGGTGGTGCCGTGAGAGGAGTGCTTGAGCCCCTGCTTGCAGAGCGACCGGTTGAAGTTGTGATTGCCAATCGAACCCGTAGCAAGGCTGACACGCTGGTTGAACTCTTTACGGATAAAGCCATTTCTGCCTGTGGATTCGACGATATAGAGGGCCGTTTTGAGCTGGTGATCAACGGCACCGCTGCCAGCCTGCAGGGAGAAATACCACCCATACCCGGCCATATTATTGATCAGAACACCTGCTGTTATGACATGATGTACGGTGCCGACGAAACCGTTTTCAATCGCTGGTGTCGTGAGCAGGGGGCAGGCAAAACCATTGACGGGCTTGGTATGCTGGTTGAACAGGCGGCAGAGCAGTTTGCCATTTGGCGTGGTGTTCGTCCTGACACTCGCCAGATACTTGACCTGTTGCGGAATGAAATGGCCTGACAGGTTCTATACTCCTGAACATGATTCTTTATATTGCCTGTTCTGCTATATGGGATGATTTTCAGGTATTGGATAAGTTATGGATAAAGCGCTACCAGTCACTGTGATGCCAGCCAATGTGATTACTAAAGACCTATTACCGGGTGACCTGCTTTTTCAACTGCGCTCAGGTGGCGAAGCCGAATGGGTTATCAGTCGGCTCTTTGCGGGTCGGGATGGTGCAGCCATTAATCATGTCGCACTCTACGACGGCGATGGTATGGTTATAGAAGCTGTAATGCCCCGGGTGCAGAAAACCTCTTTGGATGACTTTGTCAGTAGCTCAGTTTTAGACAACCATGGCAGACCGTGTGTCCTGATCTGTCGGCTGGCATCGAGCTTCTCGACACTGGTACCGGATGCCCTGGCGTTTGCAGAGCAGCAGCTTTCGGTACCCTATGATCCACACTACCGGCAGAATCAGGAAGAGCACCAGAAAAGCTGGTATTGCAGTGAATTAATTGTTCATGCGTTTTGCCATGCCAATAAAGGCATTTTCCTGTTTGAAGAAACACCGATGAGTTTCCGGGATATGGAAACCGGAGAGCTGATGCCGTTCTGGATTGACCATTATCAAGCCATTGGCCAGGAGATCCCGGAAGGGCTTCCCGGCTCACACCCGGCGCTGCTCTCCTGCTCCGACAAGCTAATGTCCATTAATAGTCTTGGATCACTTCCAGCAAAAAGTTGTCAGGATTTATGCAGCCTGGAGCCAGGGTCAACTCTGGCCTAGGACACTGCCTGAACCGTTTTCTGATCAGATCTGCACCAGTTTCGATTAACCTCATTTTATGTTCCTGCCTGATAGACTGCTGTCTTAATTTAATCAGTCAGCGGGTAATCTGTGGCAACCACACAATCCCCCTCATTACTGCTGTTGAAACTTTTCTAAAAAGTTAATGTCTGCGCGCAGAGAGAAAATAATTTTCAGTTTGTGAATGAGGTAGTTCCATGGCACCCAACTTTCCCGCTTTGGCTATTCCTGGTTTTGAGGCTGTTATGCAGGATCTGATGGCTGTGGCTCATGATGTTATGAATCGTGAGCCAGATGATGATTACATAATCGATATGCTTCCTGCCGTGCCGCAACATGTTGTCCCCTATATTCCTTCCGCCAGACACCAAAATGCTGCACCCAAAAAACTGGAGGAGTTCAGCATTACCTTGCCTGAAGTGCCTGATGATTCTCCCCCTCAGGCTTGTGCTCAGGAGAAAAATGAAAAGTCAGCAGGGGCAGAGGCCCCTGAGAGTTCAACAGAATGTAATCCGCCGGATGAGCTTGCTGCACGCCGGAAGAAAAAAACACAGCTGACCGATGCTATTATCGAATTACGACTTGAGTGTTCGAAAATTGAGCGTACATGGGCAACCTGTGTCCCCCGGGTGGATATCGATTCAAAAGAGGCCCAGGATGTCGTTTGCTACGCCACGGCCATGCGCTGCGGTGCATTGAAAAGGTCACTTGTCGCATACTATACGGCACAACTGGGAAAACAGGTGGAGATTGTTAATGTACAGGCGGAGGTTGTTAATGCACAGGCGGCAAAGGATCATGGCAGACATGCTAATGGTCAGCAGCCTGTGGCTCAACCTGCAATGAGATTACCCAATAACGTCAGTATTTGCGTGGAAGCAATGAAGTCATTGGAGTTAGCGAAAAATGTAACCGCTGTTTATGATCCGGACAAAGAGCCACTTGAGAGAGATGCCAGGCTGGCAGAAACCATCAAAACCTATGAAGCCTATCAAAAAGTAAAAGGACAGTTGGTCGGCTTACAGGCATCCCTGCAGGCGATGAATGAATGATGGCGTCGATTTTATCAAAGTTATGAAATAGACTGATCAGTTATCTATTCTCATCAGTAAAGCCAGACGGCATCCAGGTAGCTTATCGTCACTGCAAGGCTTCACCGTCCGCTGGCTGAAGGAATCCATGAACGCTTCTCAATCATCATTAACCGACCACTCCCTGGCTCAGACATTACAGAACGACATTGGCCGGGGGGCCAAATCACTCGGTCTTGATTTGTCCCCGGTTCAGGCGGATTTGCTGACCCGCTATGTTCTGCTGCTGAACAAGTGGAATAAAGCCTACAATCTTACCGCCATTCGTGATCCCAGAGAGATGGTCTTCAGGCATATTGTTGATAGTCTGAGTATTGTTCCCCATATTTCTGGTGAGGTGATTCTGGATGTAGGCTCAGGCCCGGGACTGCCAGGCGTGGTTCTGGCGATTATGTACCCCGATAAACAATTCACGACACTGGACAGCAATGGCAAGAAGACCCGCTTCATGCTTCAGGCAAAACTGGACCTTCAGCTCAATAATCTGGCAGTTGCTAATGCCCGCGTAGAGTCTTTTCAGGTAGATGTGCCTTTTGACGCCATTACTTCACGGGCATTCAGCTCATTGGTTAGTATGGTAGATGGCACAAAACACTTATTATCACCTTCAGGTGTTTATCTGGCCATGAAAGGGCTATATCCTGAAGAAGAATTGAAGCAATTGATGGATCGTCACGAAATTGAGCTGGTTGGCTGTGAGCCTTTAAAGGTACCGGGTACAGACGGCGATCGTCATCTTGTCATTTTGCGTAACAGGCATTGAATGGTATTAAACGGCTGTGGCTAAAATTCTAGCGGTAACCAATCAGAAGGGGGGGGTTGGCAAAACCACTTCCTGCGTTAACCTATCGGCTTCCCTGGCGGCCAGTAAGCAGCGGGTACTGCTTATTGATGTTGACCCCCAGGGGAATGCCACCATGGGCAGCGGAATCGACAAACATGCTCAGCAATGGTCCGTTTACCATGTACTGACCGGGCGCTGTGATATCGAACAGGCAATCCTGCCATCCCGGGATGGCGGTTATGATGTTCTGGGGGCAAACGCCGACCTGACGGCAGCAGAGGTTGAGTTGATGGAGATGGACCGCAAGGAATCCAGACTCCATGACGCACTTGCCAGAGTTGAAGATCAGTACGACTTTATCATGATCGACTGCCCTCCTTCTCTGAACATGCTGACCATTAATGCCATGGTGGCTGCCCGTGGGGTGATTATCCCGATGCAGTGCGAATACTATGCACTGGAAGGTCTGACTGCCCTGATGGAAACCATTGCAGGCCTGAGGGAAACCATCAATCCCGACTTGCACATCGAAGGTCTGCTGCGCACCATGTATGACCCGAGGATGACGCTGACCACAGAAGTATCGAGACAGCTCATCAACCATTTTGGTGATCAGGTCTATCGAACCGTGATTCCCCGTAATGTTCGACTTGCCGAGGCACCGAGTCACGGTAAGCCGGTACTGGCCTATGACCGGAACTCCCGTGGTGCGGTGGCTTATCTGGCCCTGGCCGGAGAGCTGGTACGCAAGCATGACATCAAGGGGCTTAACGGCAAGTCGACAAGGAAAACAGGAACTCACTGACCCATGGCGAAACAACGTCTCGGTACTAACTTGAATGCACTGCTGGGTAGCGCCAGGCTACCGGCATCCCTGTCCAATGATCTTGCCGGGCCATCACCGGTCAAGGAGTCACTGGATGGGACAATGAAAGACCTGCCCGTTGAGTTTCTGGTGCGTGGCAAGTACCAGCCCCGCCGAGACATGCACCCTGATGCCCTGGAAGAGCTGGCAGAAAGTATTAAAGAGCAGGGCATCATGCAGCCAATCGTGGTGCGTCCGGCCGGGCAGAATCGTTATGAAATCATTGCCGGTGAACGGCGCTGGCGTGCAGCACAGCTGGCAGGCCTTGCGGACGTTCCTGCCCTGATTCGTGATGTTCCCGATGAAGCTGCCATTGCCATGGCACTGATCGAAAACATCCAGCGGGAAGACCTGAACCCAATTGAAGAAGCGATTGCACTTTCCAGACTGCAAAAAGAGTTCGAACTGACCCAGCAGGAAGTGGCCCAGGCCGTCGGTAAGTCCAGGGCTGCCGTTGCTAATATATTGCGACTGATGGCCCTGAACCCTGAAGTGAAAAAAATGCTGGAATATGGCGACCTGGAAATGGGCCATGCCAGAGCGTTGCTTTCCCTGGGCGAACTGGATCAGCTAGAAGTAGCCCGAACCGTTACTGCAAAAGGATTGTCTGTTCGTCAGACGGAAGCACTGGTTCGCCGAATCCAGCAGGAAAAGGAAAAAGGCGGAAAAACCGTTAAGCGCCTTGACCCCAATATAAAGCAGCTTGAAGATGAGTTGTCTGAAAAGGTAGGAGCCAGGGTCGCCATTCAGTGCAGTGCCAAAGGAAAAGGCAAGCTGGTCATTTCCTACAATTCACTGGATGAGCTTGATGGTGTGTTGGCCCATATTCAGTAAATACCGCTTTTTTATCTCCTCTGCGCTCTTTCCCGGGGCGCATCCCAAGCATAATACTTGATTATCTCCCACCTTATACCAGACTGGCTATCTGGTTATATTCAATGATCGACCTGCGCTTTTTCAAATGGATTGCTGTTGATTGAAATTCACAAAAAACGCAATTTGGAAGATTTATTATGAATACGGTCACTCCTGAGGATCTTACGTCCTTCAAATCGGTTCTTCCCTTTCCCGTTGTGGTTTGCCACCACCTGTCAATGCAGTCTGGCAATGCAGGGGAATTCAATGGTCGTCAGTTGGTCGTGTGCCAAAACCCCACAACACAATTGATCCGCTACCCACAATGCCAGTGCAATATGCTGTTTCGTGACAATGCCGACATCCAGGAATTAGATACGCTGTTACATAACAGGGTCATCGATATTGACGCCAAACAAGTCCGCAATATATGCCAAACATCTGTATATGGGCCCCATGATACGGTGTACTGGTATTCGCCACTGTCCGTGCATGACCCAAATATTCTGAAGAAACTGCAATGGTATTTGAGTCAGGGTGGGGTTGATATCAATCAGCCGATTAACTTTGCAGGGGAAACCCTGGTGCACCAGTTTTGTCATGCGAGCTGTATCCTTCGAAGGAATAGTCTGAATCGGCTTCTGTACCCGGTTCATCCAGATATCGTAGTTATCTGGCTTTTGAGTCATGGGGCTTCGTTGACTAAGAATCGATTGGGCAACACGCCATTACACACTGCCTGCTCCTCTGGTGCTACCCGCGAGCTTTTGGCCATATTGCTGAAGAAAGTCAGGGAAAATCCCGAAATCCTTGATGCATTGAACAACAACGACGAAACAGCCCTGTCTAATGCGTTGAGCTCAACTTCATGGAATGGTATGGCCGTTCTTTTATTGCGGGCAGGAGCCAGTACCGGTGACGTCGACAACCGTGCCCAGTACATTCCGATTAGTTCAATGATCGAAAATCGCAGACTCAATAGCGAAAAACTGGGATTGCTTGCTCATTATGGATTAGATATCAGTCAATGTATCAGCGAAGCATCGCTTTTTGTCAGAAAAATGATTCCCTATCGCTTCGATCATGATATCGAAGTACTTCTCTACTGGATAAAAGAAGGGTTGGCCCTGAATAGTGTTGATGGTGATGGCCAGTCATTGCTTTGGGTGTGTTTCAGTACCTTCGAAGAAAATGAAGGTAGCAAAAAAGAAGATAGCGGGTTTAGCCTGAAGCTGGAATTATGCAGTTACGTCCTGAAAGTTGCCTACAAATACCATTTTCCAGAAAACATTGACGCTCTGAAGGGCGTTATTTCTGATACATTGGTGGAAAGCCGGGCAGAGGATATCGGTAGACTGCTAAAAGACTATCCGGATGTTTTCTATCTTATTGATGATACGGTCGAAATGATTGCCAGCTATTTGAGTGAACAGAATAGAGTGAAGCTTGGTGACTTGCTGGCACAAGCCAGGGCTGAGCACCCCGCAGAGATGAGTCTTCAGCCTTTCATCTACCTGCCCTATGAGCCGGTTATGCAATCGTGCACCGATGCTTTCATGAAACGTATGGAAGCTATGTTCTTCGCACCAACCAGTGATTTTACCAGGGTAGGGTTGGAGCCTGACAGACGTCGTTTTGCCAGAACTGAGAGTGACGAGGGAATAGATTCTGATATTGAAGATAGTGATGAGGATGAAGATGAAGATTCTCAAGACAATCCCTCAATTAACTATTCAGATATTCGATTGTACGACTGGCTTTTAGAACATCGGCTTGGATCATTGCGGCAACTGCTGCTGTCACACAAAGAACTTCATAAAACGATCTGCAAACATCAACAGGAGCTGGCTTGCGAGTTATCGGTTGAAAATGAACAGCTGCTTAAGAGATTACTTGGTGAAACGGGTTCAGTGGATGAGCCCGGATGATAAATACACATTATGAACCTCTGGTGGTGTTCCTGATTGCATAATGGCAACGAGTGTTACAGGGGGCCCCTCTGAGCAACAATGGGAGCTTTCTAATATCTCTCTGCTGTTCATTCAATCCTTCATTAATAGTCGGAGTGTCAATTCTGACTGGTATCTACAACAATCTTTATAAACATGGTGTCTTCTTTAACGTATCCATGTTCCAGCCTGGAGAGTGCCAGGAGCTGAGGGTTGCCACAGGGAATGTTACTTGGCTTTATTGGTCGTTGAAAAGATGAGGAATTCGGGTCGGGGGAGAAAGCGTCAAACTTGTCATCTACACCATACTGATCGAGGATCATAAAAGTAATTTTTTGTCGAAACGGCCAACGCTGAATGGCATCATAGTCACCTTTCATTAAAGCCAGAAACAAGCTGATATGAGTGCCTTTTCCTGATCCCTCACCATTCAGGTAGACCCTTGCTCGCATTTTATACCCGAATTCGCTGGTACAGAATGGCTGTGAATAGATGGACTCCGGGTTGCGATTGATAGCCTCCATCCGTTTGGCTGCAAATCCATCAATCTTCCATACCAGGGTACCGTTCCAGGATGCTGTTTTGTCCTGTAAGGCATTGACTTTAAGGGTTCCAGCCACCTGAGGCAAAGTAGCGGGATCAACATCCCTGAGTTGACTCATCAAATGAAGTGCATTGGTAATGTCGTTTTTGATATCAGCAATAGCGAGACGATTTTCTTCAGTCTGAGATTCTATATTATTGTAGAGTTGCTTAAAGTCAGGCGGTAACGAGGTACCGGGAGACGTTCTCAGCGCCTGAAGTTTTGCGTTAAATTCCCGGGTAATTTGTTGCATTTGCTGTTTCATTAACTCCATACCTTGATCCAGTGATGCCATCCTGTTTTGGATAGATGGTTGTGGCTTTGTGAGTAGCGATTCCAGCTTTTTTATCTCATCAACAAGCTGATCTATCCTTCGGGAATCCTCTGAAATATCGTGTTGCAGCATTCTTATCCTGTCTTTCAGGGGAATATTTTCACATCTGTCGAGATGACCCTTGATATCGTTATAAGACCCGCGCCATGGGCAACCAGTGTTTCCATAGGTGGTGTTTGAAGGGCATTGACTTTGATAAATAAATTTTATTTCCCGGGTTGAATTGGTGTCCGGAAAAAGGGAGTCTTTATCTATAGGGCAACGGTAGTCAGATAAATCACCCGGGGGGAAGTTTGGTTGTTTATATTGCTCATGGTGTACGCAATGACGACACAGTAAATGCCCTTGATAGCATTGGACTATGTCTCCGAGGATGTGATCCCTGCTACAACGTTCTACATTTATGTATGATGGGGGCAGCTCAGTGATAATCCTGACACCATGGTGGCAAAAAGTGTTGATGAGATCTGGAGGAAGCCCTGAGGAATTATTTGTCGCTGGATCAGGGAGGGCTCTACCAGAAAGCATTGCAGTAAATGACTGGGCGGCTTGCATTAGAATTTCCTGTTATCACGTTCAAGCCCTTTGGATCATGAAACAGGATGAAAAGTTTCAGGCAGTAATATTTTTGTCGTGAAAAATCCCTGAGTCCGGCGCAGCCAATCAAACGGGCTGTGTGCTCATAGACTGGCTCATAAGTACTACTAATATTTTATTACATCGGTTGTTCTAGGTGATTGTACGTAAAACGGCTGTCACTTATTGATTAAAGTCAAAATTTCTCTATCATACGCCTCACTTCCACGGACTGACCCAAACGGTCATCCACGGATCGGCAGAATGAATGTTCATCGCTGGCCGGGAAGTGCGGTTTGAAAATGGGTTGTTTGGATTGAATGAAAAATAACCGGTTGACAAATCAAACTGGCGCGGTAAGATGCGCCTCCGCTGACAGGGCTTGGAGCAACGTCAGCGAGTTGGAAAGCTTCTTTCTTCTTCTGAAAATGATCGCTTGACAACGAAAGCCGCCACGGTAAGATAGGCGGCCTTGCTGATCGGCACTGACTGCTGAATCAGCGATTAAATCACCGTGATTTAATCAGTTCTTTAACAAAATATCAGACAATTCGTGTGGGCGCTTGTGCGATTGCATCGGTTACAAAAGGGTTAACACCCTTTGTAAATAGTTAAATGCGACGCTTAAGCGAACATACTCGTTAATTTGCAGTAAGTTCTATTGAGCATATAAATTTTTCGCATGAAAAATTTAAACTGAAGAGTTTGATCATGGCTCAGATTGAACGCTGGCGGCAGGCCTAACACATGCAAGTCGAGCGGTAGCAGGAAGTGCTTGCACTTCGCTGACGAGCGGCGGACGGGTGCGTAACACGTAGGAATCTGCCTGGTAGTGGGGGATAGCCCGGAGAAATCCGGATTAATACCGCATACGCACTAGCTCTTTAAGAGCGGTGGAAAGCAGGGGATCGGTTCGCCGAC
>NZ_PJPV01000007.1 GCF_002864045.1 Endozoicomonas acroporae
TGTCTCTTCGTATAAGTAGCTAACCATATGGAATCATATATTTCTGACTCCTTGTTCAGGCACTCTGCTTCGTTACAACTCCGGTCACATAGCTACGGCTATGCTCCCTCCGTTGTGCCTCGCATAGTACCTGCCCAAGTAGCCAGAAATATATGATTCCATATGGCCAGCTACTTAGATGACGTGCCCAAAGGAGTAAGATAATGGCATCATTGATGCCGGGTTATCGATTCAAACAGGTTTTTCCGTTGGGACGTGACTAACCGATGTGTCCCAGTAGGCTACTTTCTCTTTTTTCTGATTGGTTGCTACAACGAATTCTGGCGATTTGACCAGTTCGGGCAAATACTTTTCAAGAAAAATCTTATCATAGAGGAAAAAGCATTGGTCTATAAGGTCTACATAGGAGAGGAAGGCATTAGAATGCGGTAATTTTGAGTCTTGGTTTAGAATATTTGTGTAAATCCGGCTGGAAGCTTGAAGACAGCTTTCCATAACGTATTTAGGCATTTTTATTTGAATATCTGCTTCTGCCCTTGCACAACAGGCTCTGGAGGGTAGAGTTTTATATCCATGAAGCCATAAAAGCAGCTGTGATGCAGGTTTTTTTATATGAGTGTGACCGTTTAAATAGCCCGGTTTTACCAGCTTGCTATATACACTAACTTTAACCCTGATGCCTTTTGTCGGATCCTCTGGATCTTTCGGTTCATAAGCATATTTTGTATAGCCTTGGTTAACGCAGCCGCTAAATTTTTTATGCTCAGGCAAGTTGGGGTAGGCGGGCTGTTGAAAACTTGTAATCTGACCCGTATTCATAATCATTATTTCCAAGGTTTTATGAATTAAATTTAATGGATTTGGAGTGAATCCATTTTCAGGCATCAGAACTTAGAATATCCGTAAGGTTAAAAAGTTCAGTTTTAAAGTATCTGTGCTTCCCGAATCATCACAGAGAGGGTTTTCACAATGACCAGGGCCATAAGCAGCCTTGGAGCCCAATGCATCTCCCGAACGTCTTGTACAAACTGTTTGATCATCATTGCACCTGTAATTTTCACGAAGTGGGGGCAGGTTATCGTTTTTTCCTTAAAAAATAAAAGCCGGATTGTTGTTTGCCCCGCCCTGCTTGCTGTTTGTGGGTAGTCCGATAGACTACGAAGGATTTTTGCAACCGATTTAAATGCCAGAGGGAGTGTGACATGACCAGAGTTGCCATTGCAGGTGCCGCCGGAAGAATGGGGCGAATGCTGGTGGAAGCCGTTGCCGCTGATCAGCAGTGCCAGCTGGGAGCAGCAATTATCAAGCCTGGCGACGCTCTGTTGGGGGTAGATGCTGGAGACCTGGCAGGGGTTGGCTCACTGGGTGTGCCATTAACAGATAGCCTGGTGGCAGCTGTTAATGACTTTGAAGTTTTGATTGATTTTACCACTCCGGAATTGACCATGCAGAATGTTGCCCTGTGCCAACAGTATGGGAAAGGCATTGTGATTGGCACCACTGGCTTAAGCAATGATCAGAAGGTAGAACTCGCCAAAGCGGCAGAAGATACCGCCATCGTTTTTGCGCCCAATATGAGTATCGGGGTTAACCTGGTGTTCAAGCTGCTGGAGATGGCTGCCAGGGTGCTCGGTGATGATGCAGATATTGAAGTTATTGAGGCGCACCATCGTCATAAGGTGGACTCACCCTCCGGAACGGCACTGAAAATGGGTGAAGTGGTGGCAGATACCCTGGGGCGTGATCTGCAAAAGTGCGCTGTTTACGGTCGCGAAGGGTATACCGGGCCAAGAGATCGGGAAACCATTGGCTTTGCCACTGTCCGAGCCGGTGATGTGATTGGTGACCATACGGTGCTGTTTGCCTGTGAAGGTGAGCGCGTGGAGGTAACCCATAAAGCCAGCAGCCGGTTGATCTATGCCCGGGGCTCATTGCGGGCGGTTCGATTTATTTCTGATAAAAAGTCCGGCCTGTTCGATATGCAGGATGTTTTGGGTCTGAGAAACCTGAATCCACTGGATTTCAATGAATGATTTCAGTTCAAGGGTCCCTCAGGTTCTCAGGCTTGACCTGTCATCATCATTACAATTCCCTGGGCTATAACAATACCCTTCATTTTTGCACTGATGGCGTTGTAAGTAGTTAGTGATTTATCTGGGATCAACTGTCTGGCTGCATGATTGATCACTGAAGAGAACTTAAATCACTGCCCGATGCGCTGATAATGCGGAAAATGGGTGAAAAAGGAGGTTGATAGTGATGATAGTATCCGGCGTTGTTACCCCTCAGGAGTGGGGGGATTGGTTAGTGAATCAGAGTCTTGATGGCATTCTTGATGGCATTGAAGGTTTCCCGAGGACAGCTGAAGGACAGAAAAAAATGCTTCCGGGCAGTAATACAGCTTGTGACAGAGCTGCCCGCAGCCTTTGTTCCCGTCATATTGCGCCTTATAATGGCTCTGTTCCAACGGGAAGCATGGGTAAATCGATGAAAAGGCCGTTGCCTGCATGCACGGACCTTGAAGTGGTGCCTCAGAAATTAGCAAGAAATGAGCTATCCACTTTTGGTAAAAACAACCCGCCCGGGGCAGCAAATAACCACAGGGAGAGCCGTAACTCTGATGTATTCAGGATATGCTTTCAGCATCGGATGGAGGGAATCATCAAAAAAAACAGATTTCAGCTCTTGTTCGAAGCACAGAAAAAAAAGAGTGAGCTGAAAAGCAAAGAAAATAAGGCGAAGAGAGTTGTTGAAAATCTAGGTTGCTGCAGACGCAGTCTGGGTAATTTAATGCATCCTATGGAGTATGCATTCAAGGTGCTTGTACACGATGAATCTTTAAGAAAACTGATCGAATTGAAAATAGAGATTCAACAACTGACATTTGAACTTAAGCAGGAGGAGTTGCAGAAGAAGTTTAGGGCGCGTGTGTATAATCAGGCGATCCGTGAGATGTCCAATTGTGCAGAGTTGGCCGGAGGAGTGGGAAGAGCGGTGGAAGAATTTATGAATAAACAAGACTGGGTTGAGTTGCTGCCTCTTGATGCTCTGAATCAAAAATCACCTGACGACCAAAAAAAGTAGTGGAAAAGTTAATTGATTTATAGTCTAATAGCTGAAATTTGCCTTGAATTTATGGTGTGTGCGACAGGGTGCCAGATCAAAAGCGAGATGGTTTTTTAAAACATCTCGCTTTTTTTGGGTCTTCAAACTGGAGGGCTTAAAGCATCATAGCGTTCGGGCATAAGGCGCTCAGGTTCAAGTTCGGGAGGATCCTTTGACTAAGACGGCTGTTTTAGCTCTGGAAGATGGCAGTATTTTCCGGGGAATTGCCATCGGTATTGATGGTGAGACCAGTGGTGAGGTGGTTTTTAACACGGCAATGACCGGTTATCAGGAAATTCTCACCGACCCTTCTTATTCCCGCCAAATCGTTACGCTCACCTATCCTCATATTGGTAATACCGGTATTACTCCGGAAGACGAAGAATCCCCACAAATCCAGGCCGCAGGTCTGATCATCAAGGACCTGCCACTGCTGGCCAGTAACTGGCGCAGTAAAATGTCTCTGGATGACTATCTGAAATCCCGCAATATTGTCGCCATCGCTGGTATTGATACCCGCCGCCTGACTCGAATTCTCCGGGAAAAAGGTGCGCAGAACGGCTGTATCCTGGCGGGAGACGCCCTGACCGGAAAAGCGGCTGAAACCAAAGCACTGGCCAGGGCCCGTGAATTTCCGGGCCTGAAAGGGATGGACCTGGCAAAAGAAGTCACCACTGACCAGCCTTACACTTGGACAGAAGGTGTCTGGAATCTGGAGACCGACAGTCATGCCGACGTGACGGACCTGCCGTTTCACGTCGTGGCTTACGATTTTGGTGTTAAAAGAAACATTCTGCGCATGCTGGCTCAGCGAGGCTGTCGCCTTACCGTTGTGCCAGCCAAAACACCCGCCGAAGAGGTTCTGGCCCTGAATCCGGATGGTATTTTCCTCTCTAACGGCCCCGGTGATCCTGAGCCCTGTGATTACGCCATCGCCGCCATTAAAGAAATTCTGGACACTTCTCTGCCGGTGTTTGGTATCTGTCTGGGGCATCAGCTGCTGGCTCTGGCCAGTGGTGCCAGGACCGAGAAGATGAAGTTTGGTCACCACGGCGGCAATCACCCGGTTCAGGATCTCAAGACCGGTCAGGTCATGATTACCAGCCAGAACCATGGTTTTGCAGTAGCGGAAGACTCGTTGCCAGAGCACCTGCAGGCAACCCATAAGTCACTGTTTGATGGCAGCCTTCAGGGTATTGAGCGGACTGATCGTCCTGCTTTCAGCTTCCAGGGGCACCCTGAAGCAAGCCCGGGTCCACACGATGTGGCCGGGCTGTTTGACCGTTTTGTTGAGATGCTGAAGGCAGCAAAGTAACCAACCCCGTTTTGATGTGAGAACAAGATGCCAAAACGTACTGATATTGAAAGTATTCTGATACTCGGGGCTGGTCCAATTATTATCGGCCAGGCCTGTGAGTTTGACTATTCCGGAGCGCAGGCCTGTAAGGCGCTGAAGGAAGAGGGGTTTCGGGTCATCCTGGTCAACTCCAACCCGGCGACCATTATGACCGACCCGGCCATGGCGGACTCAACCTATATTGAGCCAATCCGCTGGGAGACCGTCGAGAAGATTATCGAAAAAGAGCGCCCGGATGCCATTCTTCCCACCATGGGCGGTCAGACCGCGCTGAACTGTGCCCTGGATCTGTTCCATAAAGGTGTGCTGGAAAAGTACGGCGTGGCCATGATTGGTGCCAACCAGCAGGCCATCGACAAAGCCGAAGATCGCCAGCTGTTTGACCAGGCCATGAAAAATATCGGTCTGGCAACGCCGCGCTCCGGTATTGCCCATACCATGGAAGAAGCCCGCGCCGTTCTCGATCAGGTTGGCTTCCCCTGTATTATTCGTCCGTCGTTTACCATGGGCGGCACCGGGGGTGGGATTGCCTATAACAAGGCAGAGTTTGAAGAGATCTGCTTCCGTGGCCTCGACCTTTCGCCCACCAATGAGCTGCTGATTGATGAATCGCTGATTGGCTGGAAAGAGTACGAGATGGAAGTGGTTCGTGACCGCAATGATAACTGCATCATTGTCTGCGCCATCGAAAACTTTGACCCCATGGGGGTTCACACCGGAGATTCCATTACCGTCGCGCCAGCCCAGACGCTGACCGATAAGGAATACCAGATCATGCGTAACGCCTCCATTGCGGTACTGCGTGAGATTGGTGTGGAAACCGGCGGTTCCAACGTACAGTTTGGTATCTGCCCGGATACGGGCCGCATGGTGGTCATTGAGATGAACCCCCGGGTGTCCCGTTCTTCTGCCCTGGCTTCCAAGGCCACCGGTTTCCCTATTGCCCGTGTTGCCGCCAAGCTGGCGGTGGGTTACACCCTGGATGAACTGAGCAATGAGATCACCGGTGGCGTGGTTCCCGCCTCGTTTGAGCCATCCATTGATTACGTGGTGACCAAAATCCCACGCTTTGCCTTTGAGAAGTTCCCTCAGGCAGATGACCGTCTGACCACTCAGATGAAATCGGTGGGTGAGGTAATGGCCATTGGTCGTTCATTCCAGGAGTCTGTGCAGAAAGCACTGCGTGGTCTGGAAACCGGTGCCACGGGCTTTAACTCCATGTTTGATATCAAACTGGATGCCTGCTCTGATGCAGAACGTGAAGATGCACTGGCCAGAATCCGTCGTGAACTGGTGACACCGAAAGCTGACCGTATCTACTACGTTGCGGATGCCTTCCGTGCCGGTATGACCCTGGAAGCGATCTTTGCTGAGTGCATGATTGATCCATGGTTCCTGGTACAGATTCAGGACCTGGTGAATGAAGAAGCGTTACTGGCTAACGACGCGGCTGATGGCAAAGGCCTGACCTCCCTGTCGAAAGAGCGTTTGTTCCGTCTGAAGCAGAAAGGCTTCAGCGATGCCCGTATGGCTGAACTGCTGGGTATTAAAGAAGCCGAGGTTCGCAACTATCGTCGTGAACAGCAGGTAAAGCCCGTCTATAAGCGCGTGGATACCTGTGCGGCTGAATTCCAGTCTACGACAGCGTACATGTACTCTTCCTATGACGAAGAGTGTGAAGCCGAACCTTCTGGCCGTGAAAAAATCATGGTGATTGGTGGTGGACCAAACCGTATCGGTCAGGGGATTGAGTTTGACTACTGCTGTGTCCATGCGGCACTGGCCGCGCGGGAAGATGGTTACGAAACCATTATGGTTAACTGTAATCCGGAGACCGTTTCTACCGATTACGACACCTCTGACCGACTCTACTTTGAGCCGGTAACCCTGGAAGATGTGCTGGCCATCATTGATGTTGAGAAACCCACCGGGGTTATTGTTCAGTACGGTGGCCAGACGCCGCTGAAACTGGCCCGTGCCCTTGAAGCCGAAGGTGTGCCGATTATCGGTACCAGCCCTGAAGCCATTGACCGTGCCGAAGACCGTGAGCGCTTCCAGCAGATGATCCAGAAACTGGGTCTGTTGCAGCCCGCTAACGCCACGGTTCGCAGTGAGCAGGAAGCGGTGGCCAAAGCGGCGGAGATTGGCTATCCACTGGTGGTTCGTCCCTCCTATGTTCTGGGTGGCCGTGCCATGGAAATCGTCGCCGGCGAAGATGAGCTGGTGCGTTATATGAAAGACGCTGTTCAGGTATCGAACGACAGCCCGGTGCTATTGGACTACTTCCTGAACCGTGCGGTAGAAGTGGACGTCGATGCGGTGTGTGATGGTGAACGTGTGGTGATTGGCGCGATCATGCAGCACATCGAGCAAGCGGGTATTCACTCCGGTGACTCCAGCTGCTCGCTGCCGCCTTACAGCCTGAACCGTCGTCATCAGGATGAAATCCGTGAGCAGGTTCGTGCCATGGCACTGGAATTGGGTGTTGTGGGCCTGATGAATGTGCAGCTGGCCATTCAGGATGACCAGATCTACGTGATTGAGGTGAACCCCAGGGCTTCCCGTACCGTGCCATTTGTCTCCAAGTGCATTGGCCACTCCCTGGCCAAGATTGCGGCACGGGTGATGATGGGCAAAACCCTGGAAGAGCTGAACTTTACTGCTGAGATTGTGCCGCCATACTACAGTGTCAAAGAAGCGGTTTTCCCATTTAATAAGTTCCCCGGCGTGGACCCGATTCTTGGCCCGGAGATGAAATCCACCGGCGAAGTGATGGGCGTTGGGGCTACCTTCCCGGAAGCCTTCCACAAGGCTCAGCTGGCTGAGAACATGCAGCTGCCACAGGGAGGGAAGGTCATTCTCTCCGTACGGGACTTTGACAAACCGGAGTTGCCGATGGTGGCTCGTCTGCTGATGGATATCGGCTTCGAGCTGCTGGCCACCTCCGGCACGGCAAAAGTGATAGAAGAAGCCGGTTTGCCGGTCACCACCATCAACAAAGTGCATCAGGGAAGACCGCATTTGGTGGACATGATCGTCAATGGTGATATAGCCTTCGTCATCAATACGACTGAGGGTCGTCAGGCCATTGCTGATTCTTACCTGATCCGTCGCTCTGCATTGACCAATAAGGTGCTATATACAACCACCATGGCGGGAGCAGAAGCGATTGCGCGTTCGATCGCCTTTGGATCTGAAAGATTGGTCAGACGGCTTCAGGGTCTACACGAAGGTAACGTTGGATGAAAAGAATTCCCATGACAGTGGAGGGTGAAAAAGCCCTCCGTGCGGAACTGGCTCATTTGAAGGGGGTGGAACGTCCTCGTATTTCTGCGGCTATTGCTGAAGCACGTGAGCTCGGAGACCTTAAGGAGAATGCTGAATACCATGCCGCCCGTGAGCAGCAGAGCTTTGCCGAAGGTCGCATCAACGAGATTGAAGCCAAGCTCTCCAATGCCCAGGTAATTGATATTACCACCATCACCAAGACCGGCAAGGTGCTGTTCGGTACCACGATTGTACTGATCAACCTGGATGATGACCGGGAAGTCACCTACAAGATTGTCGGCGATGATGAAGCGGATATCAAAGTGAACAAGATCTCTGTCAACTCACCCATTGCCCGGGCCCTGATCGGCAAGGAGGAAGGGGATGTGGTTGTGGTTAACACGCCTTCTGGCGGTGTTGAATATGAGATCGATGAAGTGCAGCATATTTGATTAATGCATTACTGAGTGCGGTATCTTTTTCCATACTTATTGAAGCCCTGTGTTGTCTGAGGCAGCACAGGGCTTTATTTTGGCTAACGAATGTGTACTTACTCTTTAGTCATGATGGAAAACTTTTCCTTGCAAAGCGGGGCGGACCATATATGACCCCGTTTTTCTTTCCTTTTTATTTCCTCTTATTTCTTTCTTCTGGGTGTCCTTTATTTCTTTGGCCGATTAGTCAAATTCTTGGGAGTCATCCTTTATTTTTTTTCTTGGGTGTCCTTTATTTTTTTCTTTATTTTTTCTGGGTGTCCTTTATTTTTCTTTATTTCTTCTGGGTGTCCTTTATTTAATTTCTTTATTTAATTTATCGCAACCAAACGACTGCATGGATGCAGGAGCTAGCCCGGATATTTCATAAACTGCCCCGAATCTCGCGCAGGACTTTGTCGCTCTAAGGGATTTTGCGAGGGAGCGCCGTTACCTGGGAGTACGGTCGACTGAGCAAAACTCCCTTAGAGCGGCAAAGGACAAGCGAGATCGGGAGCACGTTTATGAAATATCCGGGCTAGAGCAACGCAGGAGCAGTTGCCGCGCAGGGCAGTCTATTCTCGGACAGCCTCCAGGGTCCTGATACCCCGCTCTCATGCAAGTTGTGGAAATAGCAGAATGCAAAGTTGAAAAAGTCGGTTCGCAAGGTGATACCAACCGAATAAAGCAAATTAATTTTTACGGCAAAAGAAATTGCTGACGACTTTATTTAGTTCAAATCAATCTTACCAAAACTGAAATAACGACAAAAAGTCATCTAGGCTACAGGCTCACTGGCTATGTGCCTTTGTTTTTCAGCCATACGACAATGACACTCAATGTCTAACCGAAATAATATCTATGGAGTAAATTGTGCAACCATTTTCTTCAACTCGTGTACCACTGTCAGATGTAACCAGCAATCTCTACCCTGACGAACCAGCAAAAACAAATCCCTCTGGCACATTAGGAAAGTTTGCAGTTGCTGTCCAGTCAGGTGTTACCTCCTTCTTCAGCTCTCTCTCCCAATTATATTCCTGAGCATCAACGACAAACCAAGCAGGCAACTGCACCGGTTGCCAGTACGCTGCCTGCTGACAATAAAAACGACAAAACAAGTTTAGTGGCGAATGTCTTACAAGGGGTCGGGCTGGCCAGCAAGGCAATTTCCTGCTGGGTACCCAATGCCAGTGCAGTCAGCGATGCGGTAGGAACGCTCTGTTCTTCCTTTTCCCTGGCTCATAGCCTGGACAATATGGCCATGTCTGGCAAGTCGGGTAAAGAATCATCCAGCGGTGCGGAAAATGAGTCAAAAAGCCATTCGCAAAAGATAACTGATAACAACCGGAAGGATGAAAAGCCGGGCAAGCCGGTAACTGCTTCCGGCACAACAAACAGTGTTTCCGGCAGTGTTTCCGGTCCGGCCATAGCAACTGTTACCCTGATGGCGATGGATCGGCTGGCAGGAGCTGCGGCTCAGCCCGCAGACGGAAAACCAGGGACCAGTAGCGCGCGTCAACTGACTTCAAGCCTCCACCAAAGCAAAAATTTTTCGGTTGGCAGTGACAGCTCGCGACCTTATAGCACGCAGACATCAGCATCCTCTAACAGTAGTACCTCGAATACTGTTAGAACCTCACGACAACCGACAATGCCATCACTCAATAAAATGGACAGCACAACCAACCTGCCCAGCCATACTTCGACCGGCACAAGCCCTCTGTTGTCCAGTTCTGCCCAGGCCACCCAGTCATTGCTCAACACAAACATTACAGCAGACACCATCTCAACGCCATTACCGCCCACCGATGCCAGGATCACTACCACAACACCATTGGCAACGGCGGCAATGACAACCACAGCATCAGTGACGGAAACCGTGGTGACGTTACCGGAAGCATCAATGACATTCTCCGGCACGCCCCCGGCAGCGGCACTCCCCATCACGCCTGCACCATTGGCTGGAACCATCAGTACCTGGGTTGTCGTCTGCCTGGGTACCGCTGTCGCGTTCGTTGCAGGCATTGGTCTATCCGCTCTCTACCAATATTATCATCGTCGGGACGAGGCACAGCAACAAGCGGAACCTGAGATACCACTGGAACACTTAAATCAGAAGGCCAATAATTGATTGAGCCTTGAATACCCTGGCCGAGGTCTGTGACCGTTTTAACTGGACAATTCATTCCTGGTGTCTGATGACCAATCATTATCACCTGGTAGTGGAAACGCCAGACACTAACCTTTCTGCTGGTATATTAGCGCTTTTCTGAACTATTCCGATCGTCTGCTCTTACGCTAGACAAAGGGGCTGTTTTAAAAATTATTGATCACTAACTCAGAATAACTCCGTTGTCATTCTGTACAGGGATTGTACAGAATCCATCTTACATGGATGTGAACGGCCGTTGGCTATCCCTGCAAGGTGGATTCCGTACAATCCGGAATGACAGCGGAGTAAGGCAACCGGTTTTTTGCTATAAATTGCTTAATGTCTACCCTGGAACGTCTGTTCACAGCTCTATCAATACCAATTATTGGCCTGTTACGGCTTTTTATTAATTTAATGCATATAAAATTGCCGTAAACACAGACATGACCCATTAAACGAGCAGTACGCTATGTTAAACCGGAAATTACGGGGACACTTTGCGTATTTTGGCATTACAGGCAATCTCAAGGCCCTGAAAGCAGTGCATCATAAAGTACAGGAAATCTGGCACAAATGGCTGGGGCGTCGATCTCGGAAAAGCTATATTCCGTGGGAGAAATTCACCCAGTTCCTGAAACGCTTCCCCCTGACACCGCCAAGAATCCAGCATCAGTACTACCAAGGTTATCAGTTAGTGAACCAGTATCCATGAGGAACCGGATGCCTTAAGTGGGCTCGTCCGGATCTGCGAGGGCTGAGGGCGGTAACGTCCTCATCTACTCGGAATTGTGCATAATAATTGTCGTTTATAGAGAAAAGCGAAAACCGGGGTCGGGTCTTGAAAACCGGGGTCGGGTCTTGAATCTTGAACACATCGAAGATAAAACTGCCTTTCAATTCTTGCCCTAAAATTTTCAACCCACTTTTTCAGTTTTATGATCCATAACTATTCGCACTGTTTTTAATCGATATCTGGTCATTTAACGTCCAAAAATCATAAATAACCCCAAGGCCAAAAAAACCAATGGTAAACAGATAAAAAATTCCCGATATCCATTTCCCCAGGTACATACGATGGACACCGAATACACCAAGGAATGCCAGCAATATCCATGTAACAGAGTAATCATACTGGCCACTATGGAAACGAAAATCCGCTTCCCGATCCATGGCCGGGATAAGGAAAAGATCGATCAGCCAGCCGATGCCAAAGAGACCAAGAGTGAACAACCAGATAGTTCCTGTTAAGTAGTTAACCAAATGAAATCGTATTTTCTGACTAAGTGGGCAGTCACTCTGCGGCGTTACAACTACGGTCACATAGCTACGGCTATGCTCCCTGCGTTGTGCCTTGCATAGTAACTGCCCACTTAGCCAGAAATATACGATTCCATTTGGCCAACTACTTATAATGAAATCGTTGATCATCAGAATTCCAGGGTACATATTGATCCAGAGCTGATTGAGGTATCTCGGGAATATCATTGACGAAAGTGTTTGCTGAAGCGGCAAGGGTTGAAGAATTAATAGTATATTTATTCAATGAATTAAAAGAGTCGGCAAAATTTTCATGTGTATCTGACTGATTATGGTAAACCGGAAAAGGAGCGTTCAGTGTCTGAACAAACAGGCCCAGGTATTCAGGCTGTTGCCCACTGACACCAGATTTATACGTTTGCCCCGGTAAATCTGACACGCCGCAATGAAGGTCGGTAAAATAACAATCGAATGAAGGTATGTTATTAAGGTGATTCATTGAATTGTAGTATTACTGACTTACAGCTAGAGATTACTCTTTCTTATAAAAGTTCCTTTCTGACACGGTTTCAATGTAATTGATGGGTTCCTTCTATCATGCAATTCGTTTAATTGCTCATTCCAAGAGGTTGTTACTATGCAGGCTTCAGGTGTAAACCAGGTTCAACAAGGTGCCCACGATGCAGTTGACAATCTGCCATCGGCTGGTGTTTCACGCCATATAAGGAAAAAAGCAACAGATTTTGGCCGATGCGTTGCCATTATTACTGCGGCAGTACCTTTTTGTGTAGGTTGTATCGGACATCATTACCTGTTGTCCAGTACCGAGCTAGGACGTCGGTTAATAGCACGTGAATCGGATACTGCGTTGAAGGTGGTAACTGTTCTAGAGGCAATTTGTATATATCCTGTGATTGTGACCGTTACGAAAATTGCCGAACAGGTATGTATGCGCCCTGGTGGCTTTATTTTCGAGCGAGTCTGTACTTTGTTGGATGCGTGTGAGCGACAAGCAGCCGGGGATGACGTTCCAGATCGACCAGAATGAAGTAGATAGGGATGCTCTTCTCAATAGGTGCAGATTTGGCTTCTTTTCTGCACCTTAAGATAGTCGCGTGTCAAGCAAGCATCGGTTTCAGGAAGCGGCCGGTATGAGACTCTGGAACATCCGATACGGCTTCCGGGGTGCCAGCGGCAATAATCTGCCCACCACCATCACCACCCTCCGGGCCCAGGTCAATAATCCAGTCTGCCGTTTTAATCACATCCAGATTGTGCTCAATGACGACCACGCTGTTGCCATGATCCCGCAAACGATGAAGGACAGTGAGTAGCTGTTCAATGTCGTGAAAATGGAGCCCGGTGGTGGGCTCGTCCAGTATATAGAGTGTTTTACCGGTATCCCGTTTGGACAGCTCTTTCGCCAGTTTCACCCGCTGGGCTTCACCACCAGACAAGGTGGTAGCGTTCTGCCCGAGATGAATATAGGAAAGCCCTACATCCATCAGGGTTTGCAGTTTGCGCTTGATCGCGGGTATTGGATCGAAATATTGCAGTGCTTCTTCCACGGTCATTTCAAGTACTTCGTGGATGTTCTTGCCTTTGTATTTTACTTCCAGGGTTTCGCGGTTATAACGTTTGCCCTTACAGACATCGCAGGCAACGTAGATATCTGGCAGAAAGTGCATTTCTACCTTGATAACACCGTCTCCCTGGCAGGCCTCGCATCGGCCACCTTTGACATTAAAGCTGAATCGGCCGGGTTTATAGCCCCGGGAACGAGCCTCCTGAGTGCCGGCGAAGAGTTCACGAATGGCGGTAAAAATCCCGGTGTAGGTGGCCGGGTTAGAGCGTGGTGTACGGCCAATGGGGCTCTGGTCTATATCAATGCATTTATCAAAATGCTGAATGCCGGTTAGCTTTTTATAGGGAGCAGCGGTTAATGTCGTTGCTTTATTGAGCGCTGTGGCGGCCAGCGGATACAGTGTGCCATTGATTAAGGTGGACTTGCCGGAGCCCGAAACGCCGGTAACACAGGTCATTAAACCCACTGGAATTTCCAGTGTGACATTTTTCAGGTTATTGCCGTTGCAACCACTGAGTTTCAGGGTTTTCTTTGCGTCTGTGGGTGTTCTTTTGGATGGCACATTGATCCTGCAAATACCTGAGAGGTATTTACCCGTTAAAGAATTGGGTGAGTCCATGATCTGCCCCGGGGTTCCCTGGGCGACGATGGCACCACCATGAACACCGGCACCGGGGCCAATATCGATGACATGATCAGCGCTGCGAATGGCATCTTCATCATGTTCAACGACGATCACCGTGTTACCCAGGTCTCGCAAACGGGTCAGCGTATTCAGAAGACGTTCATTGTCCCGTTGATGTAGCCCGATACTGGGTTCATCAAGAATATACATAACCCCGACAAGACCTGCGCCAATCTGGCTGGCCAATCGTATTCTCTGGGCCTCACCACCGGAAAGGGTATCCGCACTGCGCTCCAGGGTAAGATAGTTCAGGCCGACATTGACCAGAAAGCTCAGGCGATCGCAGATTTCCTTAAGTACTTTCCTGGCAATTTCGCCACGGCGACCAGGCAGGTCAAGATCCTGAAAATAGACCAGCGCTTTTTCAACGGGTAATTTAACCAGGTCCGGCAGGGTTTCATTCTGGACAAATACATTCCGGGCTTCTTTCCGTAAACGGGTGCCTTTACAGGATGGGCATGGCTGGGTGCTGAGGTACTTGGCCAGCTCTTCCCGGACGGACTGGGAGTCGGTGTCCCTGAAACGTCGCTCAAAGTTGGGAATAATGCCTTCAAAAATATGCCGTTTTTTATAGACATCTCCCCGGTCATTGACGTAACTGAAATTGACCTCTTCATCACCGGACCCATGAAGAATAATATTCTGCTGTTCCGGGCTTAAGTCATCAAACGGGGTGTCAATGCTGAAACCGTAGTGAGCGGCCAGTGATTTCAGCAGGTGAAAGTAGTAAACACTGCGCCGGTCCCAACCACGGATTGCGCCTTCTGCCAGGGTCAATTCAGGGTGCTGTACTATACGATCCTGGTCGAAGAACTGCTTAACACCCAGCCCATCACAAGTGGCGCATGCTCCGGCCGGATTGTTAAAGGAAAAAAGCCGTGGTTCCAGCTCATTGAGGCTGTAACCGCATTCCGGGCAGGCGAACCGGGAAGAGAAGACAATGTCGTCTTTAGCGTCATCATCCATGTAGCTGACAGTAGCAAGACCATCAGTCAACTCAAGGGCCGTTTCAAACGACTCGGAGAGGCGCAGTTGTAAATCATCACGCACCTTGAAGCGGTCTATGACCACTTCGATGGTGTGCTTCTTCTTTTTATCCAGTTTTGGTGGTGTATCAAGATCCGTAACAATCCCGTTGATTCTGGCACGGATAAAACCGTTGCTTCTCAGTTCGTTGAATACATGGAGGTGTTCACCTTTGCGCCCCCTGACCACCGGGGCCAGCAGCATCAGTTTGGTGCCTTCAGGCAGTGCCAGAACCTGGTCTACCATCTGACTGACGGTTTGAGCTTCCAGGTGCAGGTGGTGTGTCGGGCAGTGTGGAATGCCGACGCGGGCAAACAGCAACCGGAGATAGTCATAGATTTCTGTGATCGTACCGACGGTGGAGCGCGGGTTATGGCTGGTGGATTTCTGCTCAATGGAGATAGCCGGCGAGAGTCCTTCGATATGGTCTACATCGGGCTTTTCCATCATGGATAGAAATTGGCGGGCATAGGCTGACAGGGACTCAACATAACGACGCTGACCTTCTGCATACAGCGTGTCAAAGGCCAGGGAAGATTTACCGGAACCCGATAGGCCGGTGATTACTATCAGGCTGTCACGGGGCATCTCCAGGTTGATGTTCTTCAGATTGTGTGTACGTGCGCCCTGTACGGTAATCTTTTCCACAGCCTTTTCTCCGTGCCAGTGAGAGAGCCTGTTGGTGGCCTTTCTGCAAGCTGAAAAAGGTCACCAACAGGCTCTGAGAGCAAACGGAGTATTATAAGTAGTCGATCGCCAAGTCTGTAGTAAAAATTGCGACATTCAGCAAAAGCATCCAGAGGTGGCCGTTGAAATAAAGGCCACCTTTGCTGTCGGTAAAATAGCCGGGGCATCGACAGTCCCATTTCAGTGCGGCTGAATCCAGAGCCAAGGTCAGAATTTGACCGGCATAAGGATACTCTGAAACTCTGGATATGACGTGGTTCAGTGTGTCGGACCATGCAATTTCATCATTCTTGAATTCAGATGTTTTGCTGTCAGGGGCTGCAGCACCGGGATTTATATAGGATTGAATATAACGCCAGCCATGATATCCGAGGCTCAGGAGGTAGTAGGTAAAAAAGAAACCTTTGGTCATTAACCGGTCCGGGTTATTGCTGATGTCCATTAATTTCCCGCTGCAGGGGCAGGCTTCCTGTTGAGTCCAGAGGATATTTCCCGAGTCCAGAAGTTTGTAGACGTGCACGGCCATATAGGACCACATCAGCAGGTTGCGGGTAGTGAGTAATATCTGTTTGGTTTCATGGTAGGGGCTATGGGAGATCAGAATGACTGACTGAT
Organism: Endozoicomonas acroporae; assembly: GCF_002864045.1. GTDB lineage: Bacteria > Pseudomonadota > Gammaproteobacteria > Pseudomonadales > Endozoicomonadaceae > Endozoicomonas > Endozoicomonas acroporae. Next base: position 16,210 of record NZ_PJPV01000007.1, read on the forward strand.
CATTAGGGTCAGTTGACATGGGGAGCTTACAGTCTGTGCTTTTCAACGCTTGCAATTTTTCAATGTGATCGTTACTTGAGATTGTGCAAAGGGTTTCTTTTCCGTGTTCATTAATTGTCGTGTAGCTGGCTGACATCGAGAAGCCTGTGGTTTCTTCTTTGATAGTGTCGGACAGACATGGGAGAGAAATGGTAAGCAGCATGGACAGGATGCATTGAAACCAAAAATTAAACAAATGTCGTTTTATTCTGATAATTTTATTATGGGCAATGTTATAGGTGCTTTTTGACATGGATAAAGTTTATCCCTCTGGTTTACTCTCCAACCAACTTACTGGCTCTGAATAGCTCTCTAAAAGGGTACCAACCAAAAGATTGATTTATTTGATTTTGCAGGCTCCTACGTCAGTCAGGCACTTTATTGGAAATGCCTTGTCCGGTTTATATTGCCATATCAAGGACAAAGTGTAATAAATCCAGATCGAGCATCAGACTGTTTATGTTAAAGCCAAAGTTAGGGGCCTCCAGCCACCACATAATAAGATCTGCGCTGATGACCAGCATGTGGCCTCCAAGGCCAAGGCTTTCAGGTTCATCGTTATTACGGTTATCCCGGCCATCAGGATAAAAGTAAGATGAGAGGTGTTTACCAAGGAATGGGTAGAGTGTCTGGTTGGCATTACGGGACAAGCCTACATTATATAGTGCTGAAAAAACCAGGTATTTCAGTGCTTCACCAGGATGAAAAACCACCAGATTGAGGACCGCAAAAGGTAAGGTGCGAGAGATATTGACGGCATGGAGGCCGCTGTTTAACCACATTAAATAGTATTTGGAGGTCATCAGGATCGATCTGGGACCAGTGTTTGTTTTTAATGTGACCTCAACATCAATATCAGGGTTATTTCGCAGTGTTTCCAGAGTACAGCCAGCTATGTGCAGCCTTTCCCGTTCTTCTTGAGTTTCATTCCCGGTCACAATGCAGCTGATTTCTGTACCATCACTATTTTGCTTTTTGTAATGTGCCGAAATAGGGGGGTCGGAAACTAATGTATCAGCAGGAAATGCCGTAGATGCAGCAAGTAAGGGAATACAAATGACCAATATAATAAAGGTGTTTTTTTTTAAAGTATCACTCATGAATTAATCTACTCACGTGAGGATAGCGTAATAATTCCTGATAGTTTCGATGTCAGGCTGCTGCCGCTAGCGTTAAACCAGATCATGATACGTGTGCTCGGCTGTTGTTCTTGATATTTGTGATGTTTTTGATAGGCACACAACGAATTTTCAAGAGGCTCTGACTTGTATTTATAGTCAGCATGTCAGGGTAGCAACAGTGACATTTTGTCGCAGACGCAAGAGAGTGTTTTTGCCTGACCACCTGACCTGGCGACGATTGCCTGAGTGCCGGTAAAACATCAACGGGTCTCATCATCACTGATGATGACTCCCCCTGGGCTATAATCCGTGAGCATGCTTTGTGCATAGCATCCGGGATCCGAATCCTGATAGACTTGCGGCGACACTGTTTATCAGTAATTTTATCAGTTATAACCACCAAAAAAATTCAGGACTTTGCTGTTATCCCATGTCATTTGTTGAATTAAAAGCGGCTGTATCCCTTACCCTGGTCTTTGTCTTTCGGATGCTTGGACTGTTTATGGTACTGCCTGTTCTGGCTCTTTTTGCTGACGATCTTCAGGGAGCTTCGCCCAGTTTGATCGGGGTGGCCATTGGTGCCTATGGGTTCAGCCAGGCCATATTACAGATTCCGTTTGGCTGGCTTTCTGATCGCTGGGGCAGGAAGCCCGTTATTCTGCTGGGACTGTTTATTTTTCTACTGGGAAGCCTGCTGGCGGCACAGGCTACCACCATCGAGGGAGTGATTGCCGGGCGTATTTTACAGGGGTGTGGTGCCATTGCCGGCGCGGTGACAGCGTTGATGGCTGACCTTACCCGGGATCAGCATCGAACCAAGGCCATGGCCATGATTGGCATGGGCATTGGCCTTGCCTTTGCCATTGCCATGGTACTGGGGCCGGTGGTCAGTGATATCTGGGGGCTGTCCGGACTCTTTATCGCTAATGCCCTGATGGCGGTGGCAGCGATGCTGGTGATTATCCTGCTGGTGCCAACGCCGGTCATTAAACGGCGGGACTTAAACAGTTCTGTTGATCGTCAGGTGTTGCATCAGGTCTTCACTAACCCGGAGTTGCTGAGGCACATTATTGGCATTTTTACCCTCCATTTTGTGTTGATGGCGTTATTCATTTTTATTCCCGAGCTGTTGAGCAAAGATTTTGATCGCTCTGCTCATGGCGGTATTTATCTGGCCGTCCTGGGCCTGTCATTTGTCATGATGATTCCCCTTATTATTTTCAGTGAGCGTCAGCGACTGCTCAAGCAGTGTTACAGCTTCAGCATTGTCATTCTGTTCGTGGCTTTTGCGCTGTTTTATCAAGGCATGCTCAGTGTCACGATGTTGTTGGCGGGCTTATTGATTTTCTTTTTTGGTTTTAATTTTCTGGAAGCCACGCTGCCATCCCTGGTCAGCAAACTCGCGCCAGTGGGAACCCGTGGCACGGTCATGGGAGGCTACTCAACCAGCCAGTTTCTGGGGGCTGCCCTGGGCGGCAGCCTTGGGGGCGTTGCCATGGAGTATGGCGGTGCTCCCGCTGTCATAATGCTTTGTACAATTCCCACTGCCCTGTGGTGCTGGTTGTCTGTTACTATGAAGCAACCACCTTATGTGAGTACTATGGTAATGGCCCTGAATCCTGAGCTTGGTGATGTCAGTTCGGTGGGAGAACGACTTGCTGGTATTGACGGTGTTCAGGAAGTGACTGTGCTTGCCGCAGAGAAAACAGCTTATCTGAAAGTTGATAAGCAGGCACTGAACTGGTCCGAGTTAAGGCAGTTTGGGCAGTGCTAGCAATATATGTGGTTCAGATATCAAGCTTGCGGTTTGATACAGAATAAAAACGGGGAACCAGATACAGGGCCTTTGTTTTAATAGAGCATTTTTAATATGGAGTGGTCCTGTAAGGTCACTCCATGGTGTCTTCAATGAATGGACTCTGTTCTTGGAGGCTATTTGAGTTTGAGTGAATATGGCGGAGAAGCTAAATGGCTCGAGGCGTTAATAAAGTAATACTGATTGGTAATCTGGGTAACGATCCGGATGTACGTTTTACTCCCAATGGCAGTGCCGTTGCCAACCTGAGTCTGGCAACCAGTGAGTCCTGGAAAGACCGTAATACCGGTCAGCAACAGGAGAAAACGGAGTGGCACCGGGTGGTTATTTTCGGCAAGCTGGCTGAGATCGCTCAACAGTACCTTCGTAAAGGATCAAAAGTCTATATCGAAGGTAAGCTGCAGACACGTAAGTGGCAGGGTCAGGACGGTCAGGATCGGTATACTACCGAGATTGTTGTTGATGGATTCAGCGGCCAACTGCAGATGCTGGATGGCCGCCAGGAAGGCGCTATGGGTGCTCCGATGGGAGGTGGCGGTGGCTACCAGCAGCAGGCACCGCAACAGCAGCAGTCTTATGCTCCGCAGCAGCCTCAGCAATACGGATCACCACCACAACAACAACAGCAACAGCAACAGCATCAACCAGCGCAGTCGCAGCAACCGCAATCAAATCCCCAGCCACAGCCTGCTGGTGGTTTTGACGATTTTGATGATGATATCCCGTTCTAAAAAACCAAACTTAAAAATGTATACTTATTTGTATACAGGATCAAGTGAACCCCTTGCATTGTAAGGGGTTTGTTATTTTTGTTGTGTATAGACATATCTTGACAGCTTGGCTCTGCTCTTCTAAAGTATTAATAAGTGTTTTGTATAGACACATCGGGAGCATTTCTATGAGAGTCAGGGTGGTTAATGTTGAGGGGAGAAATGAGCGGTTTCCATTGGTCGTGGATGACAGTGGTATGCCTATTGACCGTATTAATACTTTCGTTATTACTGACCTGATTGATCATTCCAGCGCCACGGCAAACCAAAAGGCCAATATTATTATTCACATTGAGCGTTGGGCAGCGAGCCGAAATATAGACCTGCAAGATGAAATGGCTGGCTCTTTCCTTGGACAGTCGAACCTATTTGCCTCTTTTATAAAGCATCTCCAGACGAAGGTGGTGGATGTGCAGGGGGAAACAGTGGTTCAAATGCATCCAGAGAAAGTCTGTCCTGATTTTTTTAACCATCGTTTGGCTGTTACTGTCAGCTACTTTACTGACCTTTTTGATCGAAATGTAGCCAGAAGGCGAAGCAATGATCCTGTTTTGCCTAATTGGCATAAATCTTTTGAAAATCTGATTAAACGATTAGGAAACAGAAAAATAAAGGGTAAAACCCAGTCGCTGGTTCATGGCTTAACACCACTTCAACAGAAAACGCTCTTTTATGCTCTGGAGAAAGATGGGGTTATTAATTGGAATAAAGAAACACGCATCAGAAACAGGCTTATTATCCTCATCCTTTATGAGACAGGGGTTCGGAGGGGGGAGTTGCTCTCACTAACCATTGAGAACTGCCATACCCGTGAATATAAGCCCTACATCTATATAAAGCAAAACGTGAAATATCCTGACCCCAGAAAGGATATTCCTGATACTAAAACGCTGGAGCGTATTATTCCCATATCAAAAGAGCTGGCAAAAATGATTGATGAGTATTGCTCTATCAGGTCTTTAAAAAAAGAAGCACGTAAACAGCCACCATTTTTATTATTGGCCACCAGATCACCTTGCCTCCCTATGTCCAAGGGGGCGCTGAACAATGTTTTTGCACAAATCCGCAAGGATATTCCTGAAATTGACAGGCTGAGACCACATATCCTTCGGCATACAAGAATGGAAAACCTAGATCGTCATCTTCTGCGCCAAGGCTATACAGACGATCAGAAAAGTAAAATTAAAAACCTCATAGGTGGATGGAGCCCAAACTCCAAAACCGGAGAGAACTACGAAAAGCTGTCAACTGAAGAGCAGGCTTATGACGCCCTGAGTGCTTTGCATATCGAAATAGAAAGGGGGATTTCCTGATGTTGGATCAAAAAATAATAACAGTCCAGAGTGACTTGAGTGAATACGCTGATTTTTCTTATGACCCATATCCTGTATCACAGGATAATCATCGTTATGACTTGACGCAGGATCGCATTGTCTTAAAAAGTATCAGGGTGTCTGTGAGTTTTGCCAGTATATCCCCTTTTATAAAGGATCATGTGAAAGCCTTCGTTTCATTTCTTTTTTTATCTTATGCTGAAAAAAGTGTGGATGGTTATGTGGCAAGGATTAAAAGGCATATAAAGATTAAGAGCATGAACTCTTCTGGGGTGGAAGATGAGTTAAGGGATCTGTATTTTAACTTGATGAACTCTGAGGATGTTTCGGTAGAAGATAAGTCTTCATTGAGAATATTTTATAGGTGGTGTGCAGATGAGAAAATGCCGTTCTTTGATGAAGACTTTGTTGATTTTTACCTTAATGGCTTAAGGTTTGGTTCGAACCCCAATAAAGGGATGGATGTCATTATCCCAATGGAGGGTAGAGGGGCGTTAACTATTAAGGAGGATCGTAAATTCAAAGAAGCTGTTTCAACAACACGAGCAGATCTTTCCAGACTTACAATACTTCAATTACAGGGGTTTATTGGCCTTAGAATTGCTCAGCTCACTGGAGCTAGAGACGTTCAGGTGATGAACATGCGGGTAAGCGATTTTGTTGAAAAAGAGGATGGTAGCTACTGGCTGATGATCCCAAGGGCGAAGCAAAGAGGCAGAGGGGCTAATAAAAAACGAATACCCAGAGTCATCACAAAGTTCTTAGCTGAAGATATAACCCACCTGATAGAAAGGATGAAATTGTCTGAAAAGGATGCCCCCTCTCTTGATGATTATTTTCTACTTTGCCCTACCCAGAATCGTAGCGGTGGGTTCAGGAATGAATATTTAACGGATCAATTGTATGCTCGTAGGATTTTATTAATTTCAAATTTTATGAAGCTTGATTTTAGGATAAACAACCGAAGGTTACGAAAAACATTTTGCTCCAATCTTGTGGCTAAAAATACTCCGTTAAAAGTAATAGCTCAATTAATGGATCACACTGATCTACAACAATTACAGGTATATTACCGACAGACCAAAAAAGTTGCTGAAAAGCTCAATCAAATCTTGCAGAGTGAGGCTCAGGATATATTGGATGCTTTTCAGGGGAAAGTCATCAAGCAAGATGAAGCATCAATCCCCGGACAGCAACTTTTTGGTGCTGATAAAAACGCTAGGTTACATTTGATTGGTTCTTGTGGTAGTAGCCATCCCTGCGGTCTTAACCCTCCTCTTAGTTGTTATAGCTGCCCTTCGCTAGAGGCTTTTGAGGATGCAGATCATGAGCAGGTTGTCCAGAATCTGGTCGATGATACTTTAAAAATTTACGGTGAGAAACACAGCATTCAGCTTGCCAAGCACCGTGACTTTATTGCTGCAAACGCATTAATTAAAAAAATCAAGGAAGGTGATTATGAATAATGTTTTTCAATCTCCGAAGGTCGGAGTGGATCACGTAGGAAATCTAAAAATTCGCATTGAGCATTACCAAAAGTTCTGCCCTTTTGACGTTGAATGGAGTGATTTTATCTGGGATGTCACTGATAGCTGCCCATCCCACTCGAATAAAGCGCATACTAAAAGTTTTTTGTATTTTAGTAGAGATAATGGGAAGAGGGCAAAAGCAAAGAGTGCAGTAGCCGACATGAAGCCATTTCATAATGAATCGTTGGCTGAAATTGCAAAATGTCATATCTGTGATCTGCAAATCCAGAAAGTAAAGACTGTTGGATATTTGCAATCAATAATCAATGCTTATCGCTTTGTTGATCTGGCTTTGTTGGGAAATCAACTTGGTGTTGATGGCTTGACAAACAATGTTTTTGTAAAGGCTGAAAAGCTTAGTATCGACAAACTAGAAAATTCAACTGCTTACTGGGGTGGGAGTAGACTCTCCGGAATATCTCAATTTATTGATAAATATCGTTTGACACCAGTTAAGACAAAATTTAATTCAACTCTTAAGCGGCAGGATACGCAAGTACCCTCAGATACTAAAATTGATCTGGAAAACAGCACCATTAGCCACAAGAAGATGCCTGATACTGAGGTGCTTAAGGCAATCGGTTTGTTAAGCTCTGAAGGGCTAGATGGTGATGATGGGCTTTTCCTTGCTATCACTGAAATTATCTTTGCTACAGGTTTGCGCTTTGATGAGGTAATCACGCTCTCCACCGATTTTCTCTATGAAGTAGAGGAGGAAGAATACAATGAGATAACTGGGGATTATGACACTATAAGCTACTGGGAAATTAAGTATTATGGTAAGAAAAAAGGGCATTGGAGAACAAAGGTAATTCCTGATGTTTTAGTTCCTATTCTAAAAAAAGGGTTCGACTTTATTTTAGAGTACTTGGCTCCTGTTAGAACGGTGCTCGAAGAAATAGAAGAGAGTGGCGGTTATAACTTCTTTCCGTCCATTAGTGGTGTTTGTTTTATTGGTGACGAAAATATTTATAAGTTATTAGGTTCTAGTAACTCAAATGCCACATCACGACTAAAAAAACTAAATGTAACCATTGAAGAACGAAAGCGTGAAGTGCCTGTTGAAGGGAAAGCGAATGTTGCAAATTCATTCATTGCGAGCGAGCTTAAAGACATTACATCTGACAAGGCAGCAAAAAGTGCCAAAGATCTATGGACGAAGTTAAAAAGCAAGACAACAGCTACAAGCTTGTCAAGGATGCTGTTGATTACTCAGCATCAACGTCATCATGATAAGAAAAAAACTAACTATTGGAGCTTCTGCACTATAACGGATACTCAATATAGAGATTTTATAACCGGCAGAGATACAATGGATGATGTGAATTCTATCTTTCAGAGAAGGAATATCATTGTTGACGGTATAAACTTCCGCATAACTTCCCACCAATTCAGACATTATTTAAATACCATATGTAGGCTTGGTGGGAATATTTCAGAGCTTGAAATAGCCCGATATTTTGGTCGAGCCTATATGGGTGATAATCAGGCTTATGACCATAGCAACAAAGCAAAAATGGTTATGGATAAGGCGGACGATATTCTGGCTGCCAACAATATCACCAAAGAACAAGCTGTTGACGCAATGACTATTTTTAACTTGGTTGACAGTGAAGAAGCACTTGATGCTATGCAAAATATGGCAACTTCTCAAGTTTCCTCCATTGGCCTTTGTCAGCACGACTTTAATGACAGCCCCTGTGGTAAACATTATGCCTGCCTTCGTTTTTGTGCCAACTACAAAAGAATAAAAGGTGAGCAGTCAGAAATTGACGAATTAATCCGAATCAAGGAACAACAAGAGCAGCACATAGAAGAAGCAAAAGAGGCTGTAGCAGAGGAATACTGGGGGGCAAACAACTGGCTGCACTCACATCAGGAACTGCTGGATGGGTGCATTGCAGCGTTGGCTATCGAAGATGATGATTCGATTCCTGAGGGTTCAGTTATTCAGGTCTTTCCTGAAGGTAAAGACAAGTGCGAGGCTATCCAATGAAAGCCTCCAGATATATTACCCCGGAAGCGGTAGATCAGATCAAACATTCTATTGATGTGTTAGCAGCCCGTAATCCAAAGCTCACATGGGCGATGATTGCAGAAGCCACGGGTTATACCCGTGCGGCTCTTTCCCGTCATGAGGAAATCAAGAAAGCCTACGATCTGGCTAAGTCTGATAAGAGAACCATTATTAGTGATGGTGAACAGGTAGAAGAACTTAAGGCCAAAAACGCCAAGCTGAGAGCAGAGGTGGTCAAAATGAAAACCATCTTGGAAGAGTATGACAATAAATATATTCGCTGGTTAACAAATGCCATTAATGCTGGCCTCTCAGAGGAGTTGTTAAATCGCCCGATCCCTAAAACGATGAAAACAACGGTTCGGGAAAGGGGGAAGTCCAAGTGAGCAAGCCGATGAATGAGAAGTCCAGAAAGAGCCTTGAGAAACTATTGGGCTTTGCTGCTCAGATAGCAGAAAAAGACTGGACTGAGTACTGTGACAGAGGAGGGCTGAATCTTAAGTTGATCGGTAAGGATGCCGGTATAACCAGAAGTGTTCTCTATCACAACGATCATGTGAAAAATGCCCTGCTGGATATTGCAAAACCACTGCTTGAGAAAGGGGTTATCGAGAAACTGCCTTATGAATCAAAGCAGGAAGTGAAGGCTGATTCATCCTTCATTAGGGAACGAAAGAGCCAAGAGATTAACAAACTAAAAGAAGAAAACCGAAGGCTGGCAAATAAGGTGGCGGATCTACAGGCAGAGGTGAAAAGCCATAGGGAAAAGCTCAAACGATTTGAGCTTCAGGAGCGGATTCTGACAACGACAGGGAGGCTACCGAGATGAGCAGTTATACACAGGTAGAACCCTTGTTTTTGCGTGTAACTAAAGACCCTGTTCGACAAAGTAAAGGGTTGACTTTTTTCGGAGTAAAAATTGATCCGAATACGTGGTCAAAACTGGATTCCAGATCCCATTACGTTGTCGAGGTGCAGGATAAAGATACGGATGCCTACATCAATGAGCTGGGGCAGGGTGCGGTCTGCAAAATACTTCCAGAAACCCATATTTCAAAGCAGGTTGAGGTTAATGGCTTTACCCTGACACGGCATCTCATCACGACAATGAGCTTTATGCTGGAGCGAACCAGTGGCAAATTCCTGATCAACCTATTAGCTGAAAACAGCCGGTTTCGAAGCATTGGAGCTGTAAAAGCACAAAAATTATGGAATACCTTTGGTGAGGATTTGTATGGGGTTCTGGACAACGGTGATACGGACTCTCTGAACTCAGTTCTGTCACCAGATATATCCAGTGACTTGATAGAAACATGGCAGTCTTATATCCATAGCGATGCATTGTTCTATTGCTGTCACGAGCTGGGGCTGACTGCTTCTCAGGCGTTCAATATTCATCGCTTTTATGGTGAAAAGACAAAAGACAAAATTGAAGGAGATCCGTACAGGCTATTGGCATTCAATCTCTCCTTTAGTAAATGCGATGATATTGCTCTGGGTATGGGGATTTCCAAGCATGACCCAAGGCGTTTGCTGGCGGCATCAGAGCAAGCCCTATACACCATGCTGGATAAAGGCAGTGTTGTGGTTACTCATGAACAACTGATAGAGCTGATGGCGCATACGTTGGCTGATGCTGATTTGGCTGAACAAGCCATTGCTGAGCTTAATGAAGCACCAGAGAACTTTCAAAAGCTGGAGGGCGGTTTTTACCAGTCAAACGGGGCATACGTTATGGAAAAATACGTGGCGTCTCGTTTGGCTGATATGTTGCAAGCTCCTGCCCAGCTTGGGCTTGAGGGTAGTGCCATTGAAGAACATATTGCTGAGTATGAAAAGGCTAATGCCTTTACCCTGACCGAAAAGCAGAAGCAGGCAGTTATTGGAGCAGCCAAGCATCCGTTCTACCTCATTAACGGTGGTGCAGGGGTGGGTAAAACCACGGTATTGGATGCCCTTTACCATGTCTTCGATCATGCAGGCATGATACCCATACAGGTGGCACTGGCGGCAAAAGCTGCAAAGCGTATGAGCGAGGCTACTGGTAGGGAAGCATTTACCATTGAGCGTTTTATCCGTAATTTCCAGTTTAAGGGCGTAGACAGCAGTAAACTTGTACTGGTGATTGATGAAAGCTCCATGGTTGATTTGCACAGTATGTACCGGCTGCTTTCCTTTATCCCTGACAACGTAAGAATCATCATGGTAGGGGATGTTGGGCAACTACCACCCATTGGCTTTGGTCTGGTGCTCCACGAAATAATCAAAGCAGATAGTGTTCCGCAGGTGACGCTGGATGAGGTTAAGCGTCAATCTCATCAGTCCAATATACCGACAGTGGCAGGCCAGATAAGAGTGGGGCAGTCACCGGAACTACAGCATCAGGACGTTCAGGTCATACCCGGCAGCTCGAAGAAAAAAATCTTGGATAAGGTGGTTGAAATCTATTCACAATCGCCTGATCAGGTTCAGGTGATCTGCCCGACAAGAGCCTTGGTAACAGCCGTAAACCAGCGCTGTGCAGCCCTGAATAAAGGTCGCCAAGTAAAGCGTTATAACGAGCAGTACGAGGCGTATGAGGAAACATGGTTTCGAGAAGGGGATAAGGTGATGTGTATTGCCAACCTCTACGACTGGGAACTAATGAATGGATCTTTAGGCACAATTACTATCGTCTACGGTCAGCGGGAAACACTGACTACTGGCGCTCGATGTACGACCTATAGCTATGGTCAGATCACATGGGATGATGGACTGATAACGGAAATCACCGATGAGATTCTGGAGAACCTTGAACATGCTTACGCCATGACCATTCATAAGTCGCAGGGGTCTCAGTTTCATACGGTGGTAATACCGCTGTATCTGGCGAAGAACATGGATAGGTCAATGCTTTATACTGCCGTTACCAGAGCCAAAGAGTCAGTACTGTTTGTTGGACAACAGGGTTTGATTGATCAGGCTATTGCGAAGGTGGCGCATGAGGAGCGGAAGGCGCATCTTGGGCAGAAGTTGGAAAGTCACTTGCTTTGAGCAGGGGATTCTCTGGCTTAAGGTCGTACTTTTCTGGCCATTTCGCTACTGACCGATAGCCTTCGTTGATTCCGAAAATATTGAATTTATTGATGTAGTTATGACAACAATAAATATTGATGTTATCGTTTAAGTAAGCATAAAAAATATTCGGAATAAATCCGATGGAGGTTAAAAATATGATTGGTGGAATTATTTTCATTTGGATTGGAACCATGTTGTTTTTTGATGTATTGCCTTGGTTTTTTAATCGTATATCCCATGAGTTTTACGATATGGTTTGGGCAACAAAAAACTACACTTATATGTCCTTATCTGAAAATTTTACCGAGATCGCCGCAGTTATTCGGGCATATAATACTGAGGGCTGGCTAATTAGCGCAACAATACTGACTGTTCTTTTTATTAATAATGCTAAAAAGAAAGGTTACGTTAAATAAAATTAAGGTTGCGTTTCATTCGGCCAGCCTTGATATGCTTCCATCAGAATTTCCTGCTATTCTTTGGAAGCCTTGCTGTATTTAACCAATTGTTAGCAGGAATCGGTATCTTTCATAAAACAAATGATGATTATTTCCTAGTTATCATCATTCTTGTAAGCGTATTTGTCATCCAAAAAAAACCTGAAATTATCATAAATGCAACTGTATATCCAAGCACTCTACCAAGCAGGTGGTCTGTACCTGATGGTAAAGCAATGAATCCCGAAAATACTGCTGCTGTGGCTAAAATGATTTTGTTATCATGCCTCATTCTGTAGTCCTTGATATTTTTGAGTCTTTACGATCCATCCTACAGTGGCTGCTAAGGTCGTTCAATATTGGAATTGGCACTTGAAGTGAATGACCGCCTGAAGGTTAGAAGGGCATAAAATATACAGGAAGCCTTCTGGAAAATCTTGTACATGCATCAGTTTCATAAGGAGGTGATACCGCTTATCTGGCGAAGAACATGGATAGATCTATTTTGCCACTGCTGTCACAAGGGTTAAGGTATCTGTGCTATTTGTTGATCTCTCAGTGATGACCTTATCCTCAGTTGGCAAAATTACTGAATTTAATGCCTGAGATAGGCAGCAGGGAAGGGGTAAAAATTGTATAGTCGTACCAAGGTGAATATATACGTCTATACTTTTTGGTTCATTAGACGGTAAAAAAAGCTAAATGCTGTGTACGGTTTTATGTGAATCCTAATAAAATCAGCATATTGATGATACAAAACAGACACACACGCCGAGGTATACACTTTTTATGTCTTGTTCCCGTTCTGAGTTAAGAACCTCTCTCCGCGAACGCCGCCGGGCATTAAGCGCTGACCAGCAGGTCAGCGCTGGTGTAATGTTGTGTGATATTCTCAGTGCCCGGCCTGAGCTTGCAGATAGCCAGCACATTGCAATTTATATAGCCAGTGATGGCGAAATAAATCCGGACGTTCTCCGTGATTTTCTCTGGAATTCTGGCAAACAATGTTATCTGCCAGTGATTGGGAGCAATAACAACCTTCTGTTTATTGAATACCTGCCCGACACTCATCTGGTTTTGAATCGTTTTGGAATCCCTGAGCCTTCCTTGCAGGAGGTAGAACCGATTTCACCAGAAAAGCTGGAGGTTGTCCTTGTACCTTTAACCGGTTTTGATGAAGCTGGCAGAAGGCTTGGCATGGGTGGAGGCTTCTATGACAGAACATTTGCTTTTACCCGGACTGCGAAAAAGCCAATACTTATCGGCCTTGCCCATGAGTGTCAGAAAGTTGAGTCGATTCCTGTAGAACATTGGGATATAGACATGTCTGGTATTGCAACGGACAGCCGCTATTACCCAATATAATTTGTTCTGGTAAAAACCACCCTGTTTTACCAAGAGGGTGGTACTGTTTGGGTATTGTCAGAGATTAACATTCATCATTCAGAATACCGGACTAATAGCTTTCGCAGGCTTCCCCGGGAATACGCATAAGAGCTGGTTTACCGTAGGCAGATGTTAGCGCAGTAATCGTTGATACTTTTGAATCGGTTCCAGAATTTGTCAGACAGAAAGATACATCATCACCCTTTATGATAGAGGCTTGAGCTTTTCCATAACTGTACAATGTGCATGAGCTTTTCTGAACATTGATAGTAGACGTTTGTCGACCATCAGAAACAGTGATGAATAAGTCAATTGGGTTTTCAGTGATGTATGCGCTTCCTGCCGTTGACCACCCGGTCATCTGCTTAACTAATAACAGGTTGGTGATACCTCTGTTTTTTGGCACAAAAAGATTGTCGCCAATATGCTCAAATTGTGAGTCGTTCTGTATTGATCCCTGATTTACCAGAACGCTGTCAATATAATAGCCATCCTCGGTCGTCAGTGTCATCATGCCACAGACGTAGTCGTTGGCAACGGGCAGTAATCTTAATAGCTGGCTCAGGAAGACGTTGTGGGCAACACGGTTGGAAAGAACGTTGGTAGCACCGAAGTCATAAACCTTTTGCGGGATGTATGACAATACTTTTGTAAAGGGGCTTTCCGGAGCATAGTTTCCGCCACCTATAAGAATGGTCGCATGAGCAGCCAGTTCAAGGAAAGAGAAAGTACCGCTACTGAGAATGGCTGACAAAGAACTCCCGCCTGAATACCCATCCTCAACCCCGACTCTGGTATCGGAAGGGGCTCCCCATGTTGCCGATGTGATTGATAACAATAAAACGATGAATAAACACTTTCCTCTAAACATGCTAACCCCTTATCCGGATGGCTGTTTTTAATTAAGAAAAACGGTTCTCTCTAAATAAAGATCAGAACCGAACGGTTGGACAGTAAGCGAGCCTTATTATTCCTAGCTTTAAATATATTTTTTTGAAATATTTCATGACTGTTTATTAATTTAAGCTCGGTAATGGAACTCGCTTACTGCGTGGAGAGATACTAAGAGGGATTCTAGAGTAATATTTTATTTCCGCAAAATGGTATGGCTATATAAAAAAATAGATAAATGTTTTTTTTTCATATATGGGGATTTTCATAATCAATATATATAAAGCAGTAGTTGTTATATTTCTTGTCAGGTTGTTTTAATTAGTACTATGGTTTTTATCTTGTGGTTAATAAAATGGTTTTTCTGGGAATCGTTATATGATTTTGCAAATAATCTTTGAGTGATTTTTAATTTATGCGATTTAACCATTATGCAAAAGCAGGCGTGCTTTCTGTTGATTTCTGTTGATTTCTGTTGATTTCTGTTGATGTGGCAAGGCATGCGTTCATGGATCATCCCGGACTGTTGGCAATGATTCGCCCTGTGGCTGATGGCTTCTTTTATTCCATGGATGAAATTGTCCTGATGGAACACCAGATTAAAGATGCAGCCATGGCAGGTGCCAATGCTATGGAAACGTCAGCTCTGTGAAGGTTGGTCAGATGAAGTCTATGATGGTACCAACATAAGATGTACCCCTGTTCTTAATCGCTAACCTTCGTTATCTTAAAGATATTGTCAGGGTGATCGTTCGTTCTTTGGGGCAATTCAGGAGTTGTTGCATTGAAGAACCGTTGGTTTTGGGATTGCCTCCTGCTCGCATGGCCGGTCGACGCGTGCGACAGTGGATGTTAAAACTCATACAGGGAAGCTAATGATGAAATGGATGACCATCATTGTTTTAATGGTGTTGTTTCTTGTTCCCACAGGAAGGTCAGGAGCAAATTATCCGGGCAAGTTTGCCCAGGTTTCACCGCGAGAGACCTTGAGTGGTAAAACAAACGATGCGGTTATTGTCGATAGTCAAAATAGCTGGCTAACCGGGATATTGGTTGGCATCCCTGGCTCCAGAGAGTGGGTTAACGGGGTTTTGTGGAGTTCCGGGGAGTTGGCGGTGCATGCAAGTAAAGCGTCGCAGCTTTCTCAGTACCCTTCATTTCAATATTTACTTTCTGTCGAAGCATCGGGTCGGGAGCTTTGGAAGGATCTGGTTGCTACACCAGGTTCAGATGCGCTCATTTTTTTCTTTAGAAGTAAAGCTTTCTGGAGCAGTCCTTTCAGTTCCGAAAGTGACTTCATTCTTACGGATATTTCCTCTCTGGCAGAGGATTTTTCCGTTTCTCACTCTTTCAAAGCATTTCCGGAAGGGGCTGAAGTTGATTGGGATTATCACAGCAACTGGTTTTATCGTGAGAAAGTCGACAGTGGGCTGGTCACCAGAGTTCAGCGGATAAACAGACGTTTGTTCAGTGATCTTTGTATTATTGATATTCATTTAGGCGGCAATCGACGTGTTGTCAGTTATCGGGATGAATGGATACCCGAACAGAGCTTCCACCATGAATCGGGTGAGAAAACTGTAAGTTTGCCCCTTAAAAAACGTGGGGCAGGAAACAACCATCTGTTTGTCCCTGATGTTGGACAGTTTACCACTTATCAGGAAAGCCTTTGCCGCTATGCAGAAGATGCTGCTGCTGCGAATCAGGAGGTGAATATTCTCTATTCGGATTTTTGGGATTCCAGTGAGCGCCTGGTCGAAGCAGAGGTTTATAAAATATGGGTTGAAGCGGCAGAGTAGCTGTTTCGATACCACCTGTTCAAAGCATAACGCCATTGCAGACTGTCAATTTATGCGGGTTTTGCAGCAACAGGCTGAGATTGTAAGTTCATTGCTCGCGGGGCTTGTTCAGCCAGATCAATTTAATCCGGGTTAAGTTATCAGTTATACATTTGAACCTTTTTGAGGAATGAGTGTCTTAGGGAATAAAAAAGATTTCATGCAGCATGCAAGAAGCAATCCGATGCAAAGCCGTTTCAGTCATGGCACAGGCAGTGACACTAGTCCAATTACCAATACTCCGGCAGTTGACCGTGGCAGTGATGGGCAGCGTAATCGACCCGATCCTGATTCTGGTGAGCGCAGCACCCAGCGACAGGTGCCTGCTGAAAACCGTTGTCGTTTAAATGTGTGGCTGGTCGACAGAGTCGCTAACACCCGTCATGAGGTTGCCTCGGCGTCGATTTGCCTGGATGGGGCTGCTGCTGATCAGATTCGCAGCCGTGGTATTAGCATTGTTGCAAGAGTGGTGAATTATTCTGAGCCACCCGGTACTGAAAATGCAGCTTCTGCAACAGCTACGTCACAAGAACCACAGACCGATGTCGTGCAGGCGGCAACAAATCAGGGTAGTGATGGCAATTCTGGGCTTGAATACTGGCTTGACCGCTTTCTGGATATTCCCCTGGATCGGTTTGCGGTACCCGGTGACGACGTTTTGGAAATGTTTGCCAACATTAACCTGCAAGTAGATGGTAGCAAGTTGACCGCAGAGGAATTGCGGTCTGCTGGTTTAAAGCGGGTGCTGAACAGGCATGTGGCTGCCTGGCTGGAGAAGAAGCAAGATCGGAACCAGACAACAGGAAAACTGCTGGGCTTGCAAAAACTGATGCATGAGGATATCACCACCTATTTCCGAAACTGGGTGCTGTTGAAGTGTTACAGCGATATGCTTCGGGGTAAGCCGGTGTCTGAAACTGACCGTCAGCATCTGATACAGGCCCTGAATCAAAGTGTGTTGAATGATTTTGCTGAGTTGACCAGTCAAGCCAGCATGATGATGGATTTTTATTCATTAAGTCTGCTCTATTTTATGGGAGGGTTGCCGTTCTTTGAGGATGGCGTTAACTACCACAAGGGCGTTACCTTGCTCGCCTATTGCCCGACAATCATCAAGGAAATGTTTTTTTATTTGTCCCCGGTCAGCTTCTCTCCCTACGATTATGTGCGTTTTGCCCCGGTGAGTTTCACGTCATTGTTTGTCGGTCAGCCTAATGTGCCACCACAGACCAAGCTTGGTGCTGCAATGCAGATAATGGTGATGTCTTATTTGCAGCAGGTGAACGCTCACTTTCTGGTAGACAAGCGGTATAAATGCTCACGCTGGTTCTCTGACTCAGAGTTAAGATCTGAACTCTTTCTGATAGTCAGGGACTTGATTGCAGAATGTCTGTTGTATACCGGAGGTATGAACGGAAGAAATAAGCCATGCAGGCGTAAAATATTAGAGGTTGACAGGAGGTTTCAATCAGCCGTCGCTCGTGCCCGAAAAGACTACATTCAAGGGGAGGGCGACATTCATGCTTTAGTCACCTGTCTTCTGGCAAGCATCCATCAGCGTGCACATTCTGCTTCACCAATGTATAGCTGGAAAGTAGCCAACTTATATCGCAAAGCCGCACAAATGTCTCCTAATCACTGGTCAAGTGCCTATATTTTTTTCCTTAAAGCCCGTAAGTGGGAGCTGGCTGCCGATGCAGCAACTGAATATGCCAGATATTATCTGAAGAAAAGCCCTCTGCTGGCTGAGTATTGGAGGGATACCAGTGAGCGGACCATGGAGTTGTCTGCCTTTTCGGAATCACCAACAGGGCAGGCAGTGGCTTCAGATAAAGACTACGATTTTGACGCAGTTTTACGACAGTTTTCTGAAGAGGTACCAAAGTTTGCCAACCTGCCGGTGGGGCTTGCCCGAAATAAAGGCAGGAAGCGCAATGGTCAAAAAAATGAGTCTGTTAACAAGTCAGAGCATGATGTCATTGAATCCCCGAAGGTGAGTGGAGCTGAGGGGCGCGAGCCGGAGGTGAACAAGCCAGGTCACCAGGAGGTTGCGCCAGTGATCAGGGTGGTTCGATCCGGCAGACATCATGCTGCCTGTCCATCGGCTGATTCTCAGGGTTTCCAGGTACAGTCGGCCAGGGGGCCCATAAAGCCATTTGAAAAACTGCTCTCCCGACACTGGAATCCGGTTATTCTGCAAACACTCCGGTGTATCCGGGCGGCCAGGGCGCGTTCGGATATCACCGGCGAGCGGCAGATATACCAGAAGTTGTTGAATCAGCCTTTATTGAAAACCTGTATTGGCATTGAGCGAATCTGGGAGGAGTGCGCCTGGACGGAGTTGCATCAGTTTGATGATTTTTTCCGCTCGGCTATCATTCCCGATGCACCGATGAGACAGAAGGCCAGGCAATGGGTGCTGGATGCCAGAAATAAATTTATTTTGCCGTCACTGATGCATTGTCTGGAATTGGATCAGATTGACCCTGACATCAACCCTGAAGTCATCTGGAATGCGGTGCAGGCAATGCTGAAACAACCGGAAATCGCCGACGACCCTCAGGTCGATGCTGAAATCAGATTCAGACTGCGTTGTCTGTTCAGTTCCATGGGGCATACTTTCAGTCTCTGGGCTATGACAGATTTATCCAAGGCTAACCAACACCGGCAAAGGGCACAGACATGGTATGGATACAAAAGAATCGATCCGGGTTATGTATGGGCCTAGGAGGCTGACCGAGAATAGACTGCCCTACGCGGCAACTGCTCCTGCGTTGCTCTAGCTCCTGCATCCATGCAGTCGTGCGGTGGCAGCAAATTGGTCTAAAAAGTCGGAAATTTTTAGCAAATAGAACCACTATTCACTAAAAATTTCCGACTTTTTATCCTCAATTTTCTGCCATCCTCGCTACGGGGTCGCCTAGACGGGCGCTATTCTCGGTCAGCCTCCTGGGAGCAAGGGCGGTTTCATTCTCATCCTGATCATGCCGCCAGGCAGTTACTCGCATTAACGGATCTTAAAATGATTATTGATGGCATTGATACCCGCTCAGTCTGTTACCACAAACGTTATGTAAAATCTGATATATCGGCCAGCAAACATTCTGAATAGTGACTACAGTCAAATGCTATGACTCTTTTGGAAATAGCACCTGTGCCTGCCACTCAGCTTTCTCACCTGCAACTGCTCCAGGCGTTGTTGCATGAACAGAGATCTGTCGCTGAGTTCCTGAAACAGGAAAACGCATCTCTCAAATATCAGCTGGACTGGTTTAAACAACAGTTGTTTGGTGATAAGTCTGAAAAATGGTTGATCGACAATCCGAATCAATTTGCATTTGGCGAGATCCTCCAGGACGTTGGATCTGAGCAGCCACCAGAAACGGAAAGCATTACCTGCGAGCGCAGAAAAAAACATCGACCTGATGGCTGTGTCACTGATCAGGGGTTACGCTTCACAGAAGGCGTACCGGTTGAACTGATTCATATTCCTGCACCTGAAATACAGGGTAAAAATGCCGACCAAACCCTGAGCACGGCTGCAGCACCCTCCGGTCTGTTTGATCGTAGCTTTGGCGATGTAAGTTTTATTGCTGGCACGCCGGTTGAGAAATATCGTTACCACCTGCCTCATCTAAAAGAATTTGAAGGTGTATTACTTAGCAACTTTTTGAGAGATAACATGGATATTCTTCGGACAGGTTTGAATACAGTGTCAATGGGCGATCATATGCCTGTAAACTCTCCCCAAAGTGATAAGGGCTCAAATGCAGGCGAGGGTATATCTATTCCAGGGATGCAACAACATGCAGAGTTGTCTTTTCTGGAGTCTCGCACAATTGTTAGCGTAAATTGTGAAAATAAAGTTGAACAGCCATTAAAAATGATGGCTGAAGGCAGCCGCAAAGAGGAAGATGCTCTAGAGAGGGTACACTCACTCGCTTCATATTATCCGTTAGCCTCCTGCCCTTATCCATTTATCAAGGAGAATGCCATCTCTGGATATTGTTTTGACATAGATGGTGTTCAGTATGAAAGCTTAGAGCAAGAAAAAGCTTTTCCCCTTTTAACTGAATCAGCGATCATTGGCGACATTCCTGAAAAGAATAAGACTTTGTATCAACAATGTTTTGAGTCCAGGATTGTACAAATATTGCAAAAAGGTGTTGCAGGTTGTATCTCATACAGGCAAACGGACAAAATACGTAATTGGTGGGGATCTGGTGAGGTAACCCTTGGAGCGAGTTGTCATATGCTTGCTAATTATTTGGCATTCGGGATAAATTTTTACGACGATATCGATCGTACCCATGCACAATGGGAGGACTGGTATATGTCTTTGCCAGAGGCAAAAACACTCCCCTTCGACCCGGCAAGCCTCCTAAAGGGCGATATTGTCCAGTTTTGTGAAACCTTTGTTGATGGCGTTAAACCAATACACTCTCAATTTTATCTCGGGAACTCGTTGTATATATCTGCATTTGGTTGTCTGTCAAATATAGCGATTCATAAGCTGGAGGAAAGTATCAGTAGATATAGTGAACAATTCAACACGATTCGCATTGTCAGACGAGATAAAACAGAGATCGATCCAGTCCCTGAGTGGATTAATTGTCCACAATCTGACTCATTTTTTCCTTTGATAGCCAAGTTTGTCGAAAGATAGAGTCATAGAGTAAAAGCCTCAAGTCGTTTCTACAGCTACTTAGGAATTGTCCCGGAATAACTTCCGCATTTCCGACGTGATCCTGTCAAGAAAAAAACCTTGCCACAGAGACACGGAGAAAAGAAAAAAATCTTTTCCTCTGTGACTCCGTGGCAAAAAGAGGAAGTTATTTTTAGACTGTTCCTTATACGCCGATAGACTTGTAAAGCGCATCCAGTCCCATCTTACCCGCCATTTTTTTGGTTTCCTGGCGGGACGATTCATCAAAGCCGGTATACACCAGGTCTTCCTGTGGCAACTCATCCAGGAAGCGGCTGGGCAGCGTATCAATGATCTCGCCAAACTGCTTTCTTTGCCCGGCCAGTGTCATGGTCAGTGATTTCCGGGCCCGGGTAATGCCAACATAAGTAAGACGACGCTCTTCCTCAATATTATCTTCTTCAATACTGGTTCGGTGAGGCAGCAGCTCTTCCTCCATTCCCATCATGAAGACGTGGGGGTATTCAAGCCCTTTGGAGGCATGGAGAGTCAGTAACTGAACACGGTCGGCATCTTCCTCTTCCTCATTGCGTTCCAGCATATCCCGCAGAATCAGCCGGGCAATGGCATCGGCAACCGTTCTGTCTTCATCACCCCGTTCCAGGGTTTGCTGCAGGGCATCCACCAGAAACCAGACATTGGCCATGCGCTTTTCAGCCTGGGCTGGCGTTGAGGAGTGCTGCATCAGCCAGTTTTCATAATCGCTATCAGCAATCATTTCACGAACCACCTGCATAGGGTCTTCGCTGGTTTGCAGCCGTCGTGAAACGTCGTCCATCCACCCGGTAAAGCGTCGCAGCCTGTCGACATACTGAGGTGCCAGGTCCTCTGCAAGGGCAGCTTCTCCACAGGCTTTGTACATACTGATGTGGTGTTTGTTGGCGTAGTTGCCCAGTTTCTCCAGTGTTGATGGCCCAATCTCCCGCTTGGGGGTATTCACCACCCGTAGAAAGGCGTTGTCATCATCCTGATTAATCAGCAGGCGAAGATAGGCCATGATGTCTTTCACTTCTGCCCGGGCAAAGAACGAGGTGCCGCCATTAATGTGGTAAGGAATACCATGGTGCTGAAGTTTCAGCTCCAGCAGCCGCGACTGAAAATTTCCCCGATAGAGAACTGCATAATCTTTATAGCTGTTATCGTGGCGAAGTTTGTGGGCGATGATCTCTGTGGCAATTCGCTCACACTCCATTTCGTCGTTCCGGCATTTAATCACGCGAATTTCATCCCCAACCCCCATCTCACTCCACAATGTTTTTTCAAATACATGTGGGTTATTGGCAATCAGGGTATTCGCTGCTTTCAGGATACGGCTGGTAGAACGGTAATTCTGTTCCAGCTTGATCACCTTTAAGCTGGGATAGTCTTCTTTCAGTTGCGCCAGATTTTCCGGTTTGGCTCCGCGCCAGGCATAAATGGACTGGTCATCATCACCCACGACGGTTAACTTACGACGGTCGCCCACCAATCGCCTGACCAGCTCATACTGGGCACCATTGGTGTCCTGGTACTCATCCACCAGCATATAGTGAACTTTGTCCTGCCAGCGTTGCTGGACCTCCGGATAATGTCTGAACAACTCCACCGGCTTCATGATCAGGTCATCAAAGTCCACTGAGTTATAGGCTTTCAGCATGCGATTATAGTGCTCATAAACAATCGCTGCCGTCTGCTCCCAGGGCTGCCTGGCCATCTGTAACGCCTGGGCCGGGGAGACCAGATCATTCTTCCAGTTGGAGATACAGTGCTGGATCTGATCCACACCATTATCATCTGCAGACGTGTCCCGCTGCATCAGGTCGGTAATCAGTGATCGGGCATCCTGCTGATCAAAAATCGAAAACCCTGGTTTATAGCCCAAAATCTGGTACTCACGACGGATAATATTCAGCCCGAGATTATGGAACGTAGAAACCGTCAGTCCGGAAGAGGCCTTGCCTTTCACCAGCTTGCCAACCCGCTCTTTCATTTCCCGGGCGGCTTTGTTGGTAAAGGTAACGGCCACAATGTTTTTGGCGCTGATACCACACTGTTGAATCAGATAGGCAATTTTGGTGGTAATAACACTGGTTTTACCACTGCCAGCACCGGCCAGTACCAGCAGGGGAGTATCGATGTATTTTACGGCCTCAGCCTGTCGATCATTGAGTCTTTGCACGCGTTCTGTTTCAGGCAAGTCATGGAAGTTAAGCGTCTCAGTATAACAAGGTTAGGGGAGTGGACGATATGTCTGGTCTTCAGAGCATTGCATAGAGGGATTTACTTAAGCCGACTCCCAATCGTCTTTTGATTTACCTTCTTATGATCGCTTTTCGGTGGCAGTATCCCACAACGTCTTTTTCAGAGTTTTAACCCACCATCCAGTTCTAAAACCCGGCCATTGTAATAATCATTTTCAAAAATAAAACCAACGGTCCGGGCAATCTCTTCCGGGGTACCCATGCGTCCAACAGGAATGCCTGCGGTTAACCGGGCTTTGGCTTCTGGCTTCATGCCGCCGGTCATTGCGGTTTCAATAACGCCCGGAGCGACGGCTGCACAACGGATGCCGTATTTGGCCAGCTCTTTGGACCAGGTCACGGTCATGGCTGAGACACCGGCCTTGGCTGCGGAGTAGTTGCTTTGTCCAAAGTTCCCTTCTCGGGCAATGCTGGCGATATTGACGATGACGCCCTCTGAGCCACTGTCAATCATGCTGGCGGCCACTTCACGGCCGCAGAGGAAGACGCCAGTGAGGTTAACATTGATTACGGACTGCCATTTGTCGAAGGAGAGTTTGTCGGTCACTTTGCCATCTTTGGCTTTGATCAGCAGGCCATCTCTGAGAATACCGGCGTTGTTGACCAGGCCATTCAATGGGCCGAGTTCTGCATAGGCTTTCTGAACAGCCGCTTCAACCTGAGCTTCTTCAGCAACATTGACTGGGAGTGCTATCGCGTTAACCCCTTTTGAACGACAGAGTTCCTCTGCCTGATAAAGTTCGGGAGTATCAAGGTCCATAAGACCCATATTGGCACCACGCTCTGCAAACCAGTTGGCCATTGCCAGACCAAGTCCTCTGGCAGCACCGGTGATCAGGATATTTTTATTTTTGATGTTCATGATTGTTCTTATGCTTTATTGGTAGAAGGTATACTGATCATCCTGAAACGAATGTGAATAAAAGACAATAATTTATAATAAGAGAATCCTTTCTTTGGAGAAGCGGGCAGGACAGAACCCGACTTACTGGTCGGTCGGATTTTTTGGTGAGGCCGGTGTACCAAGGCAAGAAGTTTTTTTCATTAAGGGGCGAGTACAACCTTCCTGCTACCTGCGATCAGGAAATCCCTTCCTGGGAACAAAATCAGGGTTTAGCTCAGGGGGTGGATCAGCAGCATCGCGGGATTGTTCAACAAACTGCCATAATGCCTCGGACAGTTGTTGTACCTGGGTTGTTCTCAGAAATATTTGCAGTTCTTTTATAAACACCTGATCTAGCGTTAGACAATCACGTGTCAGTGGTGGCGGCGAATCCCACGGGTGAGCGACCCTTCCCCACAGTATATTGCCAGTGACTCCTTCCGATTTAAGGAAATTTAAGAATTTATTTCTCTGGTCGTTAATGGTTTCAATTGATCTACGATCGACCTTATGAAATAACAATTCAAGAATGACGTTCTCTTTGTATCCATTGGGGCTCCTCCAGCCAGCCTCAGGGCTTACATAATAAGTACCAGAGCAGAGCCTTGTTGCATAGTAAGGAAAAGAGCAGGTCCGGTTTTCCCTGAGCATGTCGCATATCTCAATCCATTGTTTGACTCTTTCGTCATCTGGATTGTTGGCCTGCATCCGGTTCAGTTGATCTCTCAAATGTTGCGCATTGTTTTCCCCGAAAATCTCAATCAAGGCGTCTTCATTGCTGTGTGGGCCCAGTTCTTTTCTCCAGACATAATCAGCAGGGTCTTTTGGCAGGTTGATATATGAACGAAAACGTTCTGACCCGGAATTCGGGCTATCACCATGACATTCAAGAATTTGTCCAAGCCCCCGTTCAAAGAATTCACGGATGCTGCCCTCAGCCACTAAGTTATTTCTTAACATATTGGGTTTGATTTCTGTGTCCGTAATACGCCATCTGCGAGTCCACCGGGGAAATTGCAAGCGTGCTTTGAGGATGGTTCCATATTCTCGTTCACCATCCAGCAAATTCCGACTGAAAATCTGAACTTTGAGAGGCATGTGATCGGGATCATCGAATTTCCTGAGTTCCTGAGCAGCAGAAACCTGGTGCCCGCAAAAGCGTTTTGAGGATTCTGGCGGGTTATGGGTTGTTGCCGGATCAACCGTTGCTGCCGGACCGGGGGCTGGATTAACAGTGGAAGTATGCATCGTGTAAGGTTCTCCGTATTTTCTGCCCGAGGCAGTCTGGATTAGATCCTGATAATTGTCTGGCGCTGCTCTAAAATTTCTTGGACAGTTCATTGAGTCGATTGGTTCCTGCCTTTTGGAATTTCGGACGGTTGTTTGGACTTTTGGCTGAGTGAGAATGCTGAAAGTGCCATGTAGGTTCGCCAGCCGCTGGTTGCCATGGCCAAAGCTGATTTAAGGTGCTTGATGCCACTGTGCGACCACCCTTGAAAAAAAACGACACTGCCTTTATATAGGAGGCTCCAATGATTAACGGGGCCTCTTATGCGCTTCCTCTCTGTGCTATTTATTCTTTTACCCATTCTGGAAATGGTGGTGCTGATTAAAGTGGGCAGTATCATCGGAGCCTGGAATGCGGTTGCCCTGGTTATTCTGTCGGTATTTATTGGCATCGAAGTGATTCGCCGCCGGGGCTTCAGAACCACATTAAGAGCCCGGCAGAAGATGGCGGCAGGTGAACTGCCCGCTATGGAAATGCTGGAAAACCTGGCTATTGCCCTGGGTGGTCTGCTGCTGTTGATCCCCGGTTTTATCACTGATTTTCTGGGGGTATTCCTGTTGATTCCACCGGTTCGTCAGCTGCTGATCCGCCGCTGGCTGAAAGTGAGCGGGGTCAAGGTGCAGCAAACCAATATTTATGAGGCTGAGTATCGTCGTGAGCCATCATGGCGTCATGATCAAACCCATCTCAACCACACCATTGATGGGGACTATACCCGGGAAAATGATGATGGCCGTTCCGGAAGCCAAAAGCGCCATTAATTGATAAGCCTTGATTTCCGGGCATATAACGAATTTTTCACTCTTTCTTGAGTTTAGAGCCTCAGTTTTGTGGAAAAGTCAGTTTTTTTTCCATCTGCCTCTTGAAAACTGTGCCAGCTACCCATACTAAGGGGAACACCTGATAAAACTTCGGCATGGCCTTGAGCTGTTAATAAAGGCCTGTGCCAAAGTAAACTTCATCCCGGGTGCAAACCAGGGAGGTTCGGGTAAACCGGGCCATAGTGAAGCGATAGTGCATCGTTTTACTGCCATTACGTTGATAGCGAGCAGCCTGTAAAAGGTTGCACGGCATAAGCAAACTGTTGGAGAAAGAATCGATGAAAATCCGTCCGTTGCGTGATCGCGTGGTCGTTCGTCGTGTCGAAGAAGAAACTACCTCTGCTGGTGGTATCGTACTGCCAGGTTCTGCCGCTGAAAAGCCTAACCAGGGCATTGTGGTTGCAGTCGGCGATGGCGTGTTTCTGGACAATGGTGAAAAGCGTCCTGTTGGCGTTAACGTTGGTGACAAGGTTATCTTCGGCAAGTATGCAGACTCAAACACCGTGAAGATTGACGGTGAAGAGTTGATCATTCTGTCTGAAAGCGACATTTCCGCCGTTCTGGAAGGCTGATTGTCAGGCAATCACACGGTATTTTTCCGATTTCACAAAATAGTGCACAGGGTCACCAACCATGGCAGCTAAACAAGTTAAATTTGGCGACGAAGCTCGCAAAGAAATGCTCAAGGGCGTCAACATCCTGGCTGACGCTGTAAAAGCTACTCTGGGTCCCAAGGGCCGAAATGTTCTGCTGGAGAAGTCCTTTGGCGCGCCTACCATCACCAAAGATGGTGTGTCTGTTGCCAAGGAAATTGAATTGAAAGACAAGTTCCAGAACATGGGTGCCCAGCTGGTTAAGGAAGTGGCTTCCCAGGCTAACGATCAGGCCGGTGACGGTACGACTACGGCGACCGTTCTGGCCCAGTCTATTCTGAACGAAGGTCTTAAGTACGTTGCTGCCGGCATGAATCCAATGGATCTCAAGCGCGGTATCGACAAGGCGGTCATTGCTGTCGTTGAGCAGCTGAAGGCTATGTCTACTCCTTGTGCCGACAGCAAATCCATCGCTCAGGTTGGTACTATCTCTGCCAACTCCGATGAACTGGTTGGCCAGATCATCGCCGAAGCCATGGAAAAAGTTGGCAAAGAAGGTGTTATCACTGTTGAAGAAGGCAGCGGTCTGGAAAACGAACTGGAAGTAGTTGAAGGCATGCAGTTCGACCGTGGCTACCTGTCTCCATACTTCATCAACAATCAGGAAAGAATGTCCGCTGAACTGGAAAGCCCATTCATCCTGCTGGTTGACAAGAAAATCTCCAACATCCGCGAACTGCTCCCGGTTCTGGAATCCGTTGCCAAAGCTGGCAAGCCACTGATGATCATCGCTGAAGACGTTGAAGGCGAAGCCCTGGCGACTCTGGTGGTGAATAACATGCGCGGTATCGTGAAAGTCACTGCTGTCAAAGCACCGGGCTTCGGTGACCGTCGCAAGGCCATGCTGCAGGATATCGCTATCCTGACTGGCGCTACGGTTATCTCTGAAGAGGTAGGCCTGTCCCTGGAAACGGCAACTCTGGATGACCTGGGTACTGCCAAGCGTGTACAGATTACCAAAGAAGACACCACCATCGTTGACGGTGCTGGCGTTCAGGCTGACATCGTTGCCCGTGTTGAGCAGATCCGTGCCGAGATCGAAAACTCTTCTTCTGACTACGACAAAGAGAAGCTGCAGGAGCGCGTAGCCAAGCTGGCTGGCGGTGTTGCCGTTGTTAAGGTAGGCGCTGCTACCGAAGTTGAGATGAAAGAGAAGAAAGCCCGCGTTGAAGATGCCCTGCACGCTACCCGTGCTGCGGTTGAAGAAGGCGTGGTTGCCGGTGGTGGTGTAGCCCTGGTTCGCGCCCTGTCTGCCATCAACGTTGAAACCATTAACGCTGAGCAGCGTGCCGGTGTTGAGCTGATCCTGCGTGCCCTGGAAGGCCCGATCCGTCAGATCGCTACCAACTCTGGTGACGAAGCTTCTGTGGTTGTTGACAAGGTTAAGGCAGGTTCTGGTAACTTCGGTTACAACGCTGCTACCGGTGAATACGGCGACATGATCGAAATGGGTATCCTGGATCCAGCCAAGGTTACCCGTTCTGCCCTGCAGGCAGCAGCTTCTGTTGCAGGCCTGATGATCACTACTGCCGCCATGGTTGCTGATGAGCCACAGGACGATGCGCCAGCTATGCCTGATATGGGCGGCATGGGCGGTATGGGTGGCATGGGCGGCATGATGTAGTGCGACGAGAGTCGTGCAGGTAGCTAGCCTGACTGGGTTACACCGCAAACGACCACTCACTTATCGAGTGTCTGGTCGTTCCACCTCCAGTAGAAAATAGCATGTCAATCTAACCGGTATCCGGTCTGAATCATGACCGAATACTGGTCTCTCTCTTATAAAAATGGACTTAGACCTAAAATTGACTGGATCGAAAAACGTTCATTAAATGGATTATTAAAAGACACCGATGGCCGCTGAAGGTGGTTTTTAGTCATCTCATCAGTACATATGGAACACAGAGTAGAGTCTGCTTCTTCAACTCCACGGGAGAAGGCCTGCCCTGAAGCACCAGGCTTAGAAATAGTAACATCCTGAACAGAAAGAAATTTCAGAATCTGCTGGTAATTGAAAGTAAGTAATAAGGCTATGCATTGAAGTATTGAATAACTGAACTAAAGCATAAGATCACGTCCTCTTGTAAAAGTTCCTCCTTGATATTACCCATTCAATATTTATTTGTAACCTTGCATAATTCATGATTAAAAGGATTGGTACATGCGATAGCCAAGCAAGCGGGGTCTTTGCGAAGCTCGCTACGGCGCTTCCTTCGGTATTCCCTGAGGTACTCTCTCTGGCGCTCCCTTTTGCGTATCTTATCGCTCTCCAGCTTGGCAGGATCTTTCATACGCTCCATCATGCGCTTTCTCATCCGTTTTGAGTAGCCGGGATCATTCTGGTAACGCTTCTGCATGTTCTCTCTCATGCGCTTCCTCATGCGTTCTGCGAAATCGGGATCATTCTGGTAACGCTCCCTCCGCAGCCTGTTATTGCGTTCAACATAAACGGGATCTTTGAGACGCTCCCTTTGGCGCTCCCTTATGCGTTCTGCGTAATCGGGATCATTGCGATAACGCTCCCTTTGTTTCTCCCTCTGGCGTTCTGCGTAAGCTGAATTATTCCGATAATGTCTCCTTCTTTGGTATGTCCTGATGCGCTTTGAGTGATCAGGATAATTCTGATAGCTCTTTTGGTGCTCAACTGCTGAAGTGTTATCACTAACATCTTCTACTGCCTGGTTCGTTTGATTATCAATTGTCGTCTGGTTCTGGTTATGCAGGTTAACTACAGTAACTGGCCCTGAATTTTGTGGGTTAGAGAACATATCAGGAAGATTAGTTAACTGATAATCCGGGGCAGAATGGCTCGGTGGCATTGGCTCGTTAACCTCAAGCTCGCTCCCCAATCTGCATAGCAGCTGAGTAAGGGGGGTGTCTGGCGTTGAAAGTAGCGCATCCTCTAAGGGGTTAGTGTCAGAATGACAAAAAGAATATTCATTTAGTTCTGACTGTGGAACCTCAGAAATATCAGTTCCATGAGGGGCTTCCTGATCGGCATGAGTTAGAAATGCAATATTATATTTATTCAATGACCCAAATGGATCAAGGTTATTGTTGTGGCTGTCTGATTGACTATGGTAAACATGAAAAGGAGTGCTCAGTACCTGAACAGATATCCCTTGATACGTCGGCTGTTGTTCATTTTGGGTATCTTGGTGCTTTGGTTCTTGTGAGCTCATATAAGGCTCGCCAAAAGCAACCTCGAATGGCAGTAATTGAGTAAAGTGATCCATTGAATTATCAAATTATTGAATTCCAGTTTAAGACATTTCCTTTTTGTATTAGTTTCTCTCATAAACACTCTATCCAATAATTATTTCAGACAAATATAATTATTTTTTATAGCTATTAGTAATATCTTCGATGCGGATGGCTTCTCTCATATCGTGGGAAACTTTACGATCATCGATCTTGCTTATGCGCACCTCAAAAACTGAGGTGCCGTATTAAGAAATGTGATGTGATGCAGGGTAATAGCTCGTATCGGGTATCAGTATCACGTAAACGTAGGCTTTTTTATCTGGCCTTAATCGATTTAATGCGATGCAGTTTAATGGGCATTGTGATGCTGCCCCCGGCAGATCGCACCTTCAGTAACAGTCTTTCGCGCTCGACGCCAAGCAGTTCTCCGCTGAAACGTTTCGACGGTTCGACATAAACCTCTAACCAGGCACCAATATGATTTGGTAACTCATAGATTGGAATGTCCCTGGACTGCTGGTTCAGTAATTCCGGTTCCTGATTGGTTGCAGGCAGTTCATCAACAAAGAAGTAGGTTTTGGATGCTTCTCCATGGGCGGGCTGAGACTGCCACTCTTTCTTGCTATTTGCATTGGTATTCCCGGAAGAGGGTTCCGTCATGTCCATATCATATGAATCCTCTGCTGGGCCAAATTGCCCCGGGGTGATGATTTCAAAAGGAGAGACGGGGCTGTTGTTCACCAGCAGAGTGAGACCAAATGATGAAACCCAGAGCTCAGTGTCATAGACAGAAAAGGCCTGAGGATGGAAGTTGGGGGGGAAATGCGCCTTGATGGTGACTGTGTCAGGATTCTTCAGAAAGTTGATGTAGGCATTTTTCATCGCTTCATTCGGAACAATGCCTGCTTTATGGAAGTAAAAGCTGTCTGGTAGGTTGATTAGACGGTTAATGTATGCGTTTTTGGAAATGCCTGAGCTATTGGCACAATGCTGGCTGCTCATCCTGATCAGGCCCTCATCCTGATAGGTCAGTTCAGCATTGGTCAGGGAGGGTATTTGCATA
This sequence comes from Endozoicomonas acroporae, assembly GCF_002864045.1. Taxonomy (GTDB): domain Bacteria; phylum Pseudomonadota; class Gammaproteobacteria; order Pseudomonadales; family Endozoicomonadaceae; genus Endozoicomonas; species Endozoicomonas acroporae. The sequence goes on from NZ_PJPV01000007.1 coordinate 47,302, forward strand.
AAGTCGTTGATAACAGGAGACTCTTTTTTGTAAAAGCTTGCCTGTAGTGATGCCTTGTATAGATTTGTGGCGCTGATACCCAACCGAAAAAACATTTTCTGATTTTCGGGGGTGTATTTATATTCCCAGAAATGTCTGTCAATGAGTGTAGCAATGCCCATCTGTTGAAATTCATTCAGGCCGACAATATATTCAATTCCACAGGTAGGTTCTACAATGCCGCTCAGCTCTTGTTTGAGTAGTAACTGGCGTTGATCATTGAATAAGGAATAAAACTCTTCATTACCCTCCAGTGGCAGTTGAATTCCATCATACTGGACGCGCAGGGAATCAGGCAGCTCTGAGAGTTCTCCATTGCTGACATCATACACTGTCTTCATCATTGTCAAAGTGCTTGGGAAAACAACGGTTAATCTTTTTATAGTGATTGGGGTTTTGAACGTTTTTTTAGGTGTTAATGTTATTTTTGTTATTGATACTTTGCCAGTTATATGAACATTAACGGTATCAAATTCAACTTCTGCGTAATGAGATGTTACAGGTTTGTATTTGTCTATTGCTTGTATTAATTGGGTTTCAGCATAAAATTTAAATCCAAACCATGCGGCAGGAGCAATAAGAAAAAAAGGTATTAAGAATGATTTGATCAAGAAGTTAATCATAGGCTTACCTGAATTCGGTATTGCTACGTAAGGTGATCATCTGATGATGATTCACTCCTTTATAAAAATATGTTCTTGATCTTTTTGTTTATCAAGTAGTGAGTGCTTTATTTTTAATTGGCTGTATGAGGTGCTGAGCAAGTGTCACATTTTGAATTTTTTCTGGTTTCTGTATGTTGCTTGTCAAAAAAACAAATGTTTCTAATATTTTGTTTTTTATAATATTGTTATATTCATCGTAAAGGGCTGGCATGTTTTAAACTAACTTATTAATGGACTCTTAACTTAATCAATGTTGATTGAAAAGGATTTTCTATGAACCCTCCAGGCTCGCCGCCATCTGGAACACCCGTTGGTCCTTCAGTGCTTCCACCTCATTCCGGTGCTGGAGAAACAGCTCAGACAGGTCAAACGTCCACCAGGCAAACAGTCTCTCCTCATCATCCAGTCGAAAAGCGCATTCCCACAAATGATAACCCTGTCAGGAGTAGTGGGCTACCTGACAATATTCAGCCAGCAAATGCTCCCGGAGGTACGGTTTCCCAAAATAGACCGGGGGGGGCAGAAGGAATCAAACGTGATCTGAATAGGCTTTTGGCCGATGATAAGCCACTGGAACAAGGCTTCCGAAAAAAGGAGGAGATGAAATACATAGATGCATCAATAACTGCACTGGAAAAAATCAAGGAAGAAATGAATGGCAAATGGGATCTTTCAAATGACGATTTAAAGGCTGCATTTAAAAAAGCGCACAAGAAGGCCATTAAAAAACTGAAAGAAAATAATTCGAATGATGTCAAAGTAACCTTTAATTTACCCGGTGGGCAACGGGTTCGTTTAATTCCACCTGAGCTGGATAATCTGGATTTATCTGACTTGAAGTCATGGTTGCAGGGATCTCTGGGGTTAGTAAATGAGCTGAAATCGGAAAAACAGTCTGCTTATGATGCTGGTCTTATCGAGCAGGCAATTACTGATGGTGCGCGGGAATTGAATACTCTTCTTTCCCAGCTGGCGCAGACCGGCTCATCCGAGCAAGAGCTTCTGGGCTTCCAGGCTCGCTATCATGCCATACAATACCCGATTATCAGCCTTTCTTTTGATGGCAGCAGCCAGCATTCTTCCGATAGACCAGAGCACCGTAGTACTCCCGAGTCTGTGAAGCCAAGTCCTTCTATTAAAATTACCAATGATCCTGAGAGGGCATTGACAGTTCCTGACGAGGGGGATTCAGCTTTTGGGGATGAAAGTCTTCTTGACGCTGATCACTTGAAACGGGTTGAAAGAGCCAGAAAAGCATACAAAGACCTCGGTTATGCCTGGTATCAGCAAGAAAAAAACACCAGTGAAGAAATTCTTGATGACAAAGCGATGTTAATGGCGGAGTTGGAACAACGTTTACAAGGCAAGCCTGAGAGTGATGATGACTCTGGTGTCTCGGTATCTTCCCGGACCAGCCCACAACGCTCAAATCCTCGCAGACGTTCTGGTGATAAAACGGGAGAACCGTCTTCATCCGCCCGCATGTTACAGGTGAAGGATGATGATGGTGTCGGCTTATTCCGTGCGTTGTTTGCCTGTTATACCGAAAACAGTGACTGGCAGAATGCGTCGAAAGATCAGGTACGTAAAAAGATAAGAGACGAGGCTATGGCTCAACCGATAAAACTGGCCATTGACGTTGCTACCCATAAGTACCTTGAGCTGGATCCTTACAGCAGTGACGTGATGGACGTTCAAAACCTGTCTCAGCGTGCCGTGGCTCAGAAGATCAAAGCGTTGGACGACCAGGGGATTTTAGTCCGGGAAATTTTTGCCCAGGTGATTCTGGATGGTACGTTCTCTGAACACTCTTTTCGTCGTCTTCCAGAGGTGCTGGGTATCACCGAATTAATGACCAATGATCCTGATGACCCCTATGCTTTTGAAATGAAAGTTTTTTCACAGCTTATTATAAGTGAACTCTGCACGACGCTGGGCGTGCCTGAATCCAATGGTGATGACCGAGGATTTCATAGGCTGAACAGAGGCTTTGGTGTGGTGTTAGACGCTGAAAAAAAGAAGGATGACGATAAGAGAAATAGTGCCAAAGAAGCTGATAAAGCTTCCGGTTTATCTCCAGCGCGGGAAGATACGAAGGTTATGGCCCCGTCAGAGGATAGCATGATACCTGAAACGTCAGGGGATGACGCTTCGAGTGCAGTTAGTCAACCACCTCCACCACCTCCGCCCGGGAGTTTTGCTGAATGGTTTGAAGATAAAAAATCTACTGACAGTAGATAGACAGTCTTTAGCGAAAGAGTTTTGCGCCTGTTAACCCGGATATTTCATAAACAGCTATCCTTGATCTGACCCTGAGACTACCCCGCTGTGTCAGGATAGTTGTCTTGTTCATGATATCCATATCCTCAAACTGAATAACCGCAATAATGAATCACCGTTGAACTATTTCCGGGAAAAAATGTCCAGATGAAAAAGCGTCTGGATACCAATGGCCAATTTATCCAGTGAATGAACAACGACGTGCGGCCAATCAAAACAGGAAAATATACATGGAAATAAGCTCTGTTCCTGCCAATCATAGTGTGAGTCACTGTTTGATTTGCATGGAAGATTTTACCAGCCAGCCTGGCCATGATGCAGTTAACCTGAATTGTCATCATGTTTTTGGCCGATCGTGTATTATTCGCTGGGGAAGCAACAACCCGACCTGCCCTGCCTGCCGGGCACCGCTCGACCTTGATCAGATATATGGCAGGAGTATCACCATAACCAGGCGTTTAATAAGAACAGTACCAGCTACTGCCTCGTACCTCAGGACTAACTTTCTGGACAGCCCCTTCGCACTTGGCAGCATGGTCTTTACCACTGGAGGAGGATTGATCAACACCTTTGCTCGATTCCTCCCTCATCAGTCGAACGCTGCCTATATGGTCGCAGGTTATTCCATTGGCGGCATCGGCGTCAGTCATATTTTATCTGGTGCTTCTGCATTAGCCTATGTTTATAATAACCTGCCCACAAACAGTGGTCGCAGCTTGGCCGTTTCCGTGAGCACGGGCGGAGCCCTTGGCATTGGGGCTGCTGGCCTTGTCGGCTTCTTTGTTGGTGCCTTGGTACGTCCTGATAGTTCCAGTCTTCTTGCCTCTGGTATTGATTCAGGCATCAATGGCATGGCCGGAGGGCTGATGACCGCAGCGTCTATTAGCATGGCAGCTTTGGTAACAAGCACGTATCTGGAATCGTAATACCTCTCCTATTTACTATGAAAGTTGCCCGGAATGAGTTTTTTTAATGTTTTGCTCATTGCGCAGAAACTCGCCTTAAGTAGTTGGCCAAATGGAATCGTATATTTCTGGCTAAGTGGGCAGTTGCTATGCAAGGCGCAACGTAGGGAGCATAGCCGTAGCTATGTGACCGGAGTTGCAACGCCGCAGAGTGGCTGACAACTTAGTCAGAAATATATGATTCCATTTGGTTAACTACTTATAAGGGCGGGAAGGTCATGTTCCGGTTTTCTGGATATTGCAAAGGCTGGAGTAAAAGGTAGGATAGCTGTTGGTTGAAAACAATAATTATAGAGGATGTGACCATGAGTAAGCTTTATGGGGTGCCACTGTCGCCCATGGTTCGAAAAGTACTGCTGGCTCTTGAAATAAAACAACTTGACTATGAGTTAGTGCCGGTTACCCCGTTTATGAAACCGGCAGGCTTTGAAAAAATCAGCCCCCTGAAAAAAATTCCTGCCTGGGAAGATGACAAGGTGACGATTGCTGACTCCTCGGTGATCTGTGAGTACCTTGAGGACCGTTATCCAGAACAGGCTCTCTACCCAAAGACGCCGGAGGAAAAAGCCAGGGCCCGCTGGTTTGAAGAGTATGCCGATACGGCGATGCTCCAGGTACTGGGAACGGTCTTTTTTGAGCGTGTTGCCAAGAAGCTGATTAACCAGCCTGCTGATGAAGACAAAGTGCAGGAAATTTTACAAACCAAACTGCCGCAGATTTGTGTTTATCTGGAATCTCAGGTTCCGGAAACTGACTTTCTGTTTGGTGGGGTGGTTCAGTTAGCTGATATTGCCCTGGCCAGTCACTTTATTAATCTCATCCATGCTGGAGTCCAGATTGACTCTGCTGAGTATCCAAAGCTGGCGGCGTATATTGATCGGATTTTCCAGCATCCAGCCGTGGGTCACCGGATTGCAGAAGATAAAAAAGTGTTTGGCGGTAAGTAAAAAAGATCGCCGCCCGCCACCCGTTGCCCGTAAAAGCACAAGTGGTTCTGGCTTTTCGGGCAGCGTCTGTAGAAATGTGGAAGTTATTTCAGAACTGTTCCTTACATACGCTTGAAGGCTATTAATTCTGGAATGGATAGACTGAACCCAGGTTAAGAATGTGTGTCAGTTCATCCAGGGCCGTTCGGGATTCCATCAGTAAAAGCGGGTCGGCCAGGTCTTTTTCAGACAACTGATCACGATAGTGCTTTTTGACCCAGCGGCTGAGGGTGGCAAAGCGCTGGTTGTTGATCAGACAATGTTGATTGGTCGCTGCCAGTTCCTGGTCGTTTAATACGACTCTCAGTCGCAGGCAGGCCGGGCCTCCACCGTTATTCATGCTTTGGCGCAGATCAAAAACCTTCAGATCCGTAATTGGGCAACTTGCGTCGTTGAGTATGCTTTGCAGGTAGTTCCAGACAGCGGGTTCATTTTCACACTCAGAGGGGACAACGATCATTGTCCCGCCATGGTCCAGCGACAGCAGTTGGCTATTGAACAGATAAGTCCCAACTGCCTGTGCTATAGAAACCTGTTGATCTGCTACTTCAACAATATGGAAGTCCTGCGACCCATAAGCCTTTCTTAATGACTCATAGACACCAGCCTGCTCCACAAATGCCTGTTCATGGCAGAACAGCAGGTTGCGGTTGCCCACAGCGATAACATCATTATGAAAAACGCCCTGATCAATAACCACCGGGTTTTGCTGGGCAAATACCACTTTGTCCGGATCAAGCTGATGCAGGCGGGCGACAGCCTGACTGGCTTCAAGACTCTGGCGGGCAGGGTATTTCTGTGGTGAGGTACTTTGCGGGTTAAATGCTTCCCGGCCATAAACGAAAAATTCAACGCCCTGTTCGCCATATTCATGGCAAAAACGGGTGTGGTTTGCGGCCCCTTCATCACCAAAGTATTCGGTGGATGGCAGAGCCTGGTGGTGAACAAAGTGGTTCGGGTTATTAAACGTCGATTTTAGTATTTTTCCGGTAACGTCATGCTCAATGGAGCGGTGGAATTTATTGATTAAGTTAGCGGGCGTGAAATGTACTTTACCATCAGCACAGTCTGCACTGGGGGAGACCGTCGCTGCATTAGCGGTCCACATGCTGGAAGCAGAGCAGCAGGCTGCCAGAACTGCTGGCATCTGTTGCGCCGCGTCAGACAGGACCCGTGAATCACTGCCGGTGAAACCGAGCCTTCGCAGTGTGGCAACATCCGGGCGCTCCTGGGGGGCTAACACACCCTGGATAAAGCCCAGTTCACTGAGCGCCTTCATTTTCTCCAGACCCTGGAGAGCCGCTTCCCTTGGGTTTGCTACTTTGCCCGCATAATGGATTGAGGCTTTGTTACCCCGGGATAACCCTGCATAGTTGTGGGTAGGGCCGACCAGTCCGTCAAAGTTGGCTTCTATTGTTTTCATTATTGACTACTTCACCATTGGTTGAACGCGAAGGTACCGTTTACAAATCAAGCCCGGGCGCGAGTTCTTTGGGCATACTCAGTGACTCCGACTCAACACTGGCCACCGGGTAGGCACAGTAATCGGCAGCGAAATAGGCACTGGGGCGGTGGTTGCCACTGTCACCTGGGCCACCAAAAGGTGCGGCACTGCTGGCACCGGTGATTGGCCGGTTCCAGTTAACGATACCTGCACGTATTCTCTGCAAAAAGAACTGGTACTGCTCTGGTGCTTCACTGAACAATCCGGCGGAAAGACCAAAACGGGTGTTATTGGCGTCTGCAACGGCATCTTCAAAACGATCGTAACGGATAATTTGCAACAGTGGGCCAAAGTGCTCTTCATCGGGAAGGTCTTTGATATTGGTCACATCAATAATACCCGGAGAGACTAAGCCGGTTCCCGCTTGAAGATGTGTTGATAAAAGCAGGCTGTTGCCGCCCAGCTTTTGCAGCGTTTCCTGGGCTGACAATATCTGTTTGGCCGCTGCTTCAGAGATAAGCGCTCCCATAAACGGCGCTTCCTGATCATCCCATTGACCTACTTTGATCCTCGCTGCCGCTACAGTCAGCGCATCAACAAACTGATCCCCCCAGGGCGTTGTGGGAACAAAAAGTCGGCGGGCACAGGTGCAGCGTTGACCGGCGGTGATAAATGCTGAATGAATAGTGTCGTGTACTGCGGCTTTGATATCTGCCATCTCGGTGACAATCAGCGGATTGTTGCCACCCATTTCCAACGCCAGAATTTTACCCGGCTGGCCGCCGTACTGCTGGTGGATCATCTTGCCGGTGTTTGAACTGCCGGTGAAAAACAGACCATCAAGACCGGGGTGCCCGGCCAGAGCGATGCCAGTTTCTTTTTCTCCCTGAACCAGATTGATAACTCCGTCGGGTATTCCCACCTGCTGCCAGAGTTTTATCGTGTATTCCGCAACGGCCGGTGTTAACTCGCTGGGCTTGAAAACCACGGTGTTGCCAGCCAGCAGTGCGGGAATAATATGCCCATTGGGAAGGTGGCCCGGAAAGTTGTAGGGGCCAAATACCGCAACAACCCCATGTGGCTTGTGACGAATCACGGCTTTTCCTACGGGCATGACATTTTCAACGGTGCCCGTTCGCTCATGGTAGGCTTTTATTGAAATGGCGATTTTCCCGGCCATAGCAGCCGCTTCCGTTTTGGCTTCCCAGAGCGGCTTACCAGTTTCTCTGGCAATGATTTCTGCCAGGGCCTCTTTATTCTGCTCCAGCTCATTGGCAAACGCCTTAATGAACGCCTCTCGTTCTTGAAATGGGCGAAAGGCCCAATGATGACTGGCTTCCCGGGCGGCGCTTATTGCCTGGTCTACTTGCTCTGTGGTGGCACTGGCTCCTTGCCAGAGCTCATTGCCTGTTCCCGGATTTTCGGATGAAAAGGGTTTGCCATTTGCCTTAAGCCATTGTCCATTGATAAACAGGCATTGTTGTTCATTTGTGTCTGGCATGGTCTTAATCCTCTCAATTCGTTGACTAGCTGGATAAAGGCACTACCCGCAGCAATTGGCCTTCTTCAATGTTAAGTGCTGATGCCTGCTCTTTAGTGATCATGACAAACTCCAGTCCTTCGTAGGAAAGATTGCCCATGATGCAGCGAAAATCGTTCAACTCACTATTGGCCATCAGCCAGCGGCGCTGATCCGTTGTGTTGTTTTCAACAATTTTAACTTTGTACTGTCGTGAATCTCTTACTGAGCGTACGTCCTTGACTCTGGCTTCCAGTAGCGGACCTCCATCAAAAATATCCACATAGCCAGTGTAGTAGAAGCCTTCAGATTCCAGCAGATGTCGGGCAGGCGTTGTGCTTTCGTGGGTAACACCAATGACCTCCCTGGCTTCATCCGGCAGCAAATTGGTGTAGATTGGGTGGCGAGGCATCAGCTCGGCAATAAACGCTTTATCGACAGTGGATTGGCGATCAGCTTCGGCAAAGTCCACTGCAAAGAAGTGACGGCCCAGGGCTTCCCAGAAAGGAGACACTTCCTGATCATCACAGTAGCCACGCATTTCTGCAAAGAGGCCTTCAGCAAACAGTTCCGGAAAGGCTGCCATAAACAACATGCGACTCTTGGAAAGAAACGTACCGTTTTTGGAGTGACGATAATCCGGCAGCAAAAAGAGCGTACAAAGTTCTGAAAAGCCGGTATGGTCGCTGCAGAGCATCAGGGTGTCCACCATGGTGTAGACATCCAGTTGTTGTGAGGCATGGACCTGTTTACTCACCTTGTAGTTATACCAGGGAGCCTCAAGCCCGACGGCGGACTCGATACCCGCAGTGCCCATAATCTGACCGGTTTCGGTATCTTCCATCACAAACAGATAGAGATTGTTTTTCGGTTCTGCGGCAGAAGTACCTGTTTTCTGCGATGCTGCCAGCGAAGCCTGCTTAAAGGAGGTGAGCGCCCATGCCAGTTTATTATCAACCATGGGGCGGTGAGGTTGCAGGGAGGTGAATCCGGCACCCGTCTGGTTGGCAATTTGCCAGAGGGCCTCACGATCCTGCTCATGAATGGGACGAATAACAATCATAGTCAGACTTTGCCTTTGTTTTAATAGTCAGTTAGTTATCGCGACATAAAGAGACCTGGAAATGTTACCTCAACTTTTATTGATGGAAAGACCCTGCAAAGAGAAAAAATGCACCTATAGTTTAGCTTCAATAATTCAGGAAATGATACCGTTTCGCTCACTTTGTTAGTGGTAAAAACAGTTCACCAAAAATACCTATGATTCAGTCACCCGTTCTTTTGCCTGTGGTTCCGCGGCCTCGTGAGCCGAGTGAATCCTCTTCTGAGCAGCCTGCAATTGCCAGTAGCAGTATTGCACCTGGCGAGCCTGATGGAACCTATATAACAAAAGAACCCTTCTCTTTTACTGAGCGCTGTAAGTCGCTGTTCAGCAGGGTTGTCTGTGCCGTAGAAACGAGCATGTGGCATATTATGGACGCATTCAACTGGGCCGGATATCTCGCTGTCTGGGCCATGGCTGGCGCTACTTTTATGGTTGGTATGATGGCCTTGCCGATCATTCTTAAATCGGCCCTGACCGGCATCATTATTATGGCTTGTGAAGCGATAGGTGAGGCCGTACTGCGATATTATTCAAGTGACCAGTTCCCAACGGATCGCCTGCCCGTACTATTAGATAGACTCCCGATAGAGGATCTGCCTGTTCTTGGAGATTTTCTGAGCTTTCGCTGGCTGAGACACTTGCCGTTTCAGGGGGAACGCTGTGATGAAAATAAACTGACGTATTTTGGCAGTCGCATGGTGGTTGGTGGGGTCTATGGCAGTTTACTTGGTTTTTTCACGTCGTTAATCACTCTGTCTCCCTACAGTATTCTGGCTACGGGAGCAGTAGCTGCAGGCACCGCTTTTGGCCTGAGGTTTCTGGGATGCGCCAAGGTAGCCCTGGATTTTGTATTTCTCTCCAATCATGAAATGAATGAGGGGCGTCTTTACCATAAAGACAGCTTTATTAATCGCCCTATCAGAGACAGGTTGGTTGGGAACACAGAGTCGTCGAATTACTTTCCCATGCCACCTCCTGAGAATATCGGTGCAGCAATACAGCTGCTGAGAATTCATCAGGATATAGAGGCAGTTACCAAAGACGATATTTATCAGGCGGCAGAAGCCCGTTGCAATGAGAAAGCGCAGTCAGGACTACCAAAAGAGCTCTTTGACCGGGAGGTGAGTCTGGTCAAACACGCTCAGGAACAATTATATCGATTTGTCACACAACGGGATTTGCAGGAGGCAAAAAGGCGGGCGTTACAGGCCAGGCTGGTTCATCAGGCCCGGGAGCAAGACAAAATAGACCGGAATTTGCTGGGTTTACCGGCGGAGGGAGAATTGACGCCTGAGCAGATCGAAGCAGGCTACCGACAGGCGCTGAATGATTATGAGCGCTACAGGGATCAGGATATCAATGAGATTGATCGGGCGGCGGCACGTTTGAGAAGAGCCAATGACAATGCTGACCTTGTATCTGCGGCGTGATGTGATATTAAAAACACCGGTAAATACAGCTTTCAGACCTCTATTTGCAAGAGGGAGAGGTTGTTATCAGATTAATGGTGCCAGTCTCTCCACTTATTGCAATGATCTGCGATAGCGGTAGAATCCCTTGCTTCATTTGATTGACCATACGTCATTAAATACTAGCCCATTTCACTGTGATATAGCTGCTTATGCAGTTGTTACACATAATACATATCAGGTTTTATAGGTAGCGCCTGTCTGAGCGATTTAAGCCGCAGGTTAACCCTGATGGTCGTTTAACAATCCGGTGTGCTGGGGACTTCAAATATCTGAATCAGGCTGTTTCGGTATAGCGCCTTAAATTCGACGGGCGGTAGCGTGGGGGAAAGGTGCTTTTTGGTGTCGATCTTTCAACGGATACTCTCGGATTTAAGTCTGACAGGCTCTTCGGCTGATTGTTTCAGGGCAGCATCACATCATGATACTTGCTTTCGCACTGTATAAATATTTTCCCTATGGCGGATTGCAGCGGGACTTTCTGCGAATAGCCAGTGAGTGCAAACATCGTGGATATGGTATCCGTGTCTACACCACAAGCTGGCATGGTGATAAACCGGAAGGTTTTGATATACGTCTACTGCCGGTTAAAGGGCTGACTAATCACAAAAAGATGACTGACTTCTGTCAGCAGGTACAGCAGTCGTTGAGAAACGAGCCGAAGGTGCTCCTCACCGGTTTTAATAAAATGCCCGGACTGGATATCTATTATGCCGCTGACACCTGTTATAAAGCCAAATCAGACAGCAGATTCTGGCTTTATAAACTAAGCGCCCGCTACAGACAGTACTGTGCTTTGGAAACAGCGGTTTTTGGTAAAGACAGCCAAACCGTTTCGTTGCTCATTTCTGCCCTGCAAAAACCCGAGTTCCAACGCTATTACCAGACACCCGATGAGCGCCTGCAACTGCTACCGCCGGGTATAGCAAAAGATCGCTGTCGGCCAGTGGATGCGGACATTATTCGAGAGGCGTTCCGCCAGGAGTTCGGCCTTGGCAATGAAGACCGGCTGGTATTGATGGTGGGCTCGGGGTTCAGAACCAAAGGTCTGGATCGGGCTTTGAAAGCCATTGCTGCATTGCCTGAACTACTTAACGAGTCAACTCGTTTCTTTATCATTGGTCAGGATAAACAGAAACCTTTTCTGACGATGGCAAAGCACCTGGGCATTACTGACAAGATTCAGTTTTTTCAAGGCCGGGATGATATCCCAAGATTTCTTCTGGGAGCCGACTTGCTGATTCACCCGGCCTACAACGAAAACACCGGAACCGTTTTACTGGAAGCTCTGGTAGCAGGGCTTCCGGTATTAACGACGGATGTGTGTGGTTATGCCCATTATATTCTTGAGGCTGATGCCGGGCGGGTAATTCGTTCACCCTTTTCCCAGGATGCGCTAAATCAGGCAGTCAGTGAGATGTTGTTATCTGAACAGCGGAAACAATGGTCTGAGAACGCCGTTAACTTCAGTAAAACTACCGATTTGTATAGCCTGCCCCAGTGTGCGGCAGAGCTGATTATTGCCCGGGCTGAAAAGAAGTGGGCAGAGGGGGCTTACTAAGTGCTTTATCTGAGAGATGACTTTAACAAAGCCTGGCAGGGAAAGGATCCTCAGCAGCTGCTGGAAAATATGGATGGTGAAATCTATCGGGCATTGGAAGCACGGAGAACCTTTCGTTTTGAGCTGAATGGCCAGGGGTATTTTGCCAAAGTACATGGTGGTGTTGGGTGGTTTGAAATCATCGAAAACCTTATTCGTCTGCGCAAACCGGTGCTCGGTGCCCGCAATGAGTGGGAAGCGTTGAACCGGTTGCACGACGTTGGGATCACCACCATGACACCGGTAGCGTTTGGCGAAACTGGCAGCAATCCCGCAACCCGGCGTTCGTTTCTGGTCACTGAAGAACTCAGGGATATGGTCACGCTGGAAGATTTTTGTAAGCCCTGGTCAGTGGAGCCGCCGACATTCAGGTTAAAACTGGCCATGATTAATAAGTTGGCAGAGATCAGTAAAAAAATGCACGGCAATGGTATTAATCATCGGGATTATTATCTTTGTCACTTTATGATGCCTGACCGGCAGATACCGGATCCGCACAATTTGACATTTTATCTGATTGACCTCCATCGAGCCCAGTTGCGAGATGCGACACCTTTACGTTGGGTGATCAAGGACCTTTCCGGACTCTACTATTCAGCCATGGGCATTGGTATCACCCAAAGGGATATCTTTCGTTTTATCAAAACCTATACCGGTCTGCCATTAAGAGAAGCATTAAAGCAGCATTTGCCCATGTGGCTGAAGATTACCAGAAAAGCCCACAAGCTTTATCAGCGAATGGCCAGAAAAGCACGACAGTAACCGGTTGTATTCGACGTTATTTGAGAGAAGGGAATGACCACAGGGAAACTTTTTTACACACCGGAAGAGCTGACGAACCTGAAAGAAGCTCCTCGGAATGGTTCTATTCTGGACATTCACGGGCAGAAGATCCTGATTGATGCTGTATTGCGTTTTCTGCCGGGCAAACGGTTAGTAGCCAGAGCGATTGTGGACGGTGCAACTGTTCTGGCAAAGTTCTTTACAGGAAGTTCAGCGACACGACATTTACAGCGTGAACTCGCGGGCCTTAAAAGCTTTGCCGATGCAGGAATTAATACTCCTGCTCTGATTGAAACCCGGCAGCTTCAGGATTTTGGCCTGTTAACCACCGAATTTCTTGAGGACAGCCAATCTCTTGAGCAAGTATGGCAGAGGAATCTCAGTGATGATCAACGCCTGGCGTTGCTTAAGCAGGTCGTAGAAACAGTCGGCCAGTTGCATCAGCACAATATCCTTCATAATGACCCACATCTGGATAATTTCCTGATGGTGGGGCAAACGTTGTTTTTGATTGATGGTGGTGGTGTTCACAGGGAGAGTGTACAGATTTCCCAATCAGTGGCGCTGGACAATCTGGCCTTTTTTCTTTCTGTCCTGTTCCCACGGTTTGATCATCTTTCTCTTCAGTGTCAGCCTGCTTATCAATCTATTCATCCTCTCGAAGGGATAGACGAACAGTGTCTTGCCAAAGCTATTCGGAAGAGAAGAAAGTGGCGGGAGCGTTATCTGGAAAAAGTATTCAGAACCTGTACCGATTTTGTCGCAGAGTCCGGCTTTCGCAAGTTTCAGGTGATGGACAGAGTAGAAATCAGTGAAGCATTAACCACATTTCTGGCATCACCAGACAGGTTTATCAATGCTGGTCATGTTCTGAAAAGGGGCAGCACTAACACGGTATCCATCGTTACCCTGGATGATGGTAAAAAAGTGTTTGTTAAACGTTACAAAAGCACTAAAGGCTGGCTGCACCAGTTTTTCCGTGGTTTCAGAAAATCCCGTGCCCGCAATGCCTGGTATGCAGCCCATTACCTGCTGCGCCTGCTGGGGATTGATACTCCAAAGCCGTTAGCTTTACTGGAGCATAGATTTGGGCCCTTTGTAACATGCAGCTATTTGGTCACGGAATATGTTGAGGCAGAGGATGCCCTGCATTACTTCAATAGCCTGACAGAAATTACCCCGGAAGCAGAAAATAGGGCTCAGGATCTGATTGAAATACTGTCAACCCTTAAAGAAGGATTGGTGTTTCATGGGGATATGAAGGCGACTAATTTTATGCTCACGGATCACCGGCTTCTGGTCATTGATCTGGATCAGACGGTTATTTTAAAGTCTGAAGAAAAATCAGAGAAATTGCTGAATAAAGATCGAGAAAGATTTAATAGAAACTGGCCTGTGCGCTCAATTGCAGCAGGACTTTTTTGCCGCTAAAGGCTTTAAAGCAGTTGTTTCTATTCAAAAAGATTACTCGGCAATTCTCGCAGTAGTAACTATGATTTAACACCTGTGTGATATCTATTTAAGATGTATAAATACCGCCCAGACATCGACGGCCTCCGTTTTATCGCCGCAGCCCTTGTACTGCTTTATCATTTTCAGTTCAGTATCATCAGCGGTGGCTATGTTGGTGTTGATGTATTTTTTGTAATAACCGGCTTTGTTATGAGTAACCTGCTAATGAAACAGCTTTCAGCAGGTACTTTCTTGTTCAGTGATTTTTACAGCAAACGTATAAAGCGGTTGATACCGGCTTTACTGCTGATGTCGTTTGTTGTTTTTCTGCTGATCTCGCCTATCTACATGGATGAAGAGTATTATATCTTCTCAAAGAGTTGGCTTTACTCCCTGGTCGGTTATAGTAATTTTTACTTTATTGATGAGTTTGCCAAATATTTTTCAGCAGACGCAGCTACTCAGCCACTGTTGCATACCTGGACCCTGGCTGTTGAATTTCAGTTTTATTTTCTTTGGCCTCCCGTTCTGTTTCTGGTTTATCGTTATTTGAATCGCTCAGCAGCACCCTGGGTTTTTCTGGTGTTTTGGCTGGCAACTTTTGGCTACTCCATTTACCGTACTGACGCTGCACCTGATTCTGCCTATTTTCTGCTGACGACCCGTTTGTTTGAGTTGTTGCTGGGAGCTGGGCTGGCTCTGTTTGGCAACCGTCTGCCCCGGGTGAATGACCTGACTTCCAATGGTCTTTCTTTGTCTGGCCTGGCTCTGATTATTGGCAGTGCATTGGTATTGACCAAAGATTCGTTGTTTCCTGGTTATAATGCCCTGTGGCCAGTGCTCGGTACCGGTTTGGTTATTTATTCAGGCCTTAATAACAGTAATGCTCTGGCTGGACGACTGCTTGGTTCTGCACCACTGGTTTACCTTGGGGCTTTGTCGTATTCGCTTTATCTCTGGCACTGGCCTCTGGTAGCGATACTGAATAATCAGTTGATTCCACTGGATCTGACTAACCAGTTGTTGTTGATTGCTGCAAGTCTGGTATTAAGTTGGTTCAGCTATACCTTTGTGGAATCGAAGCTTCGTTACACAGACTGGTCTTTGAAAAAGTCTTTTCTGTTATTGATGCTGTTGCCTGCTATCGTTATCTGGGCTGTGCAGGTGACGATTCGTGTCGCTGATGATATCAGTTTTCGCATACCACAAAAGAACCGTGAACTGTATCGGGTGATCAATCAGCAGAATGCAGGAGATATTTTTGATCCCTGTTTTGATGGGGATGCTGTTAGCTTTGACCAGGGTGAGCATTGCCTGCTTGGAGCAAAGGAACCAGGCAAAAAGCCTGATGCCATGTTGCTGGGGGATTCCCATGCAACAGCCATGGCTGGTTTTGTCGAGGAGCTCAGTAAGCGGCAGGGGATAACTACCTTGCTGGTCACCAAGGCCTCATCGCCGTTTATCCTGGCAGAAGACACGGTTGCTACTGGAGATGAGAGAAAAGTAAAACGTAACCAGGCTCTTCAGGATTACCTTGATCACGGCGAGCCAATGACTATTTTTCTATCCGCCTGGTGGACTGCCTATCTGGCCAGCAATCAATATCAGGGCTACTTTGTGAATATTGTCCGCTGGCTGCTTGAGCGTGGGCACAGGGTAGTGGTTATTGAAGATGCATTTCGACTTCCATCCAACAGTTTTGCCTACTGTCTGCTGAAGGATCAGCGGGATTGCACTGTGCCAAGGGCGGATGTGGAGAGTGAGCAGGTAAACTTCTACCGCTTTAAAGAGACTATTCAGGCCCGATATCCCCAGGTTGACTGGATTAACCCCCGTTCTGCCATGTGCAATGAAGCGCGTTGTGATACGGTTCTGGATGGTACCCCTCTCTATCGGGATGATAACCATTTGAACTATGCGGGTTCAAAAATCATTGGTCGGCGTTTTCTGGAGCAGTTTGGTAATCCTTTGTCTGCCAATTGAAAATACGGTCTTTTCACAGGCCAACAAGCGACTGTCCCTGTGTACGGATGATCCCATTTGAATGCGAAGGAGTTGATTATAATAAGGCCTGTAATCTAAATAGAGGATTTATTCAAAGATAACCCACCTTCGGGCTTATTCGATCGAATGAGCCTTTTTCACTGCCATCTCCCTGCTATTCCGGTTAAGACCAATGTTATAGCCAGTTGGTTCCTCGGCTGACCGGCTATCTGGTGCCTGAAGCCACATCCGTACTCTCAAATATCTTATCCGCAGATGCCGCCACAAACCCCTGGTAAAGTTGACCGTTGGCCATTGGGTAGCGCCGGGCGAACTCGTAATAGCAGCCAGGGACTTTCATGGTGGTGTCATCAAAGGTCACGTCCACCGCTTTGGCCAGGGTTGAGGATTGTTCCAGCAAGACGTCAGGCGATCCTTTGATCAGGCCGCCACTGGTATTCAGGTCATACCCATTATCCAGCAGCAGTTGATTGACGCTTTGAATATCCGGGTGTGAACTCAAATGGTTGATGGATACCGTAAAGTGATTGGGGCGAAAGCCATGGGCCGCTACCCAGGAGGCGTATTCGCTCTCTACTGCCAGGGTTTCGTATTGGTCAGAGGTCAGGCTCCAGGGGCGACCGGAGTAGCAGAAATTCTGATGGGCGACAGTGGCTTCCGGTACCTGCGTTACCAGGTCATAAATTATTTCCTGACAGTTGTCTGGCAACTCTTCTACTTTCAGTTCACTGATAAAGACTTTGGGCAGGGTTTTATCCGGGTGTTGAAAATATCGGGCATAAAGTTTCTTGGTGGGAAACTGATAGTCGTCAACGGGTTGATAGCCTGTTTCAACAAAAGGGAGAGCGAGGTTATTCAGTGCCACTTTTTCAAGATTGTAGGTGCGCAGGGCGATATGGTCGTTGATTACCTGACCGTGATTCAGATCGGCAAAGAGCTGGTGAATCGGTTTAGCATCGGGGGTCAGGGCAAGGTAGTCCTGCCACATGGCGTCCAATAGTTGCTGGATAGTGAGTTGCATGTTGATGCTCCCGTGTTGAATCAGTCATTTTTACCCGGAATTTTGCCATGACTACAGGTCGTCTTCAGAAATGACCGGCTTTTCAGGTTATCCATAACAGAATGAGTCATTAATCGCTCTTTAACCAGTTCATATTTTCTCCCGAGGCGCTGGCATGGGCCAGGCTCAATAATAATGCCGCACTGAGCCTGGCTCTAGGCACAAGGCTTTTGACGTTTAAATATTCCTGATCACTGTGGATCGCTCCTCCCTGAACCCCAAGCGTATCGATATTGGGAATCCCGGCTGAGGCAAGGTTGTTACCATCGCAACAACCGCCCGTCGGTTTAATGTCCAGGGGAATACCCAACTCATGCCCGATGTTTTTTGCCAGTGTTAGCAGCTGTTTATTGGCAGGACTGAGTACTTTGGGTTTGCGCGTAAATCCGCCATGCAGTTCCAGTTGAATGCCATCGCGCTGATTGATGCTTTCGATGATCTCGCTCAGCTTTTCCAGGCACCACTGTTCATCATCCGGTTGTTCCAGGCGGATGTTAAACTTGTGAATACAGCGATCAGGCACGATGTTGGTCGGGCCTCCACCATGAATGTAGCCGGGGTTAAAGGTGATCCCTGGTTGCTGACCATTCAGGTCGTCCATGGCGGCAACAAAATCACAGAGGGCACGAATGGCATTGCGCCCCAGGTGATGTTCACGGCCTGCATGAGCCGCTTTGCCATGGCTGACCACGGTAAAATTACCACTGCCTTTGCGTTGGCCGGCCAGGTTGCCATCGGGAAAGCAGGGCTCGAAGATCATGCCCAGATGGACGCGTTGTGCAGCCTCTTGAATCAGGGGGGCTGAGCCGGGAGAGCCAATCTCTTCATCCGGGTTAAACAGTATTTCCCAGCCGATCTGTTCAGCCCATGGGCTTTGCTCAAGCACTTCCAGCGCCTTGAGCATTACCAGAATACCGCCTTTTAAATCAGTAACCCCGGGGCCATTGATGGTGTCATCATCCAGCCAGCGGACCTTTTGAAAAGGGCTGTCTTTTGGAAAAACCGTATCCATGTGGCCACACAGAAAGACCTGAAGAGGTGCTTCAGGGCGTTTGCGAATTCTTAATGCATCACCTAGTGGGTGCTGAATGATTTCTCCGCTGTCGTTTACCACCTTCCATGGGTTTACAGGTATGCGTTCATGGTCTTTTGATAAGTCAGAGGTCAGGGTCAGCAGCTGCTCCAGCACCTGGTTGACACCATCACAGTTAAGGCTGCCAGAATTTATTTCTGCCAGTTCAATGGTTCTGGCCAGCATTTCATCATGCTGATTATTGAGTAAATCAAGCCAGGGGAGAATTTCAGGGGGAAGCGTTTTTGCGGGCTTAACCATACGACATTCTCATTCTGTTTTTACTTCGGGTATGGAGTGTCTGATAAGGCAGGGTATGCATTCCCATGCAGTGAGAGTATTGCGGAAGGCCTTAAAAGAAGGGAACCACAAAGGCACAAAGACACAAAGTTTTTTTTGGTTTGCCTGAGCTACGCTCGGCAAACAAAAAGGCTTCCTTTGTGTCTTCGTGTCTTTGTGGTTCAAGGCTTTTATATCTTTTGCAACACCCTCGCAGAGCGTGGGAACGAGAAGTATCTCTGCCGGTGTGGCGAGGCGTTCAGGGCTCTCAGGCAGAAACCACGGTAGCAACCGCTCGTTCCAGCCGTGCCATACCCTCATCAATGTCTTCATCAGGAATAATAAGTGATGGTGCAAAGCGCAGGACATTCGGCCCGGCAACCAGCAGCATCAACCCTTCGTCTGCTGCTGCGGCAAGAATGTCTTTACCCTTTCCGTGATACTTCTCAACCAGCTCAGCACCAATCAGCAGGCCTTTACCCCGCACGTCAGCAAAGATGCCATATTTGCTGTTCATCGATTCCAGGTGCTGACGGAAGCGGTCATGCTTGTTACTGACGTTAGCCAGCAGTTGTGGGTCATTAATGGTTTTGATCACTTCCAGGGCTACGGCACAGGCCAGTGGGTTACCGCCGTAGGTGCTGCCGTGGGTACCAAAACCAAAACTTTCCGCTACTTTGTTGGTGGTGAGCATGGCACCGATCGGGAAGCCTCCGCCAAGGGATTTGGCGCTGGTCAGAATGTCCGGTGTTACACCAAGGCCCATATAGGCAAAGAGTTGGCCGGTTCTGCCCATACCGGACTGGACTTCATCTAAAACCAGCAGGGCATTATGCTGGTCGCAGAGCTCTCTGACGCCTTTGATAAATTCAGGGTCAGCTGGAATAACCCCGCCTTCACCCTGGATAGGCTCAGCGACCACGGCACAGGTGCGGTCAGACATCAGGGCTTTGAGTGCCTCAAGGTCGTTGTAGGTGGTGTGCAGCACACCGCCGGGAACCGGCTCAAAGCCCTCACAGTATTTCTTTTGTCCGCCTACGGTCACAGTAAAGAGTGTTCTGCCATGGAACGATTGGTAGAAGGAGACGATCTCATGCTTTTCCGGGCCAAAGTTATCGTACGCGTACTTTCTGGCCAGCTTAAACGCGGCTTCATTGGCTTCTGCACCGGAATTACAGAAAAAGACTTTATCCGCAAAGGTGCTGTTGATTAACTGCTGGGCCAATTCAAGAGCCGGTTCATTGGTATAGACATTGCTCAGATGCCACAGTTCTTCACCTTGCTTTTTCAGGGCATCAATCAGGGCCGGGTGGCAATGTCCCAAAGCATTGACGGCGATGCCGCCAGCAAAGTCCAGATACTCTTTTCCTTCCTGATCCCAGATTCGTGACCCTTTCCCACGCACAGGCACCATGGCCTGGGGCGCATAATTGGGAACCATAACCTGATTAAAGGTTGAACGATCGACGGCGTGCTCTAACATGCTATTTCCTCCTGGTTATAGTGGGCCCGGGAAATTCCACCGCTTCGGTGATTCTCTGTAGTTCGAACGGCTCATTCCTGGTCGAATAGCTGCTCAAATGGCTAAAGCCCGCTTTTATCATTTATACGAGTAATTCTACACAAGCCTCAAGAGTTTGTACGGGTATATTTTCGTTCTTATACGTTTCTCCCCTGCATTTTGCTGAACAGGTAATAAAGTACTGGTACTACTACCAGAATCAGCAGTGTGGATACCAGCAGCCCACCAATAATTGTCCAGCCCTTGGGTGATCACATGACCGAGTCAGGCAGCGATAAGGGCAGCAGTGCTGGCAAACGGTTGCACCAGCCGCAGCATGACCGGATCTCTGGTTTTTTGGACTTGTTATCGATGCATCATTTCCCGGAAGAATTTCATTCAGGAGTGTGTTATGGCGATGAGAGGAAAGGAGTTGGAACCACTCTCAGCAGAGAGTGGCTTTACAGGCTCATCGAAAGCGCTTGCTGGCAATCTCTGCCTGCTTTAATTCATGCTGAATAGCACCGAAGATCTGCTGAAACTCACTGTCATAGCGAACCAGGCTTTGGCTGAACTCGGGCATTAACTGAGCCATTGACTCGCCGGTATTCTCCGGGAGTGTCTCCGGGATCAGTTCGATCGCTTGAGTTAAATGGTATTCCGTTTGCCGGACAAAGGTCATCAGGCGCTCATACTCTGTGCCCATGTTTTGCAGGTCCGGTTTTCCCCCTGAACGGGAAAGTGCCATTGCATCAAATACCTGCTGAAGGCGCACATCATACTCTGCCAGAGCGGCATTCACTTGTTTCAGTTGGCTAACCTGGCTTGCATCCACCGCAGCGCCAACCGGAGCGACAGGGGCTTCTTGAACACTATTACTGGCATCGATAACGGCCACTTCGGGCTGTTTGCCAAGTGCCATATCCGGGCGAAACGGGTTGGCAGCAGACAGGTTGGCCAGCAGGTTTTCTACTTTATCGAAATCCATCTCCAGCATTTTGGGGAGCTCCGTCAGCTGGTTGGTATAGCTGGTTTCAACTTTATCCTCGGCAGCCGCCTGGACTGACGGGCCTATCTGCGGGTCTCTAACAGGGTCGGGTTGGAATGGGCGGTTATTGATCTGATCCGTCAGTGATGACGACATAGCACGTTCTCCTTTTTGGCCATTAACTAAAGATTAGCTGATAGTTTTTTTCTATCATCTTGTTTATATTGTTTTATTTTTACAATTGAGAATCATTCTCATAGAATAAAGCCAACAACGACGAAATGATTATCAAGGCCGGAGAGCACCATGGCTAAAACAGTTTCTTTTGCAGCAGTCCACTTTTGTGTTGCGTTTTCAGTAGGCTACCTGATGACCGGTGATGTAATGATTGGTGGTGCCCTGGCGATGGTTGAGCCTGCTGTGAATACAGTGGCTTATTATTTTCACGAAAAGGTCTGGAATCGATCTGAAAAGGCCAGACCAAAGCCTGTCGGCATGGCTTTCAACCCGCTGAAGGCCTTTAATCAGCTGAGGGCTCTTAATCAGCTGAGGGCTCTTAATCAGCTAAAGGCTCTCAACCCGCTAAAGGCTCTGAATGCATAGCAATAGCTCCCTTATTCAGACCTTCAAAAGCGACGACCCGGATGGTTTTACCTGGCTTTCGCTCAGCCAGGGAGCGGGCAATATGGCTGGCAAGCAGTTCAACCGTGGAATCGGTATCGATGATATAACAGTGAGCACTTGGCAGGCTGAGTTCGAAGTACCCCTGTTTGGCCGTGTAGCTGAATCGGTAATGATCCAGGTTATTGTCAGTGAAGGAGTCCTTTAGATCCTCTTTTGTGGCTACATAGATGTCACGCCACTTTGCTGCCCACCATGCCTCCAGCGCCTGATCCCGTTGTTCATCGACAAAAACCCGAATCTGTGAGCGATGGCCATGGGCAATCCGCTGGCAATCCCCATCGTGTTTCTTCAACCCATGGCTGTAGTGATAGTAAGCCCCGCCAATTTCCTCAGGGTATAACCTGAGTTCAACCCTGGTAACATTGTCTGGCAGCTCCTGTTGTATGGCATCCTCCAGAAAGGGGGTGAGTAACTCCGGAGTGATCGCTTCGGCATCAACCAGCAACACAGCCTGTGCCGGTGCTGAACAGGTAATCACCCCACGACGTGATTTGAAGCTGACAACTAACTGATCTTTGTTATGGGTAATGGAAGTTGCTTCTGCATTCAGGGGAACCAGAAGGCGGTGATCCGACAGGCTGTCCAGTAAGGCTTTAACCTGTTTCTTTACATGGCCAAAATCAAACACCATGCCCTGATGATCAAGCTCACCACCCAGCACCACATCCACAAGCCAGGTTTCACCCACCAGTCCTCGAGTTGGACAGAGGTAACTGAAGTCCAGGGTAGTAAGCTGGTTTACGAACAGAGCCTGCATATTACTTCCACAATCAATAATGGTGAATGGATTTGAAAATCATCTGATTTTGGAACGAACTATTCAAATTATCCACAGGGGCAGAGTAGGCCAGGATCCCGAAAACAGCCATAAGCGTTCTCATGCCCATATAAGTAGTTAACCAAATGGAATCATATATTTCTGACTAAGTTGTCAGTCACTCTGCGGCGTT